>JBHJGW010000219.1:0-6263 GCA_050331415.1 Opitutales bacterium | reverse complement strand
CACAAGCTACTGGGCAACATTTACCTGCGCAGCGATAATCCGCAACGCGCCCTCCAAACCTTCATGGGGGTGCTCAACCTTGACAATCCTTCCGAAAATCTTGCCATCGCGATCGACGCCGCTGAGCTGTTCGTGCGCCTGAATCGCTACGACGAGGCCTCCCAGCTCATCAACGCCCTGCAGAACGCAGATGTCACCGTCAGCGAGGAGCAGGAAATGACTCTCCTGCAGTTACAGGCCCAAATTGCCCGATACGAGGGCAACACCGAAGCGGCCATTGGCATCCTCGAACGGATCGTCCAAGAAGACCCGGGCAACGCTGAGGCCCTGATCGATCTCGGAGAGTTTTACGCCAACCAGGCCGAGGACGCCGATACGGAAGCCGAAACGGCCCGCGAAGCCGGTAACCTTGACCGCGCCGAGGAACGCGACCGCCGCGCCTCTGAGCTCTTCCAAAAAGCCGCCTTTCAGTTCGAGGAGGCTGCTCGCTTCGACGATCACGCCTTCAACGCAAAAGTCGCCCACGCTCAGATGCTGGCAGGTAATCGCGAATTCAACGAGGCCATCACCCTGCTGCGCGAGGCCCTGCGCATCAAGGATGATACCCGCATCGAGAACTACCTGAACCGGCTTGAACAGGCAGCCCGTTCCCTTTAATCAGCTAACCCTTCTGATGCCTTCAAAGACGCCGCTCATTTCGAGCGGCGTTTTTGTTGCACAGAGGACAAGGCATCATGCCTGACCAAGGGTCAGCCGGCGTCAGCAATGGCCTCAAAGAGCTGCTCATAGGCCGCGATGCCGCGTTCGATCATGTTCAGCGACATGCTTTCGTCTGGCGCGTGAAGGTTGTCCTCCGGGCAGAAGAGACCGATCATCACCGCTTCAAGCCCGGTCGCTGCCTTTAGCTGGCCTATGATTGGCACACTGCCACCCTCGCGCAAATACAATGGCGGTGAACCGAAGTGGGCCGCGATGGCCGCATCTGCTGCCTCGAAGGCAGCGGCGAGGCGCCGGGGCTGGTCCGCAGGCGTATTCGGGCGATGGGGCGGCACCACCAGGTAAGGGGCGCCTCCCACCTCAGCCTTCGCCTCCACGGTGCAACCGCGCGGACAGCGTTCCTGCAGCGCTGCCTTTAGCGAGGCCGCGACAGCGGACGCATCTTGGTTGGCCACTAGGCGACATGTGATTTTGGCGAACGCGTGGCTCGGGATAATCGTCTTGCTGCCGCTGCCCTGGTATCCACCGCCGATGCCGTTGAACTCCAGCGTGGGCGCGAAGCGGGTAGCCTCAAAGGGGGAAAGGCCCGACGCGGTAAAGAATTCCGGCACGCCCAGAAAATCGCGGTAGGCCGCTTCGCTGGTGCTGAGGCGGGCAAGCTGCTCGCGTTCCCAGGCATGCGGGGGCACCACCCCGTCGTAAAACCCTGGCAAGTTCACAGTTCCGTCGTCGTTGTGGAGGGTAGCGAGCAACTTCGCGAGCGCCTGCACTGGATTCCGGACCGCTCCGCCGTGCACTCCTGAGTGCAAGTCCACGCGCGGGCCTGTCACTCTGACCTCCGCCCCAACCAGCCCGCGAAGTGCGGTCGTTAGCGTAATTTGCTCGGGCGACATACTGCCGGTATCGCTCATCACGATCATGTCGGCCTCCCCGATTTCAGCTCCTCGCTCGGCAAGGAATTTCGGGATGCTCGGCGACCCCGTTTCCTCCTCGCCCTCGATCAGCCAAGTGATGCGCAGCGGCAGGTCGGGCCGCAGTTCCAAGAGGCGCTTTAGACCAAAAAATTGTACGGTCGTCGGGCCTTTGTTGTCGGCGGCTCCGCGTGCATAGATCCGGCCATCGCGTACGGACGCTTCAAACGCCGGGGTGGTCCAGAGCTCAAGGGGATCGGCGGGCTGCACGTCGTAGTGGGAGTAGATCACCACGTGCGGGTCACCCGGTTTCCCCCGCTGCGCAAGCAGGATCGGGTGCAAGGCCGTTGGAACCGTCTCCACCGCAAAGCCCAGACGCTCCAGCTGCCGCGCGAGAAAGGTCCGTGCACCATCCATGCCCTCGGCAAAAGCGGGGTCAGTCGAGACGCTAGGGAAGCTGGTGTAGGTGCGGAGAAAATCAAGCGCATCTGTCATCTGAGCGAGATTCGCCCGAAATAACGCTCGAATCAACTCCCAACCGGATTAAGCGGAAGAGGAACGTCGCGAAGCTCTCCCGAAAGTTAAGATAAGCCACGATTCACTTGAAAAAATGAGTGATGTTTGCCAGGGCGCCCTTTTGCGAGGACCTGCTGGACTGATTGGTTGTGGTGTCTGTTTTCGGGGAAAATTCCGGGAATCGGGTCCCGGGCGAACTTATTCACATTGGTTTGTGAAAACGCGCCAACAACTCCCCGTCGACAGGGCTCGCGCCATGGGTCAGGATGGTGGTTTCCTTCGCCTCCGTACCGCCGCAACAGCCCATGGACCTTCCGAACAGCGACGACCGCCCCCCTCAGCCGAGCCAGTTCAACGGCCGCCCCGGTCAGAATGGCCGCAATTTCCGCGACCGCCCGCAACTGCGGCTCGACGGGCTGACGCCGCCGCACTCGGTTGACCTCGAGCAGGCGCTTTTGGCTTGCGTCATCCTCGAGGGTGGTGGCGAAACCTTGCCGATTTGCCTCGAAGAGAAGGTCAAGGCCGAGAGCTTTTACATTCCGAAGCACCAGGTCATTTTCGGGCAATTGCTCGAACTGTTCCGCAAGCAGCAGGTGATTGATGAAATCATCCTGATCGATCATCTCAAAACGGCCAATCTCGTTGAGGAGGCAGGCGGCGAGGCCTACGTGCTCGAAATCACCAACCGCATCGACTCGCCGGCGCACTTGCCGTTTTACATCCAGCGGGTGCGAGACGGGCACCTTCTGCGGCAGCTTATCAGCTGCTCGCGCGAGACCATCGAGAGTGCCTACAGCGGCATCGATGAAGTTGCCGATTTTCTCGAAAAGACCGAAGAGCGCTTTTTCTCGATCAGCCAGGATCGCGTGACGGACTCAGCAAAGCCCCTCAGCGGTTCGCTGGAAAAGGCGCTCGGGCTGGTGAACGAGATGCTGACCAACAAGGGCGAGATTACTGGCGCTCCGACCGGCTTTGTTGACCTCGATAAGCTCACGACCGGCTGGCACAGCGGCGAAATGATCGTCG
Organism: Opitutales bacterium; assembly: GCA_050331415.1. GTDB lineage: Bacteria > Verrucomicrobiota > Verrucomicrobiia > Opitutales > Cerasicoccaceae > DAIQNO01. The sequence goes on along the minus strand of JBHJGW010000219.1, from coordinate 3,093 downwards.
TGGCCGCTCGGCCCTCGATGGGGAAGACCTCGTTGGCGCTCAACATGGCCGAAGCCGGAATCTGCCCGCGCCGCGGAGCTGCGACGCCAACTCTGATGTTCTCGCTGGAAATGCCTTGTGAGCAGCTTGCGATGCGCCTGTTGTGCTCGCGCGCCCGTGTGAATATGCGCAAGCTGCGCGACGGCTTCCTGTCGCCGGAAAAGCATCGAGAGCTTTTCAACACTGCGAAGGAGCTGCAAGTTGCGCCGCTTTCGATAGACGATTCGTCCGGCCTTTCGATCATGGAGCTCCGGGCCAAGGCACGCCGCTGGTTCAACCGCGTGCAAAAGGAAAACGAACGAAAAGGCGAGCAGGGTGAGCAGCCGAAAGTACCCGGCATGGTCATCATCGACTACCTGCAGCTCGTCGCCGGGACGGATCCCAAAACCCCGCGCGAGCAGCAGATTGCGGAAATTTCCCGCGGGTGCAAAGCCATGGCCAAGGAGCTCGGAGTCCCGGTGGTGGTCCTCGCACAGCTCAACCGTGACAGCGAACGCGAGAAGCGGCAGCCGCGTATGAGCGACCTCCGCGAATCTGGCTCCATCGAGCAGGATGCCGACGTCGTGCTGTTGCTATCCAAACCCCGCAATTACGACGAACAGGAGGACATGGCAGCCGACGCCGTCGCCCGCGACCTCATCATCGCCAAGCAACGTAACGGCCCTGTGGATACCGTTCCACTGACTTTCACCAAACACCTAACCCGCTTTGAGAACTATCAGGCACCGGCGGAGTAAGGATCTGAAGCCATGGACAGGGGCGAATCGTGAGATGCGAGCCTCGAGAGGTTAACGTGGGATTTACTCAATATCGCCTGGCGTTTCGCCGCGCGGGTCTCGCACCTCACCTTTAATCCATCATTTCAGTACTTCGTAGCGGCTTTCAGGAATGTCTTGGAGGAAGCGGCTGGGTTGGTTGAGTTGTGGAGGGCCTCCTCCGCTAGTTACCCGCGGATAGATCAGGTATAACTCGTCTTTAGCTCGGGTGACGGCGACATAGAGCAGGCGGCGCTCTTCGTCCGTATCGCCTTCCTCGATGGCGCGCTTGAGCGGAAAAAGATTGTCCGCCATGCCGATGACGAACACGACCGGAAACTCCAGCCCTTTCGCCTGGTGGACCGTCGACAGCTTGACGGTTTCCTCCTGAGGGTCGATCCGCCGGTCGCTGGTTTCGCTATTGAGCAACACCAGCTGGCTGAGCATCTCGGTCATCGTCTCGTAGCGTCCCGCGAAGCCCTTGAGGCTTTCGAGGTCGTCGCGGCGGCTTTGCCAGTTGTCGTAGACATTGCGTAGGTAGTCCCCATACCATCCGTCAATAGCCAGGCTGACGATCTCCTCGGGCGACGTCCTGGAGCCCGTGCTGCCCTCCGGCGGTTGATCTCGTCCGGTGCCGAGGATGTCCTCCGCGGTCGCGGCAGCGCGGTGAGTTGCGCCAGTCGACTCGGGCTCATCGTTTGCGGCAGGGGACTGGGAGTCTCCGGATACTCCCGAGTTTGACCCGCTGGAAGTGGCCGGTCCCGGGCCGAAGAGGTCGCCCTGGTCTTGGGTTTTCGCAGGCACGCTGCGTTTCCGGGCAGCCTTTTTGGCAGACGCTTTCCGGGCAGCTGCCTGGATTTTAGCGGGGTTGACGCTGGGGCCTCCCATGGCTTCCTCAACGTCGGTGAGGGTTAAGCCGAGGTCGTGCCAGGCTTCCTTGGCAGCGGCAGGAACTTTTTTCGCTACGTCGCCGTGAATCATGGCGTGGCAAAAGGAGATGCCATGCTTTTCCGCCGTCTGCTCGAGCAGCTTATGCAGCCGCTCGGCGGTACGTTCGCCAACTTTGGGCAGCAGCATAACCATGCGGGCAAAGGCAGGCGCGTCATAGGGATTGGTGACAAAGCGCAGCTGAGCCACAAAATCGCGAATGTGCGCCTGCTCGAAAAACCGCACGCCGCTGGTGATGGTGTAGGGCACCCCGGCCCGCGAAAACTCCAGCTGAACATCCATGGCCTGGTAATGGGCGCGGTAAAGGATGGCGATGTCGCGCAGCGCACGGCCTTCGTCGAGCAGGCCTTCGAGACGCCGAAGGATCCACCAGGCCTGCTGCCGGGTATCCATCTGCGGCACGATGTACGGGCGGTCGCGGTTAGGCCTGGCGGCGCGCAGCTCTAGCGGATAGCCGTCAATCGGCGGGTGCGGCAGCATTAGATCATTCGCGAAATGCAAGATCGCCGGCGTGGATCGATAATTGGTTTCGACCTTGTAGATCGTGCGCTCCGGAAAAGCGCGCGTGAAATTGGCCATGTTTGCGAACTCCGCACCGCGCCAAGTATAAATGCACTGCCAATTGTCTCCCACAACCATCAGGTTGCGGTGCTCCGCGGCCATGCGGTTGACGATCTCGGCCTGCACATAATTGGTATCTTGGTACTCGTCGACGAGGACATGTTTGAAGCGCCGCTGCAGGACATCGCGAATTTCTGCAGAAGCGTCTTCCTTCAGGAGGCGCAGCCAGAGCTCCAGCAGGTCGTCATAATCGCACAGCTGCCCTTCGCGCTTGCGGCGGGTGTACTCTGAAACGAACTTGTCGAGCTGCTCGGCGAGGCCGCTTAGCCACGGGTAACGCGCCTCGACGACATCGCTGAGCGGCTGGCGGGTATTGCGGCTGTACGAGAACATTTCCGCGATGACACGCGGTTTCGGGTTGTCTTTGCTTTTGGTAAAACTGGCGTCGATCGTGCGCACAGCCTCGCCGAGGAGGGCTTCACTGTCGCCCTGATCGAGGATGGTAAAGCCGGACTCGATGCCGAGAAGTTCCCCGTAGCGACGAAGGATACGCTGACCGAGACTGTGGAAGGTCCCGCCCCAGAACTTTTTGCGGTCAACGCCCGTGAGCTCCTCCACGCGCCCGAGCATCTCCCGCGCAGCCTTGTTGGTAAAGGTTACGAGCAGGATTTCCCAAGGCGCAACGCATTGCTCGATCAAATAGGCAACGCGCTAAGTCAGCGTTCGGGTTTTGCCCGAGCAAGCGCCTGCGAGCACGATTGCGGGGCCATCGGCCGCGCTTTCGGAAGCC
>JBHJGW010000218.1:0-7408 GCA_050331415.1 Opitutales bacterium | reverse complement strand
GGCGTTTCCGTTGCCGCCGCATCAATGTACCGACAAAACTTCGCCGCGCAGACCGTTGGGCAACTGGAATTCGCTTCCTGCCGGAAGTCCGTCCATCGCCGTGGCCACCGGCGAATGTGGCGTGATGAGGGTCAATTCGTGACCGTCAAAGGGAATGACTTCCCCGCCGCCCAGCTTACCGATCAAAAACCACTCCTCGCCGCCCCCCAGCGAAACATGCACGAGCGAGCCGAGGCCGACGGTTTCGCTGGGTTTGCTTTCTCCGGAGAGCATGGCCTCCAGAGATACGATGGCCTGAGCAATCTCTTCTGCGTGGGCCGCCTGGCCCCGGGCAAGATAAGAAGCTTCGAGGCCCTGAGTTTCGTATTTTTCACGCGCTTTTGCCTCCTCATCCGTAGCGTAGGCGGCGGCGTCGCGGGAAGCCGCCGCAGTGCTGTTGAGTTCATGCCGCATGGCGGCGATCATTCCCTGCAGCGCTGCGCGTTTGTCCATAAACGTAGAGAATTAGCGGTTGGCCACCGAGGTAGCAAACCTTAAAACGGTCATGGTTTTGGGGCGGGATAAGTCCTAAGGCGCCACCTCGCCAAAACAGCTAGAACTGCGCCAGAAGGGTGCTCTTCTAGCCCTCGAGAAACGATAGATTGGAAGCAGCTGTCGTACGGCAAAAGACCGTTTTTCCTCGCCACGGAAACCCACGCCTGCCACCTTCTCGATGTCTCGCTTTCCCTCAATGACAGCTTCGCGCCTTTCCCCGGTTGGCCTCACCGCCTTTTTTGCCATTTGCGCGGTCGCTGCGCAAACCGAGTCTGATAAACCGGGAACCGTTTCCCTGGCGGCGCAGCGGATCGAGGCGCGAAGCGTTTACAACGCGAACGCTCCCCGCCGCGTGGGGCGCCGAATCGATGAGATCCGCGCGCGGGAGGCCCGCCACGGCAACCCTGAAGAGGCGGTTGCCGTGCGACCTTCGATCGTAGGGGGGGGTGAAGCGGAGCCAGGCGAGCATTCGTTTATGGCAGCCGTGCTCTTCGCGGATGAGCCTGACCCGTTTTTTGCGCAGTTCTGCGGCGGCTCGGTTGTCCACCCCTACTGGGTCCTCACCGCCGCGCACTGTTTGGACTTCACCGAACCTGGGGATATTGAGGTTCTGGTAGGCACTGAAGCGCTGGTCCCGAACAACGGCGGGAAGCGCATCGCCGTGGTCGAAGTGGTGCGATTTGGCGATTACCAGCCGATCGTCGGTAATTTTGACGTGCTGCGTAATGACATCGCCCTGTTGCGCCTGGCAGAGCCGGTACCCGATAATCTTGAGGTCCTTGGAATCGCCGATTCTGCTGATCTCGAAGCAGTTGGTACGCCCGCCGAGATTTTTGGCTGGGGCTCGCTGGCAGAGGAGGGAGCCTTTCCCGACACACTGCGCGAGGCTCTTGTGCCCCTTTTCGATCCCGATGTGGCCAATCAGGAGGACCGCTACGGGGGCGACATCCTCACGACGATGCTGGTGGCCGGGCTGGAGGAAGGCGGTGTCGACACCTGCCAGGGAGATAGCGGTGGCCCATTGACGGTGCCCGGCCCCAATGGAAGACGGCTCCAGGCCGGTATTACAAGTTGGGGGATCGGCTGTGGCGAGCAGGGCTTTCCCGGCGTTTACACCCGCGTCAGCCATTTCCGATCGTTCGTCGAAGAGTTAATCACACCCGGCTACGCCGCGTTCAGCCGGAACTCAGGCGCCGGTGCAGCCTGGCGTGACGCCGATGGCGACGGTCGTGACAACTTCACCGAGTTCGCCTTCTCCACGGACCCGTTTCTACCGGGTGGAGGCAGCATCGGGATGGAACCCCTGCCGGCAGACCCCAAGCGCAACGCCTTGGTGCTGTACCCACCCGCCGAGACTCGAGGCATCGACTATTTTTTGCAGGCGGCAGATTCTCTTCAAAGCCTGTCCTCCGCAGGTTTGACGCCGGTTACCCCCATGCCCGCCTACGTCATGCCTGTCGATTTACCCGCCACCGTTCTGGTGCCCCTGCCAGCGCGCGAGGGTCCGCAGTTCGCACGGATGGCTGCGTCTCCCAGCGGCAACTATGTGCCTGGGCAGCGTTCGCTTCGCCTGCAAAGCCGGGCCGAAGGCGCGCTCAACCCCGACGACAACAAACACCCCACCCTGCCCAACCACGTCAGCCGATTGTACCGCCTGGAGGTCGGCTCCGCGGAAGCGGAGGTGGAGATTACCGCACGCTCCCTCGTCACGGATTTGACGCTCGAACTCCTCGACGCCTTCGACGGAAACTTTATCGCTGTCTCGGACAATGACAGTGCGCTTGGCCGAAGCGGAACCGACGAGGCGCTGACGTTCGTACCGCAAACGGGTCGCGACTACCTGCTTCGCCTCTCGGCTCCTGTGCCGGGTGAGCCAGCTTCTTTCATTTTGGGAGCTCGCGATGTCGCCCCCTATGAGCAATTGACCACAGTCTCGCGGGGTGGTCAGCGCACTGGCTTCCTCAGTGTTAGCGATACCCCAAACCCTTCACGGATTTCCGATCCTCAATTCTTCGACGACTACGCCTTCAGCAGTAATACCGGCCAGCCGGTTGCGGTGGAGGTTCGATCGCAATTCGATCCCGGGCTGGAATTGATCAACGAGGAGACTCAGGAAATAATCGCTTTCGACGATGACGGCGGCGGGGATTTCCAGTCTCGCCTGACGTTCATCCCAACTCCCGGCATGCGCTACCGCCTCCGGATAACCGGTACCTGGTTCGAGGGTTTTGCAGGCGAAACCGGCTCTTACACAGTGAGCGTCGACAGCGTCAGCCTGCCGTCCATCGGTCCTTCCAGAACCATCTCCGGGACCTTGGGTTCGGGTGACGCCCGAGACAGCTTCGGCGCCTTTTTGGATCAATTTATCCTGACAGGCGCCTCCCCCGGAGACGTTATCGAAGTGACGCTAACTTCCAGCGATGGCGAAGGCTACCTGTACGTTTACGACGCCAGCACCGGCTGGCCTTTCGCAGAAATTGGCGAATCGGTTGAGGCTCCCGTGCTCGTATTCGAGATTGATGACAACGGCACTTACCTGATCGGGTCCAGCACCTTCAACGTTGAAAACACCAGCACGTATACTCTGCAAACCCGGGTGCTGAATTGACCTAAATACCGGAGCCTGCTCCGGTATGTCCGGAACATACTTGTCAACGTTTTCGCCAGACGCTGACTTCCATCAGACTCACGTCGAAGCGGTTGGCGTGTAGCCGAGTGAGGCGAGGAAGCTCCGTAACCGCCCCCTGTCGGTCAAAGTGGGCTTTCAGATGAGCAGCAATCCCGTCGAGCGTTGAAACATTCTCTCCGGTTTCGTCTTTGTAGCCGCCGAGCCATTGCCCGCGTGGCGAGTGCCCTTCATCCCAATCGTTGCTGCAGGCGATGACGAGGATCCCGTTTAGGTTGAGACGCTCGTGGACGGACTCGAGAAACCTCGCCGGAGCATAGCTGCGCTCGAGAACGCCGTTGATCAGAATCAAATCGTAGCCGCGATAAAGCTCCTTCATGTTTGCAATGTCGGCCTGCTGGAACTCGACGCTCGAGCGACAGTGGTCCAAACCAAGATGGCTAAGGTGTGCCTGCCGGAATTCGACGAGCTCGCCTTCTTTGGGGATTTCCCACTGCGTATAGCCCTTCTCCACGAGCTCCACGCCGATGCGAATGTGACGCGCCGTGGCGTCCATGCCGGTAACGCGCTCGAATCCAGCTGCGAGCTCGAAGCTCGTCCGGCCCGTCTTGCACCCGAGCTCGAGGGCCCGGTCCCGGGGCTCCTTCGCCATTAAGCCCAGGCAAAACTGAGCAATCTTCTCGGCGTAATTCTCGTAGCCCAAAACATCGGGACCGAAGTGCGCCTCGCAAAACGGCACCACATCGGGATCAGTTTCGTAGCGGTCGTCCGGGATCACGATCTCGACATCACTTTCGACGTAGCGAAAACCCGCGTGTTGGTAAAAATGCCGGCGGAAAGCATAGCGAGAGTCCCGCGTCGCTTCGTTGCCTGTGCTGATCCAGGATCCGCCCTTGATGAGGTTGTGCTTGGTGTCGAAGGTGGGCGTCGAAAAGTCGTCGTAGAGCGGGTGAACTTGGAAACCCGGAAAGCCCGCGATGGGTGTTTCCGTATGCTGCCAGACGTTGCCGAGGATGTCGAAGAAGCCCTGGCCAAACGCGAATTGATCAACGGGCACAGACGAAGCGGCGACCTCGAGGTTCAGGTTGCCGGGGGCGCGCTCCCACTCGGGAGTGTCGGGCGTGCCGGTGTGGTCGAGCAGGCGGTACCACTCAGCCTCGCTCGGGAGGCGAATTGGCTTGGCGGTTCGCTCGCTCTTCCAATTGCAGAATGCTTTAGCTTCGAGGTAGTTCGTTTCAACGGGCCAGCTCCACGGCATCGGTATTTCCTTCAGCATGCAACGCAGCCAATATGAGCCGTCATCGCGCTTGCGCCAGAAGCGCGGCATACCCCGGGCTTCGAATTGGGACCATTTCCAGCCTTCCTCGGTCCACCAGCGTTCCGTGGCGTAGCCTCCGTCATCGATGAATTCTTTATATTCAGCGTTGGAAACCAGGAACTTGCTCGCCTTAAAGTCTTGCACGTCGGACTCAAACCGCCCGTACTCATTGTCCCACCCATACAATGGGCTTGCTCCAAGGGTTTTGCCTTGGAGGACGCGACCGCTCGGGACCGGCAGCAGCTCGTTCTTTGGCGCGGCGTGATCCTCGTCGCAGATCGACCACGTCGGGTGGTCCTGCACGAGCAGTTCCAGCGGCAATTGGCGGATAAGGACGCTCGAGGTCTCAAGATGAATCCGCTCGTGCTCGATGCCCATCAAGATCACCCAGAAGGGGCTTTCCCAGTCGATCGGAAGGGTCAGCGGAGCCGAACTAATCAACTCGTCGATCGCGGCCCGAGCCCGGTCGCGGTAGGCTTGGACTTGCGTGTAGTCGGGCCAGTCATAATGGGCGCTGTTAAGATCGTCCCAGCTCATCTCGTCGACGCCGATAGCGCACATACGCTCCAGTGACGGATCCAGGCGTTCTTTCAGAAACTTTCCGAGGACCAGCTTGTTGATGAAAAAGACGGCGGTGTGCCCGTAATAGAAAATCAAGGGGTGACGAAGCGGATCCGCCCGGGTGACGTAGGCTTCCTGGCCCTTCAGTGTCTCAAAAAGTTTTTCGTAGGCGTCGAAGGTCTGGTGGAAATAGTTCCGGATTTCGGCGCGTTTTGCTTCCGGATCCGTACCGGTCAATAGCATGGGAAGGGGCGTCTCAAGGCCCTCGAGCGCGTTCTCTTTTACAGCAGCCATAACAAATAATTTGAACAGGGGTTTTCCTTCGCGAGCGTTTTCACTTATAGTCGTCGCAACCAGGTGCCGCAACTGACAAAAGCGATTCCCGGTAATCTAAATTATACAATAATACTGCGGACCGCCTGCCGAAGATCCGCGAATACCCCGACATCGTTTTCGCGTTGCCAGGTGCGGTCCTGGTCGGTCCATGCTTCTCCAGAGGCCACCGCACAAGCATTGACGCCCGCCGATATACCAGCCTCCCAGTCACTCCTGCGATCCCCGATCATCCAGGCGCGCATGGGGTCGATCTGATATTTCGCGAGCATCTCCAAAATGAAGCGCGGTGAAGGTTTTCTATAGATTGCCGGCTCTTCGGGAGTCTCGGGCGCGATGCAGATGCCTTTGAAAACACCTGCATCCACGCCGAGAAGCTCGATCACGCGAGCGTTACAAGCCTCGGCATCCGCCAAACTGTAGAGTCCGCGGTTGATCCCGCTCTGGTTTGTGAACAGAAAGAGTGCAAAGCCGGTCTCGAGCGCCTCCCGAACGGCCTCGGCTGCTCCCGGAATTAGGCGGATTTCATCGGGATCCCAGCAGTAGCCGCCATCAACGTTGAGCGTTCCGTCGCGGTCGAGAAAAAGCGCGGGGGCGCTTGGCAAGGTCATCGCGAGGTCCTGCGAGGCAACCCCTGCTACCGCAAGTTCGGGTGGACTTTTTTTGCTATCGCTCCACCCTGCCGTTCAAGCAGCATCGTCTTCCGTCTCCTCTGACGGTCCATCGCCCTCTTCAGTGTTTGCTGACGGCGCCTGGGAGGCTGCTGAGGAGTCGCCGTCGCGTTGTTCCTCCTCGTCTTCCGTGGCTTCCGAGCTTGCCGCAGGGGGCTTTGGCGCGATCAAAACCGTAAGGTCACGCTTTCCGCCGAGGTACTTTTCTGCCAGGGCATTGATGTCACTCAAGCGGATGCTCTCGTAGTCCTTTTGCATGCTCCGGGCCCAGTCAAGCAGCTCCGGGCGCGCCTGGCTACCCACCAGAACGCGGTTGAGCCAATAGCTGTTGTCGCGGTGGTATTCCTCCAGGAAGCTCAGAAGCGGGTCGAGCGAGCGCGTGAGCTCGTCCTCTGTGAACGGTGTTTGCGCGACGCTGTTGCCAACCGTCGCCAGCAACTCCGCGTTTTCGCGGAGCCGCTCGGGCGCCGCCGTATTCGTCATCACCAGGTACCCATAGTCGGGATAAATTTCGCTGCCGGAGTGGCGCGCGTAAGGGCTGTAGCCCTCGCCGAGCTCCTCGCGAACTTTTACCCGCAGCCGGTCGCCAAGCATGCGAGAGAGGACGTTCAAGCGGCGGCTCTGCGAAATGTCCTCCCGCATGTCGGTCGTCGGCCAAAAGACCATGGCGCGACCTTTCGGGATCTCGGAGCTAAACTCGAATTCGGCCAGGTCAACCGGGCGGGGAAAAGCTACCTTCGGCTCAGGCCGACGAGGAGCCGTCTTCGAGCGCTCCGGAAGGGCGCCGAAGGTACGCAGAATGGCCGGGCGAGCGGTTTCCCAGTCAATGTCGCCCACAATGGAAACCTCGAGATAGGCGGACTCGAGCGGGCCGGCGAGCAGGGCTTGCACGTCCTCCATCGTGTACATCATCAGGCGTTGGCTAGGTGGGAAACCCGCATGCCAATGCCCGTTGAGCAGAAAGCGTTCGACGCGGTCGGCGTAAACACCCTCGGGGGTATGGGCCAGGCTTACGTAGAGCTGCTCGAAGGAATTGCGGGCGTTGCGGAGGCTTTCTTCACGGTAGGCCGGATCGCTCAGGTACGCCGTCATCAATTGCAATTGCCGCTGAAAATCCTCGGGGGTGGTCTCGCCGCCAAGATAAAATGCGTCTTCCTGCACCGAGAACGACACACCGACATTCTCAGCGGCCAAGACACGCTGAATCTCCTCCCAGTCGTGTTCCTGCAGTCCTCCGCGGACAAAGGTGCGCGAGGCGAGCAGATCGAGGCCCTGCTGAGCTTCGTTCATTCCAAGGCGGCCCAGGCCGAAGGTGGCCGCGACCTGCACGGAATTGTCCGCAAAATCCGTCTGCTTGAAATTGAC
>JBHJGW010000217.1:0-10402 GCA_050331415.1 Opitutales bacterium | reverse complement strand
CGTCATCCTCCTCGACGGCAGTTCGGCTCGCCCGAAATGAGGGGCTTTGGTTGCGCCGCCTAAGGTTCGATTTCGGGTTCGACCTCGTCCCCGAAATAGATGCCCCTGGGGTTTTTCACGACCTCGACAGCGCCATTGTAGTCCTCAGTGTCTTCGAGCATCTCCAGGATCGCCACGTACACCAGCTTGTCCTTGGGCATCCCTCTGACTTTGGCGACCTCGTCGAGTCGTCGGGCAACTTCGCTGTCGAGTTCAATGGTCATGATCGGCAGATTTAATAGGAAGGATGTATTTTGCAACCCAACAATTTTAAATTATTCCTAGGGTTTACTCTTCACAATAATCGGCGTTCTGGACCCCGGTTTGCACGCCCGGGAAATGCGCTTCGCCCTTTACGTCGATGAGAGCCGGGCAGAAGCTGACACGATGAATACTGTGCCCGACTACGCCCGCATGCCACTCGACCGGCTCGAGCGCACGCCTGCCTACGTCATCAACGTTGGAGCGCTCGAAGCGCAGGCCGCGCAACTGGCCGCGATTGGGCAACGATGTGGTGCGCAGATTCTCCTGGCGCTCAAAGCCTTTGCGGCACATGCCACGTTTCCGCGACTGCGGCCCTACCTGGCAGGGGTGACGGCAAGCGGCATTCACGAGGCCTGGCTTGGGCGCGAGTTCGAGCTTGGTGGAGTCCACGTCTACTCCCCCGCCTTCAAGCCCGGTGAAATGGCACACCTGGTTCGGTTTGCGCATACGCTCGTTTTCAACAGTCCCGGGCAATGGCAACGTTTCCGACCTGTCGTTGAGGGCGCGGGGCGGCAAATCGAGCGTGGCCTGCGCGTCAACCCTGGTCACGGAGAGGTAGCCGTAGCGCTCTACAACCCCTGCGCGCCCGGGAGCCGGCTCGGCACACCGGTAGAGGACATCCGTCCTAAGGATCTCGACGGGCTCGATGGGCTCCATTTCCACACCCTTTGCGAGCAGGGCGCGGATGTGCTCGAGCGCACCCTGGCCGTTTTCGAAGCGCAGGCGGGGCACCTTCTTCCCAGCATGTCGTGGGTTAACCTTGGCGGCGGGCACCACATTACCGCGCCAGGCTACGATGTCGACAAGCTTGTCGGGCTCGTGCGCGGCCTCGCCGAGCGCTATGGCGTACGGGTCTACCTCGAGCCGGGAGAGGCGTTTTCAATTCAAACCGGCGTGCTCGTTGCAGAGGTGCTCGATTGCTTCGACAGCCGCGGCACCCGGGTAGCGGTTCTCGACGTCTCCGCAACGGCCCACATGCCCGACGTGCTTGAGATGCCGTACCGACCGGCAATTGTCGGAGGGCACATGCCTGGCGAGCGGGCGCACACATACCGGCTCGGTGGGCCTACCTGTCTCGCGGGGGACATCATTGGCGACTACAGTTTCGACGCTCCGCTGGAAGTTGGGCAGCGGCTTACGTTCCTCGATATGAGCCACTACACCATGGTCAAAACGACCACTTTCAATGGGGTGCCCCACCCGGATATTTGCACTTACGACGCGCGAACCGACCGCCTTGAGCTGGTCCGCCGGTTCGGTTACGGTGATTTCCGCAACCGCCTGTCCTAGCAGTGGGCGAGGGCGGCTACCGGTTCCCCTCCGACGCCTTCGTCCAGGAGGTGGCCGACGTGTGTGCGGCCCATGACATCCTCGTCGTCGCCGACGAGATACAGTCCGGGCTGGGGCGGTTGGGCGACTTCTGGGCCGCCGAGGCGACGCCGCTCGAGCCCGACGTCATCACGGCCGCGAAGGGGCTGAAAATAGCCCGCGCCACTGCTGGGGCGGGCTCAATAAAAGGTGGGCGCCCTAGTACTTAACGCTGCAGCCGTAGGCGCGGGTCATTGCAGTGGGAACTTCCTCACCGTCCATGATTGCGTCGATTGCTTGAGCCACGTAGTTGGTGGCGCCTTCAATGTCGGCTTCATCAGCGGTTGCCTTGCTGTCGATAGCACCGTGGTAGACCAGCGTGCCGTCGGTGTTGATGACGTACATCTCTGGAGTAGCCGATGCGCCGTAGGCGCGGCCAACATCACCGGAGGCATCCACGAGATAGGCAGTCGATTTCGCCCCAATCGAATTGCGGGCCTGCTGGATGGCGGCGGGCTCCATGTAACCTTGCTTGCCTTCGGCAGACGAGCAGATGGAGAGCCAGATGATACCTTTGTCGGTGTACTCCTGCTGCAGTTGCTGCATGTTACCGGAGTTGTAATGCTTTTTCACGAACGGGCAGCTGTGGTTGACCCATTCGAGAACGACGACCTTGCCGGCGAAGTCGCTGAGCGAGTGCTCGTTACCTGCGGCGGAGGTCAGGGTAAAGTTAGGGGCCGGCTGACCCACGTTAGCCTGCTTGGCGTGACCGGATTCGTGATGACTGGCAATCAATGCCGCTCCGAGAAGTGCCGCACCGACGGCGACGAAGGAGAACAGTTTCAGCTTCATGGTGTGAAATGACTTCGGGTTATCGAGGTGTATCGGCCAAAAACAGTTCGGCCAAAACCAGCGGGAAGAACGTGGCAGTTTCCCAGCAAGTCAACTCGACAGCGGCATTATTTACGCCCACCTTACCCCTCCATGGAGTCTGAGGATCCGATCTGGAACGCCATCCGCAGCGAAGCCGAGCGCCTGACCGCGAGTGAACCGGCCCTGCGCGGGCTCGCTGACGAGGTTGTGCTGAAGCGCGGCACGCTGGAAGAAGCGCTCAGTGTGCGCCTGTCGCGTAAACTGGCTTATCACGCCACTCCCGAAGGCTACCTGCGCGATGTCTTCGAGGAAGCGTTTGCGGGAGAACCGTCGTTGGGCCATCAGGTACGCGCGGATATCCACGCGATCAAGGAGCGCGACCCGGCCTGCCACACCATCCTGTGCCCGCTGCTCTTTTTTAAAGGTTACCAGGCCATTACCTGCTACCGGGTGGCGAATTTCCTTTGGCGGCGGGAGCGCCACAGCCTCGCCCTGTACCTGCAGAGCCTGATTTCCGAAGTGTTTGCGGTCGATATTCATCCCGCGGCTCGAGTCGGCTGTGGTATCCTGCTCGACCACGCCACAAGCTTCGTGGCCGGCGAAACGGCGCTCATTGAGGACGACGTCTCGATCCTACACGAGGTCACGCTTGGTGGCACCGGCAAGGAGCGCGGTGACCGCCACCCCAAGGTGCGCAGCGGTGTCCTGATTGGCGCCGGCGCTAAGCTGCTCGGGAATATCGAAATTGGGGAAGGCGCCAAAATCGGTGCAGGCAGCGTTGTCCTAGAAAGCGTACCGCCGCACAGCACCGCGGTAGGCGTGCCTGCCCGGATCATCGGCAAAAACGTCGAGCCCATTCCTTCCCGTGGCATGGATCACCACATTACTTGCCAGACCTTTGCCAAAACGGAGTAGGGCTCAACGGTCGGCAAGCCACGCCAAAAACGCTTGGGCCCAGGGGTGATTGGCGCCGAGGCCGATGCCGTGAGCAAAGTCCTCGTACAGGTGCATCGTGGCCGGGATGCCGTGAGAGTTCAGCGCCGCGTAAAGGGCAAGTGCGTTCTCAACGGGGACGGCGAGGTCGTTCTGGCCGTGCGCGAGGTACATCGGTGGCGTCTTGGCGTTGACGGCCTTTTCGATCGAAAGGCGTTCGGGCAGGCCCGAGGGTGCATCGGAACCAAGCAGGTTGTCGCGTGAGCCAAAGTGGCTCCAGGGTTCCGCGAGCGACACCACCGAGTAAATGGGCGCGGCGAAGTCGGGCCGAGCGGATAGCGCATCGAGCGCATCGCCAGCAGCAGCCTCGGGGAAAGGTGGCTGCGTGGCCAGAAGGCCGCACAAATGCCCGCCCGCGGAAAAGCCCATCGCTCCCGTCCGGTCCACATCGAGTCCATTTTCGGCTGCACATTGCCGCAACACGCGGACGGCGCGTTGAGCGTCCAGCAGCGGCACAGGGTAGCGCTGGGGCGCGTGGCGGTACTCGAGCACGGCCGCTGCAATTCCGTGAGCGGCAAGGAACTGCGCGGGGCGGTGGCCCTCCTTGGCCGTCGAGACGATTCCATATCCTCCGCCGGGCAGGACTAGTACCGACTGACCGGTGCGGTACTCGTCGCTTGGCAGGTAGTACGTCAGGCACGGCAGGTTGCCGTCGTGCGGCCCTGCCATCGGTGCCGGGCCAGGCCAGAGAGGAATCTGCTGCGGAAGGTTAATTGACGGGCGCGACTCCATGTGCCGGCAGCGTGCGGTCGAGCCGGCAAAAGGCAACGGGTTTTTTGTGCGAGGCCCCCCAGGTGCCGTGGCTCGGGAAAGCGGCAACGCCCTGCTACTTGGGCCTCAAAGGCCGTGTTCGAGCAAATAGTCCGCGACCGGCCCGGGCATGAGGTGACGGAAGGCGCGCCCGGCATGCTGGCGCTCGCGAATCTCGGTTGAGCTCACATCGATGCGGCGGGTCGCGATGCGTTCGAGCCGCAGACCGGAGACGGGCTCGGCGGGCTCGGGGCTGGTATCCTCGCGGCCGGTAACCAGGAACGTAACGCGGGTAGCAAGATCCTCGATCCGGTGCCACCGGGGCAGGTCGTGCGCCTGGTCGGCTCCGATGATCCAGAAGAGCTTGGCCTCCGGGTGTTCGCTTTGCCAGGCGGCTACCGTGTCGAAGGTGTAGCTGGGTTCGGGCTTATAGACTTCGCCGGCCCAGACACTGAGGTGCTCGAAGGGAGCGACGGCGAGTTCGGCCATCGCAAGGCGATGTTCGCCAGCGATTTCCGGCATCTTCGACTTCAGCGGGCTCTGGCGGGCCGGGATTAAAACAAGCTCATCGAGCCGACCCGCTTCCACGGCCTCGACCGCCAGGATGACGTGGCCGAGGTGGATCGGGTCGAACGACCCGCCATAAAGGCCAATCCGGCGGCGGACAGTCTGGCCGCGATCGGCACCCGAGTCAGCCATCAGCTAACTTCGGCGAGCATGGGCTTGAGGGCCGCCTCGAGCCGCTGCAGGGCCCGTTTTTCCCGCATGCTCACCTGCTGGTGGCTGATGCCGACAGCGTCGGCGATCACAGAAAGGGTCAGACCTTCGCGAGCACCGTTGAGCCCATACCGCAGGGCCAGCACTTCCCGTTGCTTGTCCGTCAGTTCCGCCAAACACTCGCGGAGCATGTGGTGCAGGTCGTTTCGGGCGGTTTCCTCCGACGGCAAAACGAGCTCGGGGTCGCTAAACTGTCGTGGCTGATCTTCGTCGTCTGTCATCTGGTCCAGCGAAAGGCCCGGCTTTGCGAGGTTTCGCAGGGCTTCGCAGACAACCTTCTTCGGATCGGCATTCTCCATTTCCTCCTCGTCATCGCGGCTCCGAAGGATGCGCGAGGCGAGGTTGATCGGGACATGCACCGGAAAGTGGTTCTCCATTAGGTGGTTACGAATATGGCGCGCGATCCATGTGCGGGCGTAACTGCCGAACGAGGCAGACGAGTCTTCGACCTTGTCGATCGCGTGGATCAGGCCGAGCGAGGCTTCCTGGTAGGCATCCTGCCGTTTTTCAGGATCGAAGACCTGCCGGTTGACCATTTTGTGCAGCAGCGTCTGGTAGCGGCGGAAAAGGACGGTCTGGGCGTGCTTATAGCGACGGTGGTCTTTAGCGAGGGCCAAGCGGGCGTCGTCGCTGAAGGTTTCCCAGTGTCGCTGAGCGAGATGTTTGCCGCTGATGGCTCGTGCGGGCAGCTTGAGCTCGTACTCGGCGGCGAGGTGGCGGGCGTATTCAGCCTTAAAGGACTCGCTGAAGGTCCGGAAAGCCCACACGGCAAGACGGAACTTGCTCTCGAGAGGAAGCGTATCGAGTACGCTGCGCAGATTGATGCCGCGACGGGCTCGAGGCAGACCAAGCTCTTCGAGCCCTCGGGCGAAGTGGTCTTCCCACTCAGATAGGCTAACCACCCAATCGATCCGCGTGCGGTAAGCCGCAATGATGCGGCGGCAGGCTTGCTCGCTGAGGGTTTCGCTCCGATCAGGTACCGGGGGCGGTGCTGCCTCCACGCGGCTTGCTTTGTTCGGCATGACTGAAAACGCAAAACGGACCCACCGGTGATAACCTAAACGAAAGGCGATATCAACTGTTGGTGGCGTATTTGCGGTTAAGTTTCGGGATTTGTTGACTATCCCCTTGCTTTCGCATGGGGCACAATTCAGAAGCTGCGCTCAGGAAATGAGTGAGTCAACCATAAGTTCTGCTGAGACGCAGAAAAATCCCCCACCACCTTTGTCCCGGCAACTGGCGGCTGCGATGGCCGCGGATCGCGAAAGCGATGTCTGCATGGGGGAAATTGTCGAGCGCATTGGTGAAAAAGGGTTTGGCTTACTTTTACTGTGCTTGTCACTGCCAAGTGCGTTACCGGTTCCGGCGCCGGGGTATTCGACGCCTTTTGGTTTGTTGATCGTACTTTTAGCAGCACAACTTATTGCAGGGCGTGCTTCGATCTGGTTGCCGCAGCGGGCGCGAATGCTCAGCCTGAATGCGCGGATGCGCGACCAGATGCTCTCGGCCGCGAGTGCGGTGCTGGGGCGTTTCGAGCATTTTATTTGTCCGCGGCAGCGCTGGGTTGGTTCCCGCGCAGGTCGCCGTTTTCTCGGTTTGCTGATCGCTTTGATGGGCACCCTGATGATTCTGCCGATCCCGTTGACCAACACCTTTCCGGCGGGTGTGGTCTTCCTG
Organism: Opitutales bacterium; assembly: GCA_050331415.1. Classification (GTDB taxonomy): domain Bacteria; phylum Verrucomicrobiota; class Verrucomicrobiia; order Opitutales; family Cerasicoccaceae; genus DAIQNO01. Next base: position 3,721 of record JBHJGW010000217.1, on the reverse strand, counting down.
ATCGCGCTCGGTCTGACGGAGGAAGACGGTGTGGTCTGCCTGCTTGGGGCGGTTGTAGCGATTTTTGCCGTGGCGCTCTACGTCGGTATTGTCTGGTTTTTTATCGACCTGCTAACCGAGTTCGGTTGGGAAGAGGCCTACACGCGGGTGGAAACCACGATCAAAGATTGGCTTCGCGCTCTCTTCGGCCAGGAAACCGCACCTCCCGGGGTCGAGTGAGCGGATCGAACGGTCGCGGCTCGGCGATCCGTCGAGCGCGAATTTGCAGCGGTTTGTCGGGAGGCACGAGCTTGCATCCCTGTTCCGGACCGGATAACGTCTAGGGTTTCTGCTTCGTCATGGCGCCGCCCGAAAAAGTGCTTGTCGCCCTCTCTGGCGGCGTCGATAGCGCCGTGGCTGCGCTGCGACTAAAGCGCGAGGGGTACGACGTTCACGCCGCCTACCTGCGTTCCTGGATGGACGAGCCAGGCGACGAGCTGTTTGCAGACTGCCCTTGGGAGGAGGATATCCGCCATGCGCAGGCAGTTGCGCACCAACTCGGAATCCCCTTTGAGGTCATCGACGTAATCGAGGCTTACCGCGAAAAAGTGGTCGACTACCTGGTCGAGGGCTATCGGCGCGGTCTCACGCCCAATCCCGACATCATGTGCAACCGCGAGATGAAGTTTGGCCTGCTGCGTGAGGTCGCCATCCGGGAAGGCTTTGATTGGCTTGCAACGGGCCACTATTGCCGTCGTGGCACGGGGCCAGACGGGCGGTCCGCGGTTTTTACCGGACATGACGAAAACAAGGACCAGTCGTACTTTCTGGCCATGGTCGAGGCAGACGCCTTGCAAAGCGCGCTCTTTCCGGTGGGCGAATTGACGAAGCCGCAGGTCCGGGCGGAAGCTGAATCGGCCAGCCTTCCCAACGCCACCCGAAAAGACAGCCAGGGCATTTGTTTCCTGGGGAAAGTTAACATCAATCAGTTTCTGGCCCGTTATATTGAAGACCGACCGGGGCCGATTTGCCATGCCCTTGACGGGCGCGTTCTCGGGGAGCATCGTGGCTTGCACCATTTTACGCTCGGTCAGCGCAAGGGGCTGGGCATACCGAGCAACGCCGACTTCGAGCGCTACGTCGTAGTCGCGAAAGACTTCACGACCAACACGCTTCGAGTGGCCTTCGAATCCCCTGATGCGCCAGGGCTCTATACCAGGGTCGTGGAAACCTGCCCCCCCCTTTGGCAGAGCCCGCGGGTCGCCGGCGAGGCGGTGCAAACGAGGGTCCGTTACCGGGACCCGCCTGTCAGCACAGAGGTTATCGAGGAGACCGGGGGCGGGTTGACGTTGCGTTTTGATCATCCCCAGCGCGCGTTGGCCCCTGGCCAAATGGTAGCATTTTATCAGGATAATCGGCTTATCGGTGGCGCCATATACAGTAATACTATGAGTCAAAGTCAGGTATTGTCGCAAATTTAACTTAAGCTATTGACATTGCCTGCCGAACGATTGAATAACTCTACCAAAACCCCGGAATCTGCCCCATGACCTCAAAAGAACTACAGCGCTGGATCCTCAAGAACGACGAAGAAGATCTGTGGTGGGTGGCCCTTGACGGAGAGGTGCAGGACAACGTCATGTCGCTTCCGGACGTAAACCGGGTCAAAGAGGCAAACCCTGACGAACAGATCACCGTTCTCCATGTGAGCCGGGCAGAAGATGAAGATGCCGAGTGGATCATCTTTGAGCGGGTTGGAGGGCGCGAGAAGCGTGCAGTCTCTTCAGGCGAAACCACGGCTCCGATGCCGGTTGACGCTGCGCCAGTTGTAGACTCCTCTGAGGTCGAGGCGCTTAGAGCGGACCTCGCCAGCCTGCGCACGGAGTTTGCGGAGTTTCGCTCGATGGTCGACGAGCTCAAGCAGCCCATCGAAGAGGCCAGGAAGGTGCTCGACGAGCGCGAAAACTTTCTCGAGATCGGCGAAACAGCGCTCTTCGACAAAGCCCAAAAACAAGAAGTCCTCCAAACCGAACTGGAACAGCTGCGCGATGAGCTTAATCGTCGCGAGCACTTTCTCGAACAGCGAGAGCAAGGACTCGAGCGAGGGCAAGCTGCCGGTTGATCCGTTTTTGAGAAACGATTGGGAGTAGGGCGTCCCTCAGGGACGCTTTTTTTTTGCACTGGCGAAGCGAACCCCGGGCGGAAGCCTTGTTCGCATGCCTCTTGGTCCGGGTGCGCGACCGGGTCAGCAGCGGCGAAGCTGAGAAGCGGGCTTTGGGAGATCACCGAGGCGGTCGCCGGCACCTGGAGGATGCCTAACCGCGGCGCGCCGTCAACGGCTTTGTAGGTATACCACCTTACCGGATAGATCGATAGATTGAACGCCGCGTGGCGGCTTCGGATGCTTTTGGCTCAGAGCGGCGTTTTCGCCAATGCGGCGGGGCCTGCAGGCCCAGCCGTCACCCTCGCTGCCTTGCTCTGCGTATAAAACCATCTCGATCAATTTACCGACCTCTCCGGCAAGATGGTACTAAGCTCATCGCAATTAGTGAATAGTTAAACAGAGTTGGACCCCCACCTCTTTGCGGAACTAAGCAAAAGGATGAGTAGAGGGCATGACTGCACCCTATCCTGTATTGAAATTTCATGTGGCAAGGAGAATAGGCTGGCTAATATTCCACTTTTTCGTTGTCTCGAGGCTGTCGGCAACCGTTTTCCACGGTGCCTTTTGCACGTGCTCTACTCAGCCTTTTGGTCTCCTCCTAATCCTACCCATGCAACTCGAAACTCAATTGACCGCAGCTTTCCTGCGGCGCCCTCAGTGGCTAGCGGCGGCAGTGCTGATTGCCGCCTCTGGTGTGTCTCAAACTGCGACGGCCCAACCGACGGTTGTCGATATCACCGACGATGTGATGCGCGCGGATGCCCAGCGCATTGGCCTGCACTTCGGCGAATCCAACTGGTACAATGCACCCACGTTGAAGAAAGTCGTCGAAGAAAATTTTGAAGGGCGCATCATCAGCATCATCTCGTCTGTGAGCTCGGTCAGCGATGTCCAGGTCGACCTCGGGAGTGGTCCCGTCACCGTTTCGCAGATTACCTTGGATGATGTCACGCTGAGCACACCGGAGCAGCTTTTCGATGGGCAGTATACCATATGCGACGGGCCGAGCCAATGGGCGACCGGCACCATCATCGCCATCGATGCGACGGGCAAGCTGATCACGCTCGATCAGGTGGTCAGCTCTGATGTGACCAACATCGTTCTGCAGAAGCATCGGCTGAATGACGGGGCCATGAATCTCGCCCCGCAGTCATGGGCTCAGCGAAACGACCTTGGTGCCTATGGTGGAAGCAAATCCAACGGTGACGTTTCGTTTGCCCAAGGTGACGTTCCTCCGGGCTCTTTCGGTAACTCGGCGCTGCTGCTCGCCGGCACCGCCGCGGAAGCAAATATCAGCTGGTTCGGCCCGCAGAAGGACACTGCCGATACGTCTGGCACATGGCACGTACGCCTGTGGGCAAAGGCCGCATCGGGAACGCCGACCTTCGAGTTTGGCGGAACCGGTGCCCCCGGTGGAATCGTTACCCAGCCAATTACGGGCACGTGGCAGCAGTACGAGACTACGATGACGGTGACCAATCCCCGCTCAGCGGTGGGCCTGAATGTAATCGTCAACGGTGGCGACGTCCTGATCGATGAAGTCGAAATGTGGAAAGCAGGCGATACCAATCCATCGCC
>JBHJGW010000216.1:0-2215 GCA_050331415.1 Opitutales bacterium | reverse complement strand
GGTTCGGTACTGTCAGTCGTCTCCTGGTTTGGAGACGACCTGCGCTGCGGTTCATGCTCGCTGCGTCCGAAGGTCGAGCATCGCGAGGCTGACGGGTCGATCCCCTGGCGCGTCGCGGGCCTCGATCGCCTCACCGCGGAGCAGGTTCCGGAAATCGATGAGGCACCAGTCTATGGCGGCACGCCTGCTGACGTAACCGTCATCGAGGCCCTGCGCGATCTCAAGAACCGTGGCTTCAAGGTCGTCTTTTATCCATTCATTCTGATGGACCAGGTCACCGGAAACGGCCGTCGCGACCCCTGGACCGGCGCGGCAGATCAGCCGCCACTCCCTTGGCGGGGTCGCATCACTCTGTCCGTGGCACCAGGTCAGCCCGGTTCTCCCGACAGGACGGTGCAGGCTGAAGAAGAGGTCGCTGCATTCTTCGGAACGGCTCGCGCGAGCGATTTTTCGAACGACGGAAGCTCAGTGTCCTACAGTGGACCGGACGAATGGGGCATGCGGCGCTTCATTTTGCACCAAGCAGCCCTTTGCCGAGCCGCCGGCGGCGTCGACGCCTTCTGCATCGGCACGGAAATGCGGGGGATCACCCAGATCCGTGGTGACCAGGACAGTTTTCCCGGCGTGGCCGCGTTCGTCGATCTGCTGCACGAGGTGCGTGCCATGCTCGGCAATGGCACGAAGCTGAGTTACGCTGCCGATTGGTCAGAATACTTCGGATATACGCCGCCTGAAGGAGACGGGTCGCGCTTTTTCCATCTTGATCCGTTGTGGGCCGATGACGATGTCGATTTTATCGGGATCGACAATTATATGCCGCTGTCGGACTGGCGCGACGGGAACAATCACGCCGACGTTGACTGGGGCAGCATTTACAACCTGGACTACCTCAAGGCCAACGTCGCCGGAGGCGAAGGCTTCGACTGGTACTATGCCGATGCGTCGGCCGCAGAAGCGCAGCTGCGCACCCCGATCACCGACGGCGCTTACGGTGAACCGTGGGTCTGGCGCTACAAGGACCTTCGTTCCTGGTGGGAGCAGCCCCATCACGACCGTCCCGGCGGCGTGCGATCCAGCGAGCCAACGGCGTGGGTACCCCAATCCAAACCGATTTGGTTTACAGAACTCGGCTGCGCGGCGCTGGATAAGGGCACCAATCAACCGAACAAGTTCCTCGATCCAAAATCGTCGGAGTCGGTTCTCCCGCGCGCCTCGGACGGTAGCCGTGACGATCTCATTCAAATGCAATACCTGCGGGCCATGCACGACTACTGGTCGGCTGACGCCAACAATCCGGTCTCTGCGCGGTATGGCGGTCGCATGGTCAACATGGGCCGTGCACATGTCTGGACCTGGGACGCGCGGCCTTATCCGTGGTTTCCGGGTCTGCAGGACGTTTGGAGCGACGGACCGAATTACATTCGTGGCCATTGGCTCAATGGCCGCACGGGCGCCCAGCTTTTGTCCAGCGTGGTGAGCGAAATATGCCGGAACGCTGGGCTCCCCCGGCCAGAGGTTGCCGACCTCCATGGCCTTGTGCGCGGCTACTCTTCCAGCAGCGGCAGCGCCCGTGCGATGCTAGAGCCCTTGATGCTGGCTTACGGCTTTGACGCTCATGAACGTGAAGGCAAACTGGTGTTCAGAAGTCGCTCGGCTCGACCGTCGGCGGATCTATCGGTCGACGCGTTTGCCCAGCATCCAGATCAAGACCACGACCTAGAGCGGATCCGCGCGGCCGAGGCAGAGATCGCCGGACGTGTCAGGCTCAATCACGTCGAGGCCGATGCCGACTTCGAAGTCCGGGCTGTCGAGGTCGCGCTGCCTGGACATGAGAGCGTGGGGGCGACTCAATCGGAGGTGAGCCTCGTCATGACCGCGGCAGAAGCGCGGAGTGTGGCGGAACGGTGGCTCGCCGAAAGCCGAGTGTCGCGGGAAACGGCGCGTTTTGCACTCCCGCTGTCTCGTACCGGGATCGGCGCTGGCGATGTGGTCGCGATCCCCGATGGCAGCACGACTGCGCTCTACCGTATCGATCGCTGCGAGCAACAAGAGCTTCTGCTCCTTGAGGGTGTGCGGGTCGAGCCGGGTATCTACAGAGCTGCCGCTGCGGTGGAGGAAATCCCGCGCCTTCGTGCTCGACCGGCTCCGGTTCCACCAAGTGCAATGCTCATGGATCTCCCTCAACTGCGTGACAGTGACCGGGCCCGCCTTCCCT
>JBHJGW010000215.1:0-2798 GCA_050331415.1 Opitutales bacterium | reverse complement strand
CACGCAAGAGGCTTGAAGTTCGTGAAAATATGCCTTCGCGAGCTTGCTCGAAACTGCCCGCAGGTCCGTAACGCCTCTCTTTTTTGCAAACGCCGCAAGATTCTCTAGAGGCTGTCCGGAAAAACATTTTGGCCTATTTTGCGCTCAAACCTGGTAATGTTTTTAACGGATCGCCAGTGGGGCTATATCGAGCCGGTGTTGAGGGTTGAACGCAAGGGCAAGCGGGGTCGCAAGCGCCGCGATGAGCGGGAGGTTTTTGAGGCTCTATGGTTCATTTTATACACGGGGATGCAGTGGAAGCACCTGCCGCGAACGTTCCCGCCGAAGTTGACGGTGCACGATTATCTGAAGCTGTGGGCGCAGCGCGATGCCTTCAGGAAGATCTTCGCCAAGATCATTCGCAGCCTCGTGCAGCAGGGTCAGATTGACACCGAAACCTGCTTTGTGGACGCCACCTTTTCGGCGGCCAAGGGCGGGGGTGAGCAAGTCGGACTGACGCGCAAGGGCAAAGGCACCAAGGTGCAGTTAATTGTTGATCGTCAGGGAATTCCTCTGGGTGTATCGTCCGCTTCAGCGGATGTTGGCGAGACCAAAATGGTGCAGCAAACCCTCGACTTCATGGACGAGGACACCCCGCCCGAGCATCTCGTCGGCGACAAGGCCTATGACGCCGATCCGCTCGACGAAACCCTCGCCGAACTCGGTATTGAGATGGTCGCTCCGCATCGCAAAAACCGCAAACCCGAGAACCGAACCCAAGACGGACGCCCCTTGCGTCGTTACAAAAACCGCTGGGTCGTCGAACGCTCCATTGCCTGGCTCGCTAACCACCGACGACTTCTGATCAGATGGGAAAAACACGCCCACCTGTTCTTTGCCCTCACCACCCTCGGGTGTTCATTAATTGCAATGCGACACCTCGTCTGGTACATATGAACTGGCTAATTTCGGACAGCCTCTAGCAAAAATGGGTAAGACAGTGCTTGCTGAGAGCACTTTGGCGGCGCTAGACTTACGTCGTGAATGCTCGACTCCCGTTCCTGCTTTATCCCGCAAGTTCAGCGATTTTCATCGTCCTGCTGGGTGGGGCTTTTGCGACCGCGGCAGAACCTGCCGGCTTAGCGGAGGCTTTGGGTGATCCGCCCATGGCCTTTGAGGTCGAAGCCGAGAACTGGGCGGTCGACGCGACCGCGGGTAGCGGTGGCGGCCCTGGCCTCGCAACGGAGCCGACCAATTCAAGCGGCGGGGACCTTGCCGGCTGGTTGGAGGCGCCTGCGGTGATCCGGTTTCGCTACCGCGCCGAGGGTGACGCGCACGCGCTGCGTTTCTTCAATGGCGCCGACTGGGTCGACCTGGAAGCCGTGTCCGAGTGGCAGACGCACGCCGAGCAAGTCGTTGTCCCCAATCCGCTTGGGCTTGCGGATCCGGACGGCGAAGTCGTCCCGCCCGAGCCCACCCCTGAACTGGTTCTCTGGTCACCCTCTGACTACTGGTGGTCCGACGGTGAAAGCGGCCGGATAATCCTGGACGACGTCAAGGTCTTCCCGGGTTACGCCATCGAGCCGGTGGTGGGGATCGGCGGGCGCATCGAGCGCGAGCCCGATTTGCCCGCCTATGCGTTTGGCACGGTCGTCACGCTGACGGCGATTCCAGACGAAGGCTTTGCCTTCAAGCAGTGGGGCGAGTTTCAGCACAACAGTTTCGCGCCCCAACACCCGGAGCCGGTGCTCGAGGTCATCGCGGGGGTGAGCCATCTCCCTGCCGCCTGGTTCACGGCGGGAACTACGTTTTCCAACGATGGGCTCAGCTTCACTACCGTGGACGGCTTTGGACACTCCGAGCCGGGCAACGCCAACAGCCGTGCAGAGGCGGCTTTCATCCGCACCGCGCCGGGTGAATGGGAGGCTCGGACTAGCCCTAATCGAGACGCGGGTCTGCGCGCTAGCTTTACCGGGCCAGGCGAGTTGAGCTTTGCTTGGGAGTCCTTGCACGGCGACGAGGATACCGCACGTTTCTGGTTTGGCACGAGCGTCAGTATCCTTCGCTCCGGGGAGCGGCAGGAGATCGAGTTCGGCTCGGGCGAACACCAGGTGCGTTGGACCTACGATGCTGCCCAGGGGCAACCTGGCTATGCCCGCATCAGCGAGTTGCGCTATCTGCCGGGTTACCGGCTGGCGCTCGACCCGCAGCCGGGAGGCATGGTGGAGCCGGGCGGTGACTTGTCCTTTCCTCCGGGGAACATCGCCGAAGTGACGGCAGTGCCACGGCACGGCAACCGTTTCGTTGGCTGGGAGATCGATGGCACAACCGAATTGACGGAAAACCCGCTTAGCCTGGAGATGAACGCGCCTCGGGAAGGGTGGGCGCTGTTTGCCGCGCCCACCGTCCTTGACGGCTTCCCCGTCAGCCAGTCCGCGGACCCGTATTGGGTGCTCGCCCCGCCGTTTGATGACCCCTCCGCCGCTCCCGTGCTGACCACCGCCGCAGGCCGCTCTGCCCGCACTTTGACCATCGAGGTGCCAAGCTCGGGCGACCTCACGTTCGAAGCACGGGTGACCGGTGAGGATCCCGATTGGAGCCCAGACACCCTGCGGGTAAACGCCAATGGAGCGGGCAACACCGTTGTCTTCCAACCGCAGCCCGATGAAGCCGTCTGGGAGACGCGCTCGCTGCGCATGCCGACCGCTGGGGGCTTTTTCAATTTCTGTCCCGGCGACCGCCGTAACGAAGTGCGGAATCTGCGCTTCCAGCCGAACGCGCGCCTCTCTGCGACCGCCCTCGGTGGTGGGTCGATCACG
>JBHJGW010000214.1:0-3488 GCA_050331415.1 Opitutales bacterium | reverse complement strand
GATCACCCGCGAGGCCCCCGGGCGCGCGCTGATGCTCGGCGACGGCCTTAACGACAGCCTCGCCTTCGACGCCGCGCACGTGCGCGGGACGCCCGTCGTCGACCGCGGCCTACTCGAACCCAAGGCCGACTTCTTCTTCCTCGACCGAGGCCTCACCGGCATCCAAACCCTCCTGCGCACCGCCCAACGCTACCGCACCACCGTCCGCCAAATGTTCACCTTCGCCGCCGCCTACAACATCGCCACCGTCACCCTATGCCTAGCCGGAATGATGAACCCGCTACTGGCGGCAATCCTGATGCCCGCCAGCTCGCTAATGACGATCGGCATGGCCGCAGCGGGGATGCGCCGGTGATGGGCTCTAACGTGGAGAGCTATTATGGAGAGAAGGAGGGTCGAGCAAACGGAGTTGATAGCTCCGTCTGGATAGGTCATTTAGTCAACGATCTACTTGAACCAGAGTCTATCTTTAAACTCCACCATAATGGCATTAATTTCAGAGTTCATTTCGATCTCTGAAAGTGATCTTAGATTGTAGTGATAGGCCGCCTTCAAAACTTCACTTCCTGCTCTCATTGTCGTGAATTCGCTCCACCAGATCCAAGGGACTGTTCTGATTCCGCAGTATGCATTGACATTAGTCTCTATATTCGAGTAAGTCAAGTAGCTCGTCGAGCTCTTCGCTCCCCGAATCCTTAACGCTTATTTCAGTAGTCCAATTGAACGAATCGCGGTAGACGACAATCGAGTACCTTTTATTCAGTTCGTCCGTACTAGGTGCATTGTGCCAGTGATCGTATAACGCGCTAAAGGCGCTTAGTAATTCTAAGGCCTCATCTTCCGTTAGTTTCTCCTTTCTAACTTCCTTTAATTTCTCGTTTCTGGTGTCTTGATTCGTTTCTACAAACTCCATGGAGAGTTCCCATTGGCTTCCCACTCTTTTAAGCCTTACGATGGCTCCGGGTTCTGGGTATTGATTGTCGCCAACCCTTAAGAAACGGACACTTGGTTCCCCTGTAAACGGAAAACTAATTTCCTTATCGGCGGAGACATTTACAGCCACAGAAAGAGCCAGAGAGGTCAGGATGAGAACTTTCATTTTATTTCGTCGATCAATTTGATCAGGCCAACAGATCGTGCTGCTCGTCAATTGCTGAAGTGGACCCCATTGGCTGGACAGATCGGCAGCGACTTTAGGAGATGTCCCAAAGGTTGTTGAAACTGGAGAGGTAGTTTCCTGTGATCGGGGTGGTTCTGGGTGAGGGTTGGGTTGGTCTTGGAGCTTCGTGGAGCGGAGGCCGTGCGGGTGCGAAGACGGCGGTCAGCCTCAGCGCGTGGCGTGAAGACTACCGCCTGGCCCATGAGCGCAAGTTTCGGCGAAGCTGTTCGGCATCGATCCCTTCCTGGCGCTCGGCCTGCGCCAGTCCGTCTTGGATCCCTTCGACCAATTCGATCTCGCGGGCTACGTCTGACAACGATGCCTCGGGCGGCAAGCGGTCGACGATTTCCAAAACCTGTTCCCTGACGCTCATGCTCGGAACTATCGGAAAAGATCGCCTGAAAGGCAACTGCGAAAGCGCCCCTGGGCGTGACGCCGCCCACGTGCGCGGGACGCCCGTCGCGGGTGGCCCGTAGGACACGGGTCGCTACCCTTTGCCCGGGCCTCACCGGCATCCAAACCCTCCTGTGCAACGCCCAACGCTACCGCGCGGTTAGCGGTCACCCTTCAACTTTTTGCAGCCAACCGGCCTTGGCTCCTCGGCGAATTTGCGAATGGAATCGGCGAGCCGCGCGCGGTGTGGTTCCGGGATTTTCCGCAGGGCTCGTGCAGCGGCTCGCTCGACGGTGACGGTGTAGGCCATCGTCAGACCTCGCGCTCGAAGTCGAGCGCTTCTTCCAGCGGTAGCGGGTCGGCGGGGGCTTGCTTTGCCGCGCGATAGGCGGCCACATCGGCAAGGTCTTCAAGCTCGTCCACAATCCGTTCCCACTCCTCGATGCTCAAAAGCACAGCGGTCCGGCGGTTGCTGGAGTCGACAAGAAACTGCGGGTGGAGCGCCTTGCTCATTGTTGCAGGCTACGGTTTGCTTCCGGGATGGTCAAGGTTCGCGATTCTTCCTCGACCGAGGCCTCACCGGCATCCAAACCCTGCTCGGTGCGGTGCGTTGACAGCGGCCGGGGTTTTCGCGAAGCTTTCGGCATGAAGACGATCAGTGCGGGAAAGCTGAAGGACCGGTGGTTGGAGTTTCGCGCGGGCGGCGAGAGCGTGTTGATCACCGAGGACGGCAAGCCTGTGGCCAAGCTCGTCCCAGTGGCGGACGAGGGGGGAGGTCCCGCTGCTGACCCTCGGTTCATGCGATTGGCAGGGGCAGTTGAGGGTGCGCCCGACCTCTCGCAGCGCCAGGGCTTTGAGGCGTGAGGGCGATTGCCGATACCGGGTTTCTGGTCGCCTTCGCTTCGCCAACCGCCGCGACGCCTACCACGCGTGGGCGCTGGAATTGCTCCCGAAGCTCACGCCGCCTTTGCTAACTTGTGAGGCGGTGTTGGCAGAGACGGCGTTTCATCTGCGGAACACTCAGTTGGCCGTCGAGATGTGCCAGACCGGACTCGTCACTCTCGCGTTCGATCTGGATGCGAACCTGGACCGCGTTCAGGAACTTGCGACCCGCTATGCAGATCAACGGCCCGACCTCGCTGACCTCTGCCTGATCTGTCTCACGAGGACCATCCGGAATGCCCGGTGGCGACGGTTGATGAGAATGATTTCTGAATCTATCGGCGCAACGGCCGCTAACTGATCCCCTTGCTTACGCCGGGCGCGCACTGACGCTCAACGACGGCCTCGCCTTCGACGCCGCCCACGTGCGCGGCACGCCGGTTGTCGATCGCGTGCTGCTCGAACCCAAGGCCGACTTCTGGGTTTTCGACCCAGGCCTCACTGGCCTCAGCACGCTTCTCTGAACGGCCGCCGCTTCGGCTAGTTGGCTATCGGGCTTTGTCGTCTGCAAGGGTAATCTCAAACACTTTTACTTCGCGAACTGGGTGGTCTGGGTGGTAGCCGATGCTGAATTTCCCGAAAATCTTGCCGTAAACGGGCCGGTGTGAGGCGTCTGTTTCTTCGAAGTCGCCTTCGTCGAACGGATTGTGTGCAAGGTGGCAAAAGAAAGTCAGGATACGTCGGCGAGTCGCTAGTGGCACTAACTTCAGCTTGAGCATCACCTCCTCAGCGATGAAGACGCGGTAGGGCGTTATTCGCTCTGCAGCTCACGCTCGACATCACCGAGGCTTACTCAGCGGGACGTGTCATCGAGCTTACGACTGATTTCTCTCGGGCGCCCCGGCTGTTTTGCGCGACGAAGCGCGAAGAGGTACGTCGCGAGTTCCTCCATCTCGGCATCTGGCGGGCACGCAGCCTCAGTCTTTAGCTCCAACAACGTCATACGTGAAAATATAAGGGTTGAGCGCAACGGCGGCAAGCCCAGCGACGGCCT
>JBHJGW010000213.1:0-20316 GCA_050331415.1 Opitutales bacterium | reverse complement strand
AGCAGCTCGTTGGTCAGGATAAGGTGACCCGTGGACGAAACCGGCAGATATTCGGTGATCCCCTCGACAAGGCCGAGGATGAGCCCGTCGGTGTAGGTCAGCGCCCGGTCGGCGACGAGCAGATCATCCGGGCCGTCCGCGGTTTCCTCCTCGACGGCGACGACCTCGGCAAGAGGAGCGTCGTCGGCAAGGCCGTCCGGGGATTGGGCCGACACTGCCGCGGGCAGGATGAGGCACAGGCACACGAAACAAAACCGGAAGGCTGGCGACATGCGCCCTATCAAGCTGGTCGCTCTGCGCGGCACAAGGGAAAACGCTCACCTTGCCCGGGACTTTGCGCTTGTTCCACTTGGGCGCTTCGCTTTTGTTTGCGAGTTAGCGAGATGGAAAATCCACCGAGTCAAATGCCAGTTGTACCCCTTGCTTCTGGCAAAAGCTCGGCTCTGGCGGCCCCTTCCTTGAGCTGATTGCCCTATGGCGACGTCACCCCTAGCCGAAATCACTGAACGCCTGCTGGCAGGCGAAGACCTTGACCGTGCCACTGCGGCAACCGCCGCCACCGCCCTTGCCGCCGCGACCGACCCAGCAGAACTTCGGCGCGACTTTCTCGCCGCCCTAGCACGAAAAGGCGAAAGCGCCGATGAGGTTGCCGGCTTCGCCGCGGCATTCCGGGAGCTCGCCACCGACCCCGGGATGGCCGACACGGCGTCGCAGGCCATTGACATCGTCGGGACCGGTGGCGACGGTGCCGGCTCGTTCAACATTTCCACTACGGCCGCGCTGCTGGTCGCAGCGATGGGGCAACCGGTCATCAAGCACGGCAACCGCTCGATCACCTCGCGCTGCGGAAGCGCCGATTTCCTTGAAGCGCTGGGGATTCCGGTTGAGGCCGACCCCGCGAAGCTTCGCGACGGCCTTGCGCAGTTTGGCTTCGCCTTCCTGTTCGCGCCGGCGTGGCACCCGGCATTCCGCAGCATCATGCCGGTGCGCAAGGCCCTCGCTGCCGAAGGCCAGAAAACGATCTTCAACCTGCTCGGCCCGTTGATCAATCCCGCGCAGCCCGCCTTCGAATTACTCGGGGTGTTTTCCGACACCTGGGTGCAACCACTGGCAGAGGCCTTCGACCGGCTTGGCCTGAAGGCCGCCGCCGTAGCCCACTGCGCCCTGCCCAACGGCAAGAGCATGGACGAGTTGACGACCGTGGGCGACAATCACCTGGCGGGCGCGGGTGAACTGAAGGGCTTGCAGATGCACCTGAGGGCAGAAACTCTTGGTGTTGAAACCGGGAAGCTGGACGAATTGGCTGGCGGCGATGCTGAGCGCAACCTGGAACTGCTGGGCCTGCTGCTTGAAGGCAAGGCACCTCCGGCGCTGGAAGACACCGTGTGCCTCAATGCCGGGGCGGCCTGGTGGATTTGCGGGCGCAGCCCCACGGTAGTGGGCGGCTTCGAAGCGGCGAAAGAGGCTCTGGCCGACGGCCTGCTCGGCCGTTGGCTCAACGCCTTGAGAACCTTTTACGCTACCTGATGGGAAACTATTTCGGCACCGACGGCATCCGGGGCACCTTCGGCGGTGATCTCCTCAACGCGGCGTTTGCCCGGCGTTTTGGACGCGCGATTGCCGATTTTCTCATTGCGGACTTTCCGCACAAGCCGATTACGGTGGCCGTGGGACGCGACACGCGCGCCTCCGGTGTCGAGCTCGAAAGCGCTCTCTCTCAGGGATTGTGTCCCCGCGAGGTCCACGTTATCCACCTCGGCGTGATCCCAACTCCTGGCGTTGCCATGGCCGTGCAGCAACTGCACGCCGACTTGGGGATTGCGCTGACGGCTTCCCACAATCCCGCCGAGGACAACGGCATCAAGCTTTTCGACAACCGCGGGCACAAGTTGCTTCCCGACACCGAGGAGCGCATCGAAAGGCTGATCGATGCCACCGGCGAGGTACCGGAGGCGCCGACCTGCGGCTTTGAGCACGATGGCCGCGACCACTACGTCAACTTCATGCGCTCCCTGCTGCATCAGGATTGCCTGGAAGGCTGGAAAGTGGTGCTGGATTGTGCGAATGGAGCCACGTACCGAACCTCGCCCGTAGTGCTGCGGCAATTCGGAGCCGGGTTGACCCTGCTCGGCGTCGACCCCGACGGGACAAATATCAACGCCGGTGTCGGCAGCGAATACCCGGAGCGGCTCGCCGAAGAGGTTGTGCGCGTGGGCGCGAACCTGGGCATTGCCCATGATGGGGACGGGGATCGCTGCGTGCTTTGCGATGAAACAGGTACCCTTGTGCACGGCGACCGCCTATTAGGCCTGCTCGCCTTACACGAAATCCGGCAGCGGCGGCTTCAAGACCAAACCCTGGTCGCTACGGTTCAAAGCAACCTGGGCCTGGACCGGGCACTGGAGACGGTAGGGGGTCACGTCGAGCGGACGGATGTTGGGGACCGCAATGTCCTTCACAGCCTGCTTCGCGGCAATTTCAACCTCGGCGGTGAGTCGAGCGGGCACGTCATCTTTCCCCGCTTGCTGGAAGCTGGGGACGGTTTGATGGCGGCGATCAAAACCTTGGAGGTTATGCTTCACACCGGAAAACCGCTCTCCGCCCTGGCGGCGGAAGTCACCCTTTTTCCGCAGCTGAGCCGGAGCCTACAAATCCGGGCAAAACGCCCACTCGAGGCTTGCCCAAGCCTGCAAGATGCGATCGACCAAGCCAACCACCGTCTTGGCAGCCACGGGAGGGTTCTCGTGCGTTTCTCGGGAACCGAGCCCAAAATTCGCCTGCTGGTTGAAGCCGATGACGAAGCGCTGCTGAAGCCGATCATGGAGAGTTTTGAACGTGCGGTCGATCAAGACCTTGGCTTGGCCTGAGCTCAATCACCCTTTCATTTAGGGCGCAGCCGTAATCAACAGGTGCCAACTGGGCATCGAAAACTGTACAAGCCGCGTGGCTGAACGCCCGGCATCTCAAGGCATGGCTTTCGCTTACAGGCAATTCAAAAATTTTTAAGGCTTGCCAAGCCACTCGAACTTTTCATTTCTTTTTGAAAAGAACGAACTCTCTTCATTGGAATGAAAATTTGCTGCATTGGGGCAGGCTACGTCGGCGGGCCGACGATGGCCAAGATCGCCGAAAAATGTCCGGATATCACGGTTACGGTGGTGGACATCAACGAGGCGCGCATCGCCGCCTGGAATTCGGATGTGCTTCCCGTTTACGAACCGGGCCTTGACGAGATCGTCAAGGGGGCCCGTGGGAAGAACCTGTTTTTCTCGACGGACGTCGATTCGGGCATCCGCGAGGCCAACATGATCTTCCTGTCGGTAAACACTCCGACGAAGACCTACGGCGTCGGCGGTGGCCGGGCCGCGGACCTGCGCTTCGTCGAGCTTTGCGCAAGGCGGGTCGCCGAGGTGACCAACGGGGACAAGATTGTGGTCGAAAAGTCGACCGTTCCCGTCCGCACGGCCCAATCTGTCCGCCGCATCCTCGAAGGCGCGAAACGGCCCTACAAGTTCCAGGTGCTTTCCAATCCGGAGTTCCTTGCCGAGGGCACGGCCATGGCGGATCTCGAAAACCCCGATCGCGTGTTGATCGGCGGCGAAGAAAGTGAAGGCGGCCAGAAGGCTGTGCAGGTCCTTGCTGACATCTATGGGCGCTGGGTGCCCCGCGAACGCATCCTGACGACCAACGTTTGGTCTTCTGAACTTTCAAAGCTGGTTGCCAACGCATTCCTCGCGCAGCGCATTTCCTCGATCAATTCGATCAGCGCCCTCTGCGAAGAGACCGGCGCCAGTGTTTCCGAGGTGGCCCGGGCGATCGGTCAGGACAGCCGGATTGGACCGAAATTCCTTCGTGCCAGTGTCGGCTTTGGCGGTTCGTGCTTCCAGAAGGATATTCTGAACCTCGTTTACCTGTGCGAGTACTTCAACCTGCCGGAAGTCGCCGCCTATTGGGAGCAGGTGGTCGTCATGAACAACTACCAGAAGAGCCGTTTCGTGCTGCGAATGGTTCGGGCGATGTTCAACACGGTTGCCGGCAAGCGCATCGCCATCTACGGTTTTGCCTTCAAAAAGGACACCAACGATACGCGCGAATCCGCGGCCATCGACGTCTGCCGCAACCTCCTGACCGAACGCGCGGAGTTGTGCATCTACGACCCGAAGGTCCAGCCAGCGCAGATTTACGCCGACTTGGGCCTCGAAAGCGAAGCGGACGCCAAGGCCAAAGGCGTCACGGTCTGTCAGGACCCCTATGAGGCATCCAAAGGTGCCCACGCAATCGCCATTCTGACTGAGTGGAACGAGTTCGCTGATTACGACTACGCCCGCATCTTTGAAGACATGCCGAAGCCTGCCTTCGTCTTCGACGGCCGCAACCTCCTCGACCTTGCAAAACTCAATGAAATCGGGTTCGAGACACACGCGATTGGCCGCAGCTAGGCCACCCCGCTGCTCCCGTTCCGTTCGAAGGTCTTTGAAAGAACGCTATCCCGACCGTGTCCCGCCCCTCTAAAGCCGAAGGTCCCGCTTCGCCTTCCGAAGCCGAAGCAATCGCCGAATGGCAGGTTGCCGTGATCGACATGTTCATCCATGCCGTGCAGGCCCTGGGATTGCCGAAGTCCCTGGGCCAGATTTACGGCCTGTTGTTCACTTCCGATGAGCCGTTGACGATGGACGCGATCGCCCAGAAGCTCAGTATCAGCGTGGGTTCCACCAGCCAGGGACTTCGCCTGCTCCGCCAGTTCGGTGCCGTCAGGACCCTTTTCGTCATCGGAAACCGGCGGGAGCACTACCTCGCCGAACGGAGCCTCCGGCGCTTCAGTGGCGGTTTTCTAAACGAAGTCGTCGAGCCCCACTTGCTCTCCGGTCAAGCCCGGCTCGAACACCTCGACCACCTAGTGGAGCATCTCGACGGCGAAGAGGCGAAGCGCGCCCGCGATTGCCGGGAGAGTCTTGGTACCTGGCTGCAGAAAACGAAGCAGCTCCTGCCCTTGATCAAGAATTTTCTTTGACCGCCCGCACGGGCGCATTCCGCATGCTCCACGACCCCCAGCGTTTCCTGGCCATTGCCGGACCTTGCGCCCTGGAGAACGAGGCGGTGGTTATCCACGTGGCTCGCGAACTGGCGCGACTTCGAATCGCCCATCCCCAGTGGCAGGTTTGCTTCAAGGGCTCTTACGACAAGGCCAACCGCACGGCACTCAGCAGTAGCCGCGGCCCGGGGCTCGAACGGGGGCTCGAGCTTCTCGCTCAGGCGCGCGAAATCAGCGGCTGCCTTGTGGTCACAGATATTCACTTGCCCGAACAGGCGACACCCGCGGGGGAAGTTTGCGATATCCTGCAAATCCCGGCCTTCCTCTGCCGCCAAACGGACTTGCTGTACGCCGCGGCCGCCACGGGTCGTGTGGTGAAGGTCAAGAAGGGCCAGTTCCTCTCTCCTGGCGAGATGCGCTTTGTTGTCGAGAAACTTCAGGGCGCTGGCGCCAGCGAGATCTGGCTGACCGAGCGAGGTAGCAGTTTCGGCTACCAAAACCTCGTGGTCGACTGCCGCAGCTTCCCGATGATGGGCCGCTGGGCGCGGCCCGTCGTTTTCGATGCCACCCACAGCGTCCAGCTCCCCGGCGGGGCGGACGGAGCCAGCGGCGGCCAGCGGGAATTCGTCCCCACCCTGGCCCGCGCCGCGGTTGCAGCCGGTGCGGACGGCGTTTTTCTGGAAACCCATCCGGAGCCGGAGACGGCCATTTCCGATAGCGCCTGCCAATGGCCGCTCGACCAGTTGGAGCCCCTGCTGGCCGAAGTCGCCGCGATCTGGCAGGCACGCCGCCTCCCCGACATTGCCTAAGCACATGGAGTCCACGAATCGGCAACACGATCCCGCCCGATTGCGCGAGTGGCTACTCGCGGGCGTGGTTGCGCTGACGATTGTGCTCCCGGCCTGGGACCTGGGCGGCGCTCGATGGAAGTTTGCGCAATTGATGCTGCTGTGCGGCGCTTCCTTGGCGCTCGTTCTGGCCCTGCTGCCCCTCCCGGGGCCCCGGAGCATCCGGCGCCCCCAAGGCAGCTGGCGTCGCGTATTGACGTTTGCCCCGCTGATTCCCGCCAGCCTCCTGCTGGCCCAGCTGATCACCCAGAACCTCAACCCGGCCTTCGACCAGGTCTTCACGCCCCGCGCCCTGTGGCCCTACGAAATGGTCCCGCGCGACGACTCGGAATACCTTACCTGGCTGCCCAGTGGCTACACCGGGATCTTTTCCTGGTACGACGGCTGGCGCCAGGTTGCCATCCTGGGAAGTGCGTTCATGCTGAGCCTGGCGATCTGGACGGGCCTTCCGCGCCGCCGCCACCTGTGGTTTCTGCTCGGGGTGATCGCCTTGAACGCAGGTGCTCTAGGGGTGCTTTCGCTCCTTCAAACCCTGACCGAGGCCGAAAAAATTCTCTGGCTGGTGCCCTCCCCCAACCCGAATTTCGCGGCCACGTTCGCCTATCGCGGACATGGGGCCGTGTACCTGTGCCTGGGGGCGGCTGCGGCGGTTGCGGTGGGGCTGCACTCCGCGCGGCACGCCCGCCGCCGCGGGCTGAAGTCCAGCCCTGCCCCGCTTTGGTGGCTGCTCGCGGCGCTGGCGCTGGTGGCTACCTTCGCTTCAGGCTCGCGCCTGGGCGCCTTGTTTGCCGCGCTCATGTCGATTGCTTCGGTCGGCCTGATCAGCCTCGAGATCGTCCGTTCCGGGGGATTTGCCATCGGCCTCACGCTCACCCTTGCCTTACTCGTTCTCGGTGCCAGCTGGTGGCAGCGCGAGCGGATCGCCGCGTTGTTCTCTGAAACAACGGAACGTTTCGAGAGCGCCCTGGAAGCTCACGAAACGGGCGGCATAGACGGCTCCCTGCAAAATCGCTTGCTCACGGCCACAGTGACCCTGCGTATGGGCGAGGATCGCCCGTGGTTTGGATGGGGCCCCGGGAGTTTCCGCTACTTTTTTCCTCGCTACCAAAGCCAGGAACCCGGTCTGAGGGGCTTCGCATCCGTCCGCAGCGAATACAAGTCCCGCATGATGCCCGAACGGCTCCGGCTGCAGTTTTCCCAGTTCTATTACGCCCATTCGGACCCCGCCCAGTACCTCGCCGAATGGGGGCGTGTCGGCTTCTCGCTGGCTCTTGCCGCGCTTCTCGTCCCCTGCGCCGTCATGTTGCTTCATGCCGGTGGCTGGAGCCTGGAGGCCACGAGTCTGGCCCTTGGCTTGCATGGTGTCCTCGCGGTGTCCGTGCTTGATTTACCATTGAGCAATGCGGCAATCTTCACGCTTTTTACCGTTGTCGTTACCCTTTTGACCCGGATGGTGCTCCTCCGTCATGCCAATCGAAGGACGGATTCCACTACAGCCTGACCTCACTTTAAACCTCATGCACACTTATCAAACCACCCACTTAAGACAGCTGGAAGCGGAGGCGATTTTCGTGCTCCGCGAATTCGCTGCCCAGTTCCAGAAGCCGGTGCTCCTTTTCTCTGGCGGTAAGGATTCCATCGTCATGGCCTGGTTGGCCAAGAAGGCCTTCTGGCCTGCAAAGGTACCCTTTCCTCTCCTGCACGTTGACACAGGTCACAACTTCCCGGAAACGATCGAATACCGCGACTGGTTCATCCGGGAGCTCGGCGCCCAGCTGATCGTCGGCTCAGTTCAAGAATCGATCGACCAGGGCCGGGTCATCGAAGAGAAGGGTCCAAAGGCAAGCCGCAACGGCCTGCAGACCGTCACCCTGCTCGACAGCCTGGAAAAGCACCAGTTCGACGCCGCCCTCGGCGGTGGCCGTCGCGACGAGGAAAAGGCCCGGGCCAAGGAGCGCTTCTTCAGCCACCGCAACGAGTTTGGCGAGTGGGATCCGAAAAACCAGCGCCCGGAACTGTGGAACGTCTTTAACGGCCGTAAGCATCACGGCGAGCACTTCCGCGTCTTTCCGCTATCCAACTGGACGGAAATGGACGTCTGGCAGTACATCAAGGCCGAAAACATCCCCCTGCCGAACCTTTACTTCGCCGCCGAGCGCGAATCCTTCATCCGGGACGGAACCATCCTCTCGAAAACGGGCTTCATCCAATTGCTGCCAGAGGAAGAGCCGACGGTTGCAAAGCGCATGATCCGCTTCCGCACCATTGGGGACGCCACTTGCACCGGCGCGGTTGAGAGCTACGCCACCACCCTCGACGACATCATTGATGAAGTCGCCGCGGCCAAAATCACTGAACGCGGTGCCCGAGCCGACGACCGCCGCAGCGAAACCGCTATGGAGGACCGCAAACGCCAGGGCTATTTCTAAGCCTTACGTAGCCTTAGGTCCGCATCATCTGAATGCTTCCGAGCTCGCGACTCCTTCGGCCTGACGATCGAAATCACATCGTCATTTGGCAGGATGATTCGGAATAACGAGGGACACCTGATAAAAATTCAAAAACCAGAACAAAAAACTTCAATGGCTACGACCGAAACCCCTTCCGTCGATTCACGAGGCTACCTCGACATGGACCTGTTGCGCTTCACCACTGCGGGCAGTGTCGATGATGGCAAGAGCACCCTGATCGGGCGCCTGCTGTTCGACTCCAAAAACATTTTTGAAGACCAGCTCGAGGCGGTGGAAACCACCAGCAGGAGCCGTGGCGACGAAAATGTGAACCTGGCGCTGCTGACCGACGGCCTGAAGGCCGAGCGCGAGCAAGGCATCACGATCGATGTGGCCTATCGCTACTTCGCCACGCCGAAACGCAAGTTCATCATCGCGGACACACCGGGCCACATCCAGTACACCCGCAACATGGTGACGGGGGCTTCGACCGCCGACCTGGCAATCATCCTGATCGATGCACGCCACGGGGTTATTGAGCAGAGCTGCCGGCACACGTTCATCGCCAGCCTGCTGCGCATCCAGCACGTGGTCGTGTGCATCAACAAGATGGACCTCGTCGATTGGAGCCAGGAGGCCTACGACAAGATCGTCAAGGACTTCAAAGGCTTCCTCAGCCGACTTGACGCTGTTGTCGACGTGTCCTTCATCCCGATCAGCGCGCTGAAGGGCGACAACGTGGTGGACAAGTCGCAGAACATGCCTTGGTTCGAGGGCCCGTCACTGCTGTACCACCTGGAAAATGTTTACGTAAAGCCGCAGGGCAACCACATTGACCCGCGCTTTCCGGTCCAATGGGTTATCCGCCCGCACTCCGACCAGTGGCACGACTTTCGCGGCTACGCCGGCCGGGTCGAAGGCGGCGTGTTCAAACCCGGTGACGAGGTCCTCGCACTGCCCAGCGGCTTCAAAAGCCGCATCCGGGCGATCCACACCATGAACGGTGAACTCGACGAAGTCTTCCACCCGCTGTCGTGCGCAATCACGCTGGAAGACGAGATCGACATCAGCCGCGGGGACATGATCGTCAAGCCGAACAACCAGCCGGAGATCGGCCAGAATTTCGACGCGATGGTCTGCTGGTTCGCGGAGGAGCAAAGCCTCTCTCCGCGGAGCAAATACATCCTTCGCCACACAACCAAGGAGTGCAAGGCGATGGTTCAGGAGATCAAGTACCGCGTAGACATCAACACGCTGCACAAGATCGAGGATGTGCAGAGCTTTTCGCTCAACGACATCGGTCGGATCAGCCTGCGGACGGCGCAGCCGCTATTCTACGACAGCTACCACCGCAACCGCATGACCGGCAGCTTCGTCCTTATCGACGAAATGACGAACAAAACGGTAGCGGCAGGCATGATCCTGTAAGAAGGGGTCAATTCGGCTCTCGTCAGCCAGTCCCTGGACGCCCCCTGGCGGGTGAGTAAGGCGACTGGCTGGCGAAAGGTTAGCTAACCAGACGGGGCCCGAAGCCTTATGACGACCGCCATCATCGTTCCGGCTCGGGTGGCATCGCAGCGGTTGCCCGCCAAGCTGCTGCGAGCGGTGGCTGGCGCGCCCCTGGTCGCACACACGGCCCGCAGGCTCAAATCGGTGGCGCCGCCGGGAGTAGCTGTCGTATTCGCCACCGATGGTGACCCGCGCCTGGCGGAAATTATCCGGAGCGAGGGCTGCAAGGTAGTGGAAACCGACCCTGCCCTGCCCAGCGGGACCGATCGCCTTGCCGCAGCCAACCGTGAAGTCGGCGCCGTGCGAATCCTGAACGTCCAAGCCGACGAGCCGCTCGTCAGCTCGGAGCAGTTGAAGGCCCTTTTGCGGCTCTTGGAGGGCGGCGCGGCGATGGCCACAGTGGCCCGACCGTTTCCCGACGGCCCGTCCTTTACCGAACCCAACAAGGTTAAAGTAGTGTGCGGTCTCGATGGCCGCGCGCTTTACTTCTCCCGGGCGCCCATCCCGTTTGCCCGGGATGTCGGCGGCATTTTCGATTCCGCCTCACTCGCAAGTCGGCACTGCCTCTGGCACCAGGGCCTCTACGCTTACACCGCCGAGACGCTCGATACCTTCGCCAAGCTGCCCCCGTCTCCACTCGAACAAGTGGAACGTCTGGAGCAACTTCGGGCGCTGGAAAACGGCATCTCCATTCACGTCGCAATCGTGAACGATGCCGGCATCGGCGTGGACACCGCCGAGGATCTCGCCGCCCTCGAAACGCTATTGACGCCCCAATGACCTGCTCTCCCGAGGCTCACTTTGCCGCTGCTCGCGAGGTCTTCTCAGTGCAGCAGCAGGTGCTAACCACGGCCCTCGACCGCCTGGAACCTTCCTTCAGTAAGGTCGTCGAGTGCCTTCGCAGCATCCCGGGTAAAGTCGTCTGCACCGGATTGGGAAAGTCGGGCATCGTCGCTCACAAAATCGCTGCGACTCTTGCGAGCACAGGCACGCCCGCAATTTACCTCAACGCTTCCGAAGCCCTGCACGGCGACATCGGCCTCGCCCAGCTTGGGGATGCCATGATCATGGTTTCCGCCAGCGGGAGTACGGCCGAGCTCTTTCAGATGCTCCCCGCGGTTCAGCGCCTGCAGGTTCCGCTGATCGGCTTCTTTGGCAAAACCCGAACGGCTCTGGCGCAGCGATGCGATTTCGTCGTCGATGTCGGCGTGAATCGCGAAGCCTGCCCGTTGAACCTCTCCCCAATGAGCAGCACGCTCGTGGCCATGGTGGCGGGTGACGCCCTGGCGGCTGCCCTGATGCGCGCCCGGGAGTTCGCGCCCGAAGACTTCGCGCGCTTTCACCCGGGGGGTGCTTTGGGGCGCCGCCTGACGCTGCGCGCTGCCGACGTCATGCACACCGGCGACTCCCTGCCAGTCGTCGGGCCCGACGCTACGTTTCGCGACGTCTTGATCGAGCTGACCCGGCCCAACCTCGGTGCGGTCTGCGTCTGCGGTGAACAGGGCGTTTTGCAAGGAATCATTACCGATGGCGATGTGCGCCGCCATCTGTTGCGCGACGCTCCCCACGAACGCCCCGCGAGTGCCCTCATGACCCCTCGCCCCAAGTTTGGGACGCCGGAACAGCGCCTCAACGAGGTTTTGCAAGTACTTGAAAAACATGGCATTTACGTTCTTCCCATCGTAACCTCAGGGACCGACCTCCGGCTCCTGGGCGTCGTCCGCATGCACGATGTTTTGGGGCAGGGAGAAGCATTTGTTCGCGAGAAATAACGCGAAGGTAGTCGTAGTCTATGCAGTTGGCAGCGAATCCGCGAAGGAGGGAAAAAACGTCGGCCAAATTTCATTTTGTTTTGAAATTGCTGATAGAATCTGAAATTGCCTTTTGCGTTGCGGACGTGTCGAGCTACCAAGCGCGTTCCCTCCGTGGCCCATTTTACAATGAAAAAAGCACTTATTACTGGAATTACCGGCCAGGACGGATCGTACCTCGCCGAGCTTTTGCTGGATAAAGGCTACGAGGTGCACGGCATGATTCGCCGCGCAAGCTCGTTCAATACCTACCGCGTCGACCACCTCTATAACGACCCGGAGATCCATGGTAAGCGGCTGTTTCTGCACTACGGCGACCTGACCGACTCCAGCAACCTCAACCGGCTGATGGAAAAAGTCGCTCCGGACGAGGTCTACAACCTCGCCGCGCAGAGCCACGTTAAAGTGTCGTTCGAGGTGCCCGAGTATACGGCGGAGGTCGACGGTATCGGGACGCTGCGCTTCCTCGATGCGATCAAGGAAACGGGGCTTAAGGACAAAACGCGCTTCTACCAGGCTTCCACCTCGGAACTTTACGGAAAGGTGCAAGCGGTACCCCAAGACGAGACGACGCCTTTTTACCCGCGATCGCCCTACGCCGTCGCCAAGATTTACGGCTACTGGATCATCGTCAATTACCGCGAGGCCTACGATCTGTACGCAGTCAACGGCATCCTCTTCAACCATGAGAGCCCCCGCCGCGGTGGCACGTTCGTGACGCGAAAGATCACGCAGGCTGCCGCCCGGATCAAACTGGGGCTGCAGGAAGAGCTGCAGCTGGGCAACCTCGACAGCAAACGTGACTGGGGCTACGCGCCGGAATACGTCGAAGGCATGTGGCGGATGCTCCAACAACCCGCCCCAGACGATTATGTGCTCGCCACCGGCGAAACCCGCACCGTGCGCGAATTCACCTATCACGCCTTCAAGACCCTCGACATCGAACTCGAGTTCAAAGGCGAAGGCGTCGATGAAGTGGGAGTCGACACCGCTACCGGCAAGACGCTGGTCAAAGTGAACCCCCGCTATTTCCGCCCGACAGAGGTCGACCTCCTTATCGGCAACCCGGCCAAGGCCAAGGAAAAGCTCGGCTGGGAGGCCAAAACGAAGTTCAGCGACCTGGTCAAGATCATGGCCGAAGCTGATCTCGACCTAGTCAGCCGCAAGGAAGTCGGAAGCTACTAGGCTCTTGGGAAGCTTCCGTTTCTGTTTCGCCGTTCAAGGTTTACGAGGGCTTAGGCTGGCGCTCGTGAACCTCTTGAGCCGCTGGCTGTCTTGAACTCAACACCCAACACCGAGCACCAAACTACGTATTCGCCATGAAGGATAAACGAATTTACGTTGCGGGCCATCGCGGGATGGTCGGCTCAGCTTTGGTGCGAGCTTTGGAGACGGAGGGCTGTCGCGACCTCCTCACACGGACTTCGGCCGAGCTGGACCTGCGCGATCAGGCGGCGGTGAACGCGTTTTTTGCCGAGGAGAAGCCGGAGATCGTGGTCATCGCTGCCGCGAAGGTGGGCGGCATTTATGCCAACAGCGCCTACCCCGCTGATTTTCTCTACGACAATCTCATCCTGCAGACAAACTTGATCCAGGCAGCGTTCACCAACGGGGTGCAGCGCCTGCTGTTCCTTGGCTCCACCTGTATCTACCCCAAACTGGCGCCGCAGCCGATTACCGAAGGCAGCTTGCTGACAGGCCCACTGGAGGCCACCAACGAAGCCTACGCCATCGCGAAAATCGCGGGTCTCAAGCTGTGTGAGATGTTTCGTCGGCAACACGGGGTCCTCTTCCACTCCGCCATGCCGACGAACCTCTATGGTCCGGGCGACAATTACCATCCCGAGGATTCTCACGTCATTCCGGCGCTCATCCGCCGCTTTCACGAGGCAAAGGAACGCGGCGACTCGCAGGTGGCCATCTGGGGCAGCGGGACGCCGCTGCGCGAGTTTCTGTTTGTCGACGACCTGGCTGCCGCCTGTCTGCACCTGATGCGCCTCGACGACCCACCAGATTGGGTAAACGTCGGCACCGAGTGCGAAATCACGATCCTCGACCTCGCCAAAGCGATTGCCTCTGCGGTCGGCTTCGAAGGGAAAATCACCACGGACCGATCGAAGCCCGACGGTACGCCGCGAAAACTCACCGACTCGAAGCAGATCAAGGCCACCGGCTGGCAACCGCAGGTATCTCTCGAAGAGGGGCTCCTCCGTGCCTACCAAAGCTTCCTCGAGGACACGCAGGCGGGTGTCGTCCGCGGTTAGTGGCCGTCCGTCTGCCGAACAAGAGTTGCGCTTGCGCGGAGCCCCGCAAACGGCATGCTGACCGGATGGCTGACGCAGGCACAGATTTGCTCACCAGTCCCAAAATGCTCGACCTCGCCTCTGCCCTGCGCGAGCGAGACGCGCTGCGAGCCTCGCATGAGCGACTTGTTCTGACCAATGGATGTTTCGACCTGCTGCACGCCGGGCATGTCGCCTTCCTTCAGTCAGCCGCGAAACTGGGTGACCAGCTTTGGGTTCTCCTCAACAGCGATGCAAGCGTCCGTGCGCTGAAGGGCCCTCACCGCCCGCTTCAGGACGAACGGGCCCGGGCCTTTTGCCTTGCGGCGCTGGCTTGCGTGCGCGCCGTGATTGTTTTCCCCAATCCTCGGCTCGACGCGGAAATCCGTCTGCTGCAGCCCGATATCTACACAAAGGCGGGCGACTACACCCTGGAAACCCTCGATCCGGGCGAACGAACGGCGCTCAAGGCCGCCGGAACGCAAATCCGGTTTCTTTCCTTTATCGAGGGCTTCAGCACGACACGGTTGGTCGAGCGCGTTTGCGCGGCCGGTTCCCTTTAATGCCTTCTCCTCCTTTCGCTCGTGCCGATTGACTCTGTCAGCCACTTTGGGGATGCCGCCGCGCGGCTGCGGGTGCTCGTGATCGGTGACCTGATGCTGGACCACTACATCTGGGGCGAGGCATCGCGGATTTCACCCGAAGCGCCGGTGCCGGTAGTCGAGGTTCAACGCGATACCTTTGCTGCGGGCGGAGCGGGCAACGCGGCGGCAAATCTCGCCGGTCTGGGCGTCAACGTGACCCTGATGGGCTCGCTCGGGTCCGACGAACACGGCGCGGCTTTTTCCGCCGCCTTGCAGTCGAGTGGCGTCCAACTCGCGCCATTGCCCCCGAGCACCAAGCGCGCGACTATCACGAAGACCCGCGTTATGGCGCAGCGACAGCAGCTCTGCCGCCTCGACCGCGAAGCGGACCCCGAGGCGTTCGCCCTGGCCCCTGAATGGAAAGCTGCGCTCGATGCCGAGCCCTGGGATGCCGTACTTGTGTCCGACTATGCCAAAGGGGTCGTCACCGACGACGTCCTTGCGACGCTGCGCATCTGGCGCTCGCAGCGCTCGCCCGCGCCGCTGCTGGCGCTCGACCCGAAACCCCGGCGGGCCCTCGATTGTACCGGGTTCGATCTGCTCACCCCGAACCGGAGCGAAGCCCTCCAACTCGCCGGTCTTCCCTCGGACACCAAAACGGCGGTATCCGACGCTGAGCTCTGTCGGCGTATCCACGGACGCTTCGCCCCGCGCGACCTCGTCGTCACCCTTGGCGCCGGAGGCCTGCTGCTCTGCCGCAACGGCGAGGTGCTGGGGCGCCGGGCCACCGTGGCGCGCGACGTGTTCGACGTCGCCGGTGCCGGCGACACCGTCGTTGCCGTCCTGACTGCGGCGTTCGCCGCTGGAGCGGATCTCGCCTTTGCCGCCGAGCTCGCGAACCGCGCCGCCGGGGTGGTCGTCGGGCAGGTCGGAACCGTGGCGATCACGCGCGCCGCCTTGGAGCAAGGTTGCTAAGAGTAACCGCTTCGGTTAAGGACTTGGGGTTCATGGATCGTTTCCTTATCGTGGGCGCGGGTTTGTCCGGCGCGGTTCTGGCACGAGAGCTGGCAGAGGCAGGCCATTCGTGCCTGGTCATCGACCGCCGGGAGCATGTTGCCGGCAATTGCCACACCGAACGCGATCCGGGCACCGGCATTATGGTTCACCGCTACGGTCCGCACATTTTCAACACGGATAACGAAGCTGTGTGGCGCTATGTTAACCGCTTCGCGGATTTTCGGCCGTTTACCAACCGGGTGAAAGCATCGACAGAGCGGGGCATCTTCGGGCTGCCGATCAACCTGCACACGATCAACCAGTTCTTCGGTACACGACTCAATCCCGCGGAGGCGCGGGCATTTCTGGCCGAGCGCGCTGACCGGACAATCACGGATCCACAGAATTTCGAAGAACAGGCGCTGAGCATGATCGGGCCGGAGCTGTACGAAGCCTTTTTCCGCGGCTACACGATCAAACAATGGGGGGTGGA
The DNA here is from genome assembly GCA_050331415.1 of Opitutales bacterium. GTDB lineage: Bacteria > Verrucomicrobiota > Verrucomicrobiia > Opitutales > Cerasicoccaceae > DAIQNO01. The sequence goes on along the minus strand of JBHJGW010000213.1, from coordinate 4,311 downwards.
TCCGAAGGAATTACCCGCTTCGATCCTCAAGCGTCTGCCGGTACGGTTCAATTACGACGACGCGTACTACGCCAAGCGGTACCAGGCAATCCCCGCCGAAGGCTACACCACGCTGACCGAGCGCATCCTCGCGCACGGACTGATCGAGGTTAAACTCGGCACGGTTTTCGAGCCAATGATGACGGCGGAGTTCACGCACACCTTCTACACCGGGCCACTCGATGCCTTCTTCGGTTTCGCGGAGGGCCGCCTGGGTTACCGCACGGTCTATTGGGAGCGCACCGAGGCGGAAGGCGACTTTCAGGGCAATGCTGTGATCAACTACCCGGGGCTCGAGGCGCCCCATACCCGCATTCACGAGCACAAGCATTTCGCGCCGTGGGAGACCCATGCGCACACGCTGGCCTTCACGGAGTTCAGCAAGGAAACCGAGCCCGGCGAGACGCCTTACTATCCCAAACGGCTTGCCGCCGACAAAGCGATCCTCACCCGCTATGCGAGCCGGGTTCAGGAAACCGAGGGCGTTTCCTTCCTCGGGCGGCTGGCGACCTACCGGTACCTCGATATGGAAAAGGTGATCGCCGAGGCCCTCACCTTTGCTGCAGAGGGGCTTGCCGGGCGAAATGCCCAAACGGCCTGGCCTCGCGTGTCCGCCCCATTGATTTGAGCCATATCCGCGCTTAACGGGTTGAAATATCGGGCCCGCTTCGCGTGAACTGCCGCGATGGCATGGACTCTCGTCACAGGTGCCGCCGGTCTGGTGGGCGCCGAAACCGTTGCGCAGCTTTTGCGCGAGGGCCGTCAAGTCGTGGGCTTCGACAGCCTCAACGACTATTACGACACCCGACTCAAGCGCTACCGCCTCGCGCATCTAAAGGCGCTTGCTTGTGGGGTCGCCACCGGCAGTGAGCCAGCCGAGGCCGTGAAGCCAGAGGACCTGACGCCCGAGGAGGCAGCGGGTTTCACAGCGGGCAACGTCGTTTTCCGCCAGGGCACGCTCGAGGACAAGGGCTCGCTGGAGCAGCTGTTTGCCGAATTTCCGTTTGAGGCGGTCGTCAATCTCGCAGCCCGGGCCGGAGTCCGCTACAGTATGGAAAACCCCGGCGTTTACTTCTCCACCAACGTCCAGGGCTTCCTGCACGTGCTCGATCTGATGCGCACCTACGCGGTGCCGAAACTCGTGCTGGCTTCAACTTCCTCGCTATATGCCGGCCAGCCGATGCCCTTTACGGAGGACTTGCCCGTCAACCAGCCCATCAGCCCCTATGCAGCAAGCAAGAAGGCGGCGGAGGTTCTGGCCTACACCTACCACCACCTCTACCAGATCGACGTTTCCATCGTCCGCTATTTTACGGTGTACGGGCCAGCTGGGCGACCGGACATGAGCCCCTTTCGCTTCATCCGCTGGATCGCGGAAGGCGAGCCCATCGTCTTATTCGGAGACGGCACCCAGGCACGCGATTTTACTTACGTGACCGACATCGCCGCCGGCACGCTCGCCGCGATGCGCCCGACGGGGTATGAAATTTTCAACCTCGGTGGCGGTAATCAGCCCGTGACGATCAACGAGATCATTGGTTGGATCGAGGCAGAACTCGGGCGCAAGGCTGTCATCGACCGGCGGCCGTTTCACTCAGCGGATATGCAGACGACCTGGGCGGACATCTCGAAGGCCGGCCGACTGCTAGGCTGGCAGCCCTCCATTCAGCCCCGCGAGGGCTTCCGCCGCTGCATTGAATGGTACCGCGCCAACTGGGATTGGGCCCGCGAGCTGTCCCTGTAATTATAATACGTGGGTGCGTTTTGAGGCGCAGGCAGACGCGAATTCCGAATCGATCCGAACCTCTGCTGTCAGATCAGCTGTCCCGAACAAAACTCCGATACCGATTCGCCAGGGCGTTTCCTATCGGTCGAGATCGCTTCAAAGCGGATGCCGGACGAACTCGTGGCGCTGTCTGCGCAGCAGAGCTGAAGGAGCGAAAAAGACCGTGATGTAAAATTTTCAGAAATCCACGAAGGTTTCAATTATTTTTGAATTTTAGCTTGCAAGGGACCTTTCCGCCCTGCCATCAGAATCGACCGAAACCACCGAGATTTGTGCCCTGCGCAATTTGTGGCTTCCCAACATCAACACCTGCCTCACCTTCGCCCCGCCTGACCGCGCGGCCAATGGCGGCAGCATCCTACCAACCGCGCCCCGATCGCTCTGCTGATGAAAGCCGTTTTACTCGCTGGAGGCCTCGGAACCCGCCTTTCCGAAGAAACCCACCTGAAGCCCAAACCGATGGTCGAGATTGGGGGCCGCCCGATTCTGTGGCACATCATGAAGATTTACTCGACCCACGGGGTCAATGAGTTCATCATTTGCGCCGGGTACAAGAGCTACGTCATCAAGGAGTACTTCGCGAACTACTTCCTGCACATGTCCGACGTCACCTTCGACATGGAGAGCAATTCGATGGAGGTCCATCAGAAGCGCGCGGAACCCTGGAAGGTGACCATCATCGATACGGGCGATGAAACCATGACCGGCGGCCGTCTCAAGCGTGTCCGTGAGTACCTCGGCGACGAGACCTTTTGCTTCACCTACGGAGATGGCGTCGGCGACGTCGACATCACGGCGACGATCCAAACCCATCGCAAGGCCCAGCGCAAGTGCCTGCTGACGGCCGTCCAGCCCCCGGGGCGCTACGGTGCCCTGGGCATGGAGGGCGACCGGGTCACCAAGTTTCAGGAAAAGCCCGAAGGCGATGGCTCCTGGATCAACGGCGGCTTCTTCGTCTGTGAACCGAGCGTGATCGACTACATCGAAGGCGACGCCATGCCTTGGGAGCGTGCCCCCCTGGAAAACCTCGCGAAGGACGCCGAAGTGACCTTCTACAAGCACCGAGGCTTCTGGCGCCCCATGGACACCCTGCGCGACAAAAACCAGCTCGAAGACCTCTGGGACAGCGGTCAGGCTCCTTGGAAGGTCTGGTAACGTTTTCCCGCCGCCGCACTGCTGCTCGAATGGCGCCCACCCTCCAGTCCGCTACTCCAAATCGCGTGCCCTGCCCTGTCTGTGGTCACCTCGCCAACGCTACCTCGACCAGCTACTCCGTCGAAGCCTCAGCGCAGCAATTCGTCCCCCAAGAGCGCGAGCCCGACCGATATGCGCAGCTGCTCGCCCATCTCAAGACCCTTTGGCCAGATGGCCACGCAGTCATCTTCCGCTGCCCCAGCTGCGATTTCGGCTTCGCGCACCCCCACGTGGGCGGAGACGCACGCTTTTACGAACTGATCAATTTTGGCGGGATCTATCCGCGCTGGCGGGTCGACTACGACAGCGCCCTGGAAAACCTCCCCGAACAGCCCTTGCGCCGCGCCCTGGATCTTGGCGCGGGACACGGATCTTTTCTGCGGACACTCCCTGACGCAGTCGACAAACACGCCACCGAATCCAACCCGGCGAACGTGGCTACCCTTCGCGGAAAAGGGATTGATGCCCACTTGGACCTGACCTCCCTGCACGCCCGTTTTGCCGGGCAATTCGACCTGATCACCGCGTTTCAGACCCTCGAGCACCTCGCTGACTTCCGCACCATTTTGAAAACCTGTGCGGAGTTGCTCGCCCCCAAAGGACGTGTGATCCTGACCATGCCCCACGTCGACGCCTGCTTTCGCCAGGAGGAACGTAGCGGCGAGCCCGATATGCCGCCCTGCCACTGTAATCGCTGGAGCGAAAACGCCTTGAAGCACGTATTTGCGGAGATAGGAATGCAGCCAGTTTGTTTTCAACGCTTCCGAATGAACCCGCTGAAGCAGCTAGTGGCGCAGGCGAATCAAGTCGTCCGCGCTCGCAGTTACCATTCCGGAACACTTGCCAATCAGGTGGTAGCGATCCCCAATCGCAAGATGCGGCGCCTGTGCCTGGCGGCCCTGCTCCCGGGCGCAGCTCTCCGCCTTGCGCCTTACTGGCGCGAACTCAGCCTCGGCGGCTCCTTCCTTGCCGTCGCGGAGAAACCGAGCATCTAGACTTTTTCGGAAGCTCACCGGAACGGCACCCGAAGTTCCAACCTCCGCCTCGCCCCACCCTAGGATGGAATTCCTCCGCGGCAGACGCGTTCTCCTTACCGGTCATACTGGCTTCAAAGGCGGTTGGCTGGCGGAGTGGCTGCTTTCCGCCGGAGCTAATGTGACGGGGCTCTCCCTCGAGCCTCCAACGCAGCCATCCCTTTTCGAGCAGCTGCAGCTCGCCCGTCGCCTCAATCACCGCATCGGCGATATCCGCGACGCCAAGGTTGTGGCTCGAGTCGTGGCGGAAGTCGATCC
>JBHJGW010000212.1:0-3316 GCA_050331415.1 Opitutales bacterium | reverse complement strand
GGGGTAAAAGCAAGCTTAATCAATGAGCTAAGCTGCGTTTATCCTGGCGTCAAGCGCAGTCGCGCCAAGTCGTGGCGCGCAATCATTGTCGGACCGGCGAAGCTCTTGTTTTGTTGAGCCGTGAGCCCCCATCGCGTTTGCGCCTCCCTCGTTTGGAGGATTGCTTTAAAATGTGCACGGCGCGATCCTCCTTTAACTGGGCTTATGTCTGCTCCGTCGACCCCCGGGATGAACCATCTTTTGCCTCATTGCTTACGCCTTGTAGGTGCGGCCTTTGTCCCCGCTGCGCTCGTCTTGGTGGGCCTGCTCGTCGGCGGTTGCCAGTCTGCGGGGGAGCATCGGCGCGAAGCCAATGAAACCGCTTATAGCATCGTGGGGCAGACCCAGAAAGCGGCTTTTGGTGAAGCCCGGTCATTTAGCGTCGACCAGCCGGCAGCCACATTGCGCGACCGCCTGCTGATTGCCCAGGACCTGCCGGTGGCTGCCGATGCCTCCTTTGGCACGGATGCCCTCGAGCCCACCGACCACTGGCCAGATGACGACTATCTTGATACTGAGCGTGAACGCCCGGAGATGCCGGGTGCGGACCCGCGCGCAGATGTAAGCATTCCGGAGCGGGAAGCGCTTGTGATCAGCCTCGAGGACGCCTTGCGCATTGCCGCCCACAATAGCCGGGACTACCAGACGGCGAAGGAACGGGTTTTCCTGGCGGCTCTGGCACTCGATTTGGAGGCTCACGCTTTTGACACAACCTTCAGTGGCATCCTCGAGGGCTCGGGAAGTTTTACGGGTGGTGAAGCCCAAGATACGGCAGGCCTCAGCGGGTCGGCGTCGGCTGGGGGCAACAGGACATTTCAGTCCGGCGCCACCCTTACGAGCGCCCTCACTGTGGATTTAGCAAAGCTGCTCAGCGAAAGTGGTGGCAGCTCGCTCGGTATTGCCGGTGATGCGTCGGTGGAAATCCCGCTGCTGCGGGGTGCTGGGCGCTGGGTGGTGGCCGAACCACTCATCCAGGCTGAACGGAACACTCTTTACGCGGTCTACAATTTCGAGCGTTTCAAGCGGGAATTCGCCGTCCGAATCGCCAGCCAGTTTCTCGGCGTATTGAGGCAGCGGGACGAGGTCGACAACGCCGAGGAGAACTACCGCGGGCTGATCACGTCTGCCCGGCGAATCGAGGCACTGGCAAATGAGGGCCGCGTCCCCGAGATCCAAGTCGGGCAAGCCGTTCAGGACGAACTTCGGGCCCGCAACCGCTGGATCTCGTCGCAAGCCAGCTATCAGGCCGCTTTGGATGCCTTGAAGAGCGCCTTGGGCTTGCCCACTGACGCCCTTATCGAACTCGACCGCGATTCGCTTTCTCGGTTGGCCGAAACTGCGCGCGAAAAGCTGCCAACGGCGATGGAAGTCGTTGCGGAAGGCGACGCCATCGATGAGGACGTGCCGCCGGCCGACGCACCGATCGAGCTCAGCCCGCCAGATCCGGCTGCAGGCGGGCCATACGAGCTCGCGCCGTCTCAGGCGATTTTGCTGGCGCTGCAGTACCGTCTCGACCTGCGGATTTCTGAAGGCAGCGTTTATGACGCGATGCGGTCGGTAGCCGTCGCTGCAAACGCTTTCCTGCCCGAGGTGACCCTGTTTGGTAATGCGCGCGTAGGCGAACGTCGTACCATCGCCAGCGCTGGCCAGGAAGACGCCGAGGTGCGCCTCGACCGTGGGAGCTATTCGGCCCTCCTGCGTGTCGATTTGCCGTTCGACCGCACGGCGGAACGGTTTGCCTACCGCAGTGAGATCATCGAGCTCGAGCGTGCCGTACGCGACCTGCAGCAGCTCGAAGACACCATCAAACTTGCCGTGCGCTCCCAGCTGCGAGGGTTGGTCGAGGCGCGGGAGACGCTGCGCATTCAGGCACAGGCCGTGGCTTTGGCCGAACGCCGCGTCGACAGTACGAGTGTCCTCCTGGAGTTGGGCCGTGCTGAAATTCGTGATGTCCTCGAAGCGCAGGAAGCTTTGCTTTCTGCGCAGAACGCCCTGACAGCGGCCCTTGTCAGCTACCGTATTTCGGAACTGGAACTGCAGCGGGATTTGGGACTCTTAGAAGTTAATGCGGATGGGCTCTGGCAAGAGTTCGATCCCACGACCCTGCCCGGCACCCCATCATGAGTCACTCGGAGAAAAAAAACCTCGCGACCGATTCGCGGCTTCGCATCGCCGCCGGTGCCGTGGTCACCCTTGTTGTCGTTCTCGCCGGTACCTTAATGCTAATGGGCAAGAAGCGCCCCGCCGATGAGGAGCTCGGGCTGACCTACACCGTCCGATCCGAGCCTTTCAAGGTGAGCATCAGTGAATCGGGATCAATTGAGTCGCGCAACCGCGAGGTCATCAAGAGCCAGGTCGAAGGTCGGCAAACCATCATTTATCTGATCGACGAAGGCACACAGGTGGAGGAGGGCGACCTTTTGATCGAATTCGACGTAAGCGAGCTGCAGGACCGCCTGACCGAAGAAGAAATCGAATTGAAGAACGCCGAGGCGGAACTAGTCAGCGCGCGCGAAAACCTGGCGGTCGTGCGCAACCAGGCCGAGGCGGATATCGCGCAGGCCGAGCTCGATTCGGAGTTTGCCCAGCAGGACTTGAAGAACTACCGCGAAGGCGAGTACGAGATGGCCTTAAAGTCTGCGACTTCGAAGATAACCCTCGCGCAGGCGGAATTGCAGCAGGCCAAAGATCGGCTCGAGGGCTCTCAGCGCCTGTACGATAAACGCTACATCTCCGCGACAGAACTGGAAAGCGATCGTCTGGCTCTGCAGCGCGCCCAGATGGATCTGGAACTGGCGCAGGAGGAAAAGCGTATCCTGGAAACCTATACCTACGCCCGGCGGATCGCCCAGCTGAACAGCGACGTGGAGCAAACCGGACTTGCCCTGGAACGTGCGCAGCGGCGCGCTAGTGCCGATATTGCGCAGGCTGAAGCGCGGCTTTCAGCCCGGGAGGCAGAAGTCCAGCGGGAACGGATTTCGACGGCCGAGCTGAGCCGGAATATCGAGAACTGCCGGATCACGGCGCCAACTTCCGGCATGGTCGTCTATGCTCCGCAGGGCGGGCGATGGGACCGCGAAACTCTTGAAGAGGGTTCAGAAGTGCGCGAGCGCCAGGAGCTGCTCTACCTGCCTACTGCCGCGCAGATGAGCGCCCGCATTAACGTCCACGAGACGATGCTGAGCAAATTGGAGATCGGCCAGGAGGCCACCATCAGAGTCGACGCCTTGCCCAATACCGTCCTGACCGGCAACATCACTGAGATTGCGGTCATGCC
>JBHJGW010000211.1:0-26443 GCA_050331415.1 Opitutales bacterium | reverse complement strand
TTCCGGTGGCTAATGCGACGCACAGACTGGTTCTGCGACGTCGAAGTCTGGCTGTGGGCAGGGTAATCGGCGGGACCGTAGGCGCTCAGGGGGTTGTCCTGCTAGAGCTGGTCGTTCTGCTCGAATTCCTTCTGGCTGTCCGGGTCATATACCGCGAAACACTTGCCGCCGCCCTTGCGCACGACGCTGAACACCGGCACATCACTCGGGCCGTCGGCAACATAGATCATGTTGTAGAGCGGAATACGGCGATCCTCCTGCGCCATCTTGGCGTTGACGTCGATATCCGGGTTGCGGTTGCTGCCCTTGTTGATCTCGAAGATAAAGCGCGTCTTGATGGTGTTATCGACCATCATGCCAATCTGGGAGATATCGCCTTCAACCTCGATCGGCATCTCCGTCTGGCGGGTATAAAAGGGCGGCATTGGCGCCTCCACGAATTCGCAGGCGAAAATTCCGTCGACTTCACCGGCAACCGCGCTGCCACGGATCATTTCGGCCAGTCCCGTCGAGACGATATAGTGCTCGAGGAAAATCTCGTGGCGCCGATATTCGGGGGTACTGCGGGCGAGCTCCTTGAGCTCGCGAAAGCAACCGGGCAAGCCCGGGTAGAACGCCAGCTCTTCGCCGAGTTCGCGCAGGTCACGGTTGCGCAGGCCCTTCATCGGGCCGTTTCGCACGAAGCTCAACAGGTGGATCAGATAAACCGTCTCCGGCGACACCCGCACGCCACGCTCTGCGTATATTTCAGGCAGGCGGTTGACCTCGTCCCAGAATGCCCGCCCGTCAATACCGTAGCGGTCGAAGAGCGGCTGCTGCATATACCCCGGGATCAACGTTTTGTCGAAATCCCAGATGCACGCGATCAAATTTCGCCGGTGTAAGCGCCGCTCCGCCATAAACCTGCATTGTCACGAGTAACCTCACCGCCGGGCAAGCGCGAAAGCATAACCAGAGGGTGGTGGCAGGTCCCTGTACCGTGGTTTAACGAGCCTCGATAAATACTCTCCATCATTCGCGGCGCGCGCCACAGCCTTGCGATCAAAAATTCCGTCAGAGGTGGCGGGGACGCTAGATAGTCTCCTTGGTGGACGCGAGCCAGTCTCCAGTGGTGCCGTATTCGCCTTCGGACCGGCGATTGACTTTCTGCCGGCGCCACCCCCAACATTCTCGGTTTCGCAATTATGGAGGGTATTCCGGACATCGCGCCATTTCGCGCGCGAAAAGACGAACTTGAAGGGCGCATGAGCGCGCCCGACTTCTTCAGCGATCCCCGCAAGGCCGCGGAGATCAGTCGGGAAGCGCAAAAGCTCGGCGACCTCATTGAGCTGGCAGAGGCGTACCACCGAACAGAGCAGCAACTCGCCGACAACAAGGAGCTCGCCTACGATCGCACCGCCGACGAAGAACTGCGGGAGATGGCCGAAGCGGAAATGGAACCGCTGCAACAGCAACTCGCCGACTTGCAGCACAAGGTGCTGATGGCGATGATCCCGCCCGATCCGATCGACAGTCGCAACACCATCATCGAAATCCGCGCTGGCGCCGGCGGGGACGAAGCCAGCCTGTTCGCGGGCGACCTTTATCGCATGTATACACGCTACGCCGAGCGCAACGGGTGGCGGATCGAGCCTATGTCGTCGAGCCCCTCCGATGTCGGGGGCTACAAGGAAGTCTGTTTTCTGGTCACTGGAGAAGAGGTCTACCGAAAGCTGAAGTACGAGAGCGGCGTCCATCGCGTGCAGCGCATCCCCACAACCGAGTCGGGAGGCCGCATCCATACCTCCACCGTGACCGTTGCCATGATGCCCGAGGCCGAGGAGGTCGACGTCGAGATCAACCCCAACGAGCTTGAAATCACCACGATGCGCGCCAGCGGTGCCGGCGGGCAGCACGTCAACACCACCGACAGTGCCGTGCGCATCGTCCATTTGCCTACGGGAGAGATGGTCTACTGCGCCGATGAGCGCAGCCAGAACAAGAACCGCGACAAGGCCATGAAGGTGCTCTACTCGCGGTTGCTGGAAAAGAAGCAGCGCGCCGAACAGGAAAAGTATGCGGCGGAGCGCAAACAACAGGTCGGCACTGGCGACCGCTCGGAGCGCATCCGCACCTACAACTTCCCGCAGAGCCGCATGACCGATCACCGCATAGGCCTGACCCTTCAAAGCCTCGATGCCGTTATGGATGGTGACCTCGAAGAAGTCTCCAATGCCCTCGAGGCCGCCGACAGCCACGCCCGCCTGGCCGCTCTCCTGGAAAAGCAGAGCGCGTGATCAGCCGGAACCCCCGTCCGAGGCCAGGTACGGGCGCGAATTTTAGCGCCCGGCGCGGCGTGACTGAGGTCGGGAAGCGGTTGCCCCGACCCCCGGCTCTGTGCTCGCGAAGAAGACGTCACGCTCGAGCCCTGCAAAGAACGCTGCGAGGAACTCGGTTTCGCCACGCTCGCAGAATGCATTGATCATGCAGATATCGCCGTCCTCGATCCACAGCCAAGCCTGCCCAACGGCTCCATAGGGCTCGCTCTCGTAACGAAGAAGACGCCCCTCGTGTCCGTTGATCACCAAGGGTTTCCACGCGGTTATTGCACCTCGCGCTTCCGCGAGAATCGTCTCGCGCGCCTTTTTGAGCCGGTAGGCCTCGGAAGTGAAGGCCTTTGCCGCGCCCGGCACATCTGTCGTCGAAACCCGCACCTCGATCCGCTTGCCCGAACCAGCCAGCAGGATTGTCTCCACGGAACCGACCGGGGTGGGTTGTTCGCGCATGTGGCGCTCAGGCATTTCAGATAAACCGGTCGCGATTTCTGCAACTTGTGCATAAATGCGTTCGGCGGAGGGCTCGGCCCGCGCCGTGAAAACCGGGAGCAACAGCGCGAGCAGGCAAAGGGTAGGGTGACATCCTTTCATTCGGGATGGGTCGCTTTTCCGGCCCGATCCTTACCGTAAACCTGGCTGCCCAACGCGATAAATCCGCTGCGGTCGCGGAGTGGGTTCAAACCTACGAGCAAGCATCCGGGCGGGCTCGAGCTGAGCCGTTTTGGGGGAACACCGGGTTCGTGCAACTTCCCCCTTGCCCCGCACCGTTGCGCGTGGCAAAAACCTACCGGCAACAGACTGTTGCCCATGAAAGCTGATTCCGATGATGCGTATTTCCTTCCGGCCGACCGGTTTTTCGAGGCCCACAAGGGCTACGCCCTGACCTTCGACGACATCTCGCTGGCCACGCAGTACAGTGAGGTCCTGCCGCGCGAGACCAATCTGGAAACGCGCCTCAGCGACACGCTAAGCCTGCAACTGCCGATCATTTCGGCGGACATGGACACCGTGACGGAGGCAAAGATGGCCATCGGCATGGCCCGCAATGGTGGACTCGGCATCATCCACTACAACATGACAGAGCGCGAGCAGGTCAAAGCCGTCGCGCGCGTGAAAAACGACATTCACGGCCTCATTCAGGACCCGATCAAGGTCGGGCCCGATGCGGTAATTGGCGACCTGATTGAGCGCATCGAGCAGAAGGGCTACAAGTTCCGGACTTTCCCTGTAGTCGATGACCACGGCAAACTGCTCGGATTACTGCCGGGGCGGGTAGTCAAGCAACGCTACCGCAGGTTAACCGCCCGCGAGGCCATGACCAAACGGCAGGACGTGCACACCATCCGCCAAAAAGAACTCGGTGATAAGCCCATCGCCGTCGCGGATCAATTTTTCACCGACCATATCGGCATCCACAAGCTCCTTGTGGTCGATGACCAGGACATCCTGCGCGGGCTCTTTACCCTCAGCGACATCGAACGCATCAACGAGGAAAGCCGCCAGAATTTCAAACCTGCGCGCGACCACCTGTTCCGGCTCCTTTGCGGCGCGGCGGTCGCCGCGATGCGCAAGGCGGACGGCTCGCTCGACAAAGACCGCATTGAAACCCACGTCGGCAACCTCGTTGACGAGGGCGTCGACTGCCTCGCCGTTTCCACAGCGCACGGCCTTAGCCAGGGCGTTGGCGAAACCGTTCGCCTGCTGCGCGCAGCGTTTCCCGACATGACCCTCATTGCCGGCAACGTGACCAGCGGCGCGGGCGTGGACTTCCTCGCCGAAGCTGGCGCCGACGCCATCAAAATCGGCCAGGGCCCCGGCTCGATCTGCACCACGCGCAACGTGGCCGGCGTCGGCATTCCCCAGATGACCGCTCTCTACGTGGCCAGCCAGTCCGCGCGCAGACGCGGTGTCCGCCTGATCGCCGACGGCGGGATCACCAAAAGCGGCGACATTGTGAAGGCGCTCACCCTCGCCGACGCCGTCATGGTCGGTGGCCTCCTTGCTGGCTGCCGGGAAAGCCCGGGGCAGCTCGTCGAAATCAACGGCAAGATCTACAAGCAGTATCGCGGCATGGGCAGCCTCGAGGCGATGCGCGCGGGCAGCGCCGCTCGCTACGGCCATGTGAAGGAGGACACCAACGCGAAAATCGCTGCCGAGGGCGTGGAGGCGCTGAAGGAAGTCGCGGGCGGACTCGACGAGACCCTAGACGAGCTCGCCGGTGGCATCCAGAGCGGTATGGGCTACCTCGGCGCGGCCAACCTGATTGAGCTGCGCCAGCGCGCGAGGTATGTCCGCATGAGCGCTGCCGGCGTAAAAGAAAGCGCCCCCCACGATGTCGTGGAAGTGAAGATGCCGAAAGGGTGACAGGGGTTTATCCGCCCCGCCAGCAGTTTAGACAGCATGATGCGGAGGATTGGCCTGCCCGTTCAGTCCTCCACCTCAACTGCTTCGGCCCGGGTTCGGGGGCAGCCGGCGCGAAGCCAGGCGTGGATGAACGGGTCGAGTTCGCCATCCTGGACGGCTTGTACGTTGCCGGTCTCGACGCCCGTCCGGAGGTCTTTGACCATTTGGTATGGCTGGAAAACGTAGCTTCGGATTTGGTTGCCCCAGCCGATGCTCCCTTTTTCGCCGTAGAATTTTTCCATTTCGCTGCGTTTTTTGTCCTGCTCGTACTCGTAGAGTCGGCTCTTGAGCTGGCGCATGGCGGTGGCGCGGTTTTTGTGCTGGCTGCGCTCGGTTTGGCAGGCCACGACGATGCCGGTGGGCTTGTGCGTCAGCCGCACAGCGGAGTCGGTCTTGTTGACGTGTTGCCCGCCCGCGCCGCTCGCCCGGTAGGTATCCATTTCGATGTCCGCCTCCTTCACCTCGATGTCGATGTCGTCATCCACCTCAGCGACGACGTCGACGCTGCAAAAGCTGGTATGGCGGCGCGCATTGGAATCGAAGGGGCTGATGCGCACAAGGCGGTGAACGCCACGCTCGGCCTTCGTATAGCCGTAGGCGAGCGGACCCTCGATGCGGACTTCCGCCTTGTTGACGCCAGCTTCCTCGCCGTCGCTGATCGACAAAATTTCCACCTTGAAGCCGCTGCGCTCGGCCCACCGAGTGTATTGCCGCAGGAGCATTTGCGCCCAGTCACAGCTCTCGGTCCCGCCCGCGCCGGCGGTGATGGTGAGGATGGCGTTTTTGTCGTCCATCGGCCCGCTGAGGTACGCCTGCAATTCCACCTCGTCGATCTTCTCGGCCAGCTTATCGAGGGTTTGCTGGAACTCCGGCAACAGCTCTTCGGCTTCGTCCGGCTCGCTTTCCTCGATCATGTCCTTGAGTGCCAGCAGGTCTTCGAGGCGGCCTTTGAAGCGCTGCTGCGGCTCGACCACGCGCTTGAGGGTGTTGCTTTCACCAATCGTCGTCTGCGCCGCCTCGGGGTCGTCCCAAAAGCTGCCTTCCGACATCTGCGCCTCCAGCTCCGCCAAGCGCGCCGCTTTGGCAGCCACATCGAGGAATTTCCACAAGTGGCGCTGGCGCTGGACAAGGTTGTCGACTTGAGGTCGCAATTCGGGCGGAATCTGCATAAGCGCGTAATCAAACACGCCGGCCGAAAGGATTCAACGGGGAAAACAGCCGACACCGGAGGGCGGGCCCGGGCATTCTTAGGCTTTGACACTCGGCCCTGGAGCGGCGGATAACGCCTTCGCTTGTTCCCCCCCTTCCGGCACCCAATCATGCCCGGCACAGACCTGAGAGATCATTCCCACAACGGGCTTCCGATCGTCACCCACCGAAAACGGATACCGTGGTACTGGGCAGGGATGATGGTGCTGCCCTGGATCGCCGGTGCCTACTTCGAGAAGATCACGCAGCAGCCGATGATCTTTACGCTGAACAAGTTCATCGAGGACCCGGCGCTGATCTCGTTCATCTCTTCGATCAACATCCTGTTCAATTTCCTCGTCGGTGTTGTCGGTGCCTACCTGAGCGACCACGTCTGGACGCGGCTCGGGAGGCGCCTTCCGTTCCTCATTGCCAGCGCCGGCGGAACCGGAGTCATGCTGCTGTTCATCCCCATTGTCGGGAATTTTTGGATACTGATAGCCGCCCTTGTCGCCTACCAGTTTTTCGTCGACTTGAGCAAGTGCTGGGAACCGCTTTTCAATGAAGTTGTTCCGCCGCCGCAGCGCGGACGGGCTACCATGCTGCGCATGCTCGCCGTCAATGGCGGCAATCTCTTCTTCGCCATCGTCCTGATTTCGCAGTTCGACAATACCTATGAACTCACCACGCCGTTCGGCGAGTTGAACGGGGAAATGGTGCTCTACTGGGGAATGGCCGCCTTCATGTTCGCGGTCGTTGCATTCTACCTCTTTTTTGTCCGCGAAACCAAGCCGCCAAAAACCAAGGGCCATGCCGACGTCGAATACCGTCCGACGCGGATCAAGGGCGTATCCTGGCTTGCCGAAACCGACAGCCCGAAGGGCATCCGCGCGATGTTTGCCGACATGTTCGCCGACCGGCAGGCGATCTGGGTCTACTTCTTGTACTTGTGCCCCTTCATCATGACGACCGCCGGAATGTACAGCGCCAGTTATGTGCTCTTCATCACAGACCAGCTCGGAGTCAGCAAGCAGGACTATGGAACCCTCGAATTCTACACCCAATTGACGTTGATCCTGACCGCGGTTCCCGCAGGTTTTTTGGCGGACCGAATCTCGCGCCCCTGGATGTTTCGAACTGGGATCCTCGTGCCAGCTATAATCCAGTTGGCGTTCCTGTTCTACCTTCGCTACCTCTCGGACTACGCGTTCACCCTCAACCTGTTGATTTCCGTCGGCGTCGCTTCGGCCTTTTTCCAGGCGATGCTTTTTGCGGTATGGGGCCCGCTGATCTATGACTACATCCCATCCAATCGCATGGGGACTTATGTCGCCGGAATCTCGTTCACTCAGGGTCTCCTTGGGTTCGTGCTGATGAATCTCGGCGGATTATGGGTAAAGGGGTTTACCGCACTCTTTAGCAGCCCGACGGACAGCACCTTCGACTATTCGTCGATCGTGATTTTCTGGGCACTGCTGGCGGCACTGTCCTTCAGCGGCACGCTGGTGTTCAGCTGGGCGGAGCGCCGGGGAATCGTCGAACCCCTGGGCCGGCTGGAAAGAAAAGGCCCCTAGCCTCCTGAACCGAAGGCAAGACGTGCCTTCCCTAGCTTCCCTTGTCGGCACCTGCATTCGTTTTGCCAGACCGCACCGCACTTGTCAGCGCCGGGTTTCTACGCTGAACTATAAGCATGCCCTCTGAACAGCCCAGCCTTTTCGGCAACCCGGGATCAACGCCCGCGGCCGACGCTGACGGCGGGGCCTCGTCTGCTGTGCCGCGGCCGCTTGCGGCCCGGATGCGACCTCGATCGCTCTCGGAAGTGATCGGGCAGGAACACCTGCTCGGCGAGGGCTGCCTGCTGCCGCGCTTGATCCGGCAGAACAACTTTGGCAGTTTGCTTTTCTACGGCCCGCCGGGTTGCGGCAAAACAACGCTGGCCGAAGTCATCGCCAACGAAGTCGGCGGAAAGTTCCGGCGGGTCAATGCGGTGCTGTCCAATGTCGCCGAAATCCGTGACATCCTGCGTCTCGCCCGCTACGAGCCCGAAGCGCGAACGATTCTGTTCATCGACGAGATTCACCGTTTCAATAAGGCGCAACAGGACCTGCTCCTGCCCGACGTCGAAGCCGGAAACATCCGCCTGATCGGCGCGACGACCCACAACCCCGGCTTTTACATTATCCCGCCGCTGCTGTCGCGCAGCCACCTCTTCAAACTCGAGCCGCTGGACGAAGACGCCATCATCGCGGTCTTGCGTCGGGCGTTGGAAACGCCGGGACGTGGCCTGGCCGACCACCGTGTTTCGGTTTCCGACGACATCCTGCGCGGCGTGGCCCGCCTTTGTGATGGCGATCTCCGCCGCGGGCTGAACGCGCTCGAAACGCTGGTGCAGAGCGTCCCCTTGGGGATGGAAGTGACGGAAGCCGACCTGGCCGCCTTTGCGCGCGAGCGGCAAATCCGCTACGACCACGGCGAGGACGAGCACTACGACACCGCGAGCGCTTTTATCAAAGCGGTGCGCGGCAGCGACCCCGACGCCGCGCTCTACTGGCTGGCCAAGATGCTCGAAGGCGGCGAAGACCCGCGGTTTATCGCCCGACGGCTCATCATCCTCGCAAGCGAGGATATCGGCCTGGCCGACTCACGCGCCCTGCCGCTGGCGACGGCGACCTGGCAGGCCTGCGAGTTCGTGGGCCTGCCGGAGTGCCAGCTCAACCTCGCCCACTGCACCCTGTTCCTGGCCACCTGCCCAAAGAGCAACAGCGCCACCCTGGCCATCGCCGCGGCCCGAAGTGCCATTCAAACAGGGCCTCTGCAGCCGGTGCCGCTCTGGCTCCGCGACGGGCACACCAAGTTCAACAAGAGCCTGGGCCAAGGGGCAGCGTATCAATATTCCCATGACTGGCCGGGACACATCGCGCCGCAGCACTATATGGTGGAGCCGCAGACCTTCTACGAGCCGAGCCCTTTCGGCGCGGAAGCCCAGGTCGCCGAACGCCTCGAACGCTTTAAGCAGCTCCGCCGCGAAGTTATTGAGCGCCACAGCGGCCCGCAGGCCTGAATACGCGTCCCCTGCCGGCCTTCGAGCCAGCTCAAGAGTCCACCGCTCGACGCCAGCTTCAGCAGCCGCGGACGTCCGCAAGGGGAAGCGATCAAATTTTGATGATGTAGAACAGCCCGGCGCTGGCCTGCTTTGCCTGTTCCTCGGTGATCCAACGCAGCTCGTAGGCCGGTCCCCAGGAGTCCGACACGGCAAGTTCGCCAGTTTCCGCATTGTAGCCTACGATCATGCACATGTGAGGGTTTTGCCGTGATTGAGGCACCATAGTCTCCGCAAGCTCGTCTTCGCTTTCGCAGCGCTCTTTCCAGGCCTGCCAATCATCTTGCGCCTTTCGTTCTTTCGTCCGGAGGTTCGCAACCTCGTTGTACGGCGAGGTCGAAAACATCGTCCACATGACCGGTATACCGTCGTCAATTCGCCGCGCTACGTCGCGGATTTCGGCGTCCATGCTTTCCTCTGTCAGGTCTCGCCCAGCGTAGCTCACATAATGAGATATGTTGTCGAGGAAGGCGTTGAGGTTGCTGCCCCCGCCAACGCCGGTTTGCCCCGCCATCGCCAGCACGTACATATCCGCCGGGATGCTCATATAGCGCAAGTAGCGCTCAAACGTTGCAGGCACGCAGTAGCCTTTCGGCCCTTGATCGACCATCGGGATGCCGGAGACGAGGACATCGCCGTTTTCGTGCGTCTGCACGTTTTTCGGCAGGAGCTCGGACATTTCCGAGTCCGCGAGTCTCTCGCCAAAGCCCCGGTTGTCAGCGATGTCGGGCGGCATCACCCGCAAGGCCACATACTCGCCCTCCTGCTCACTGAGCAAGATGGCGTGGCCGCGCCAGTCCCACCGGTCCACCCGCTCCTTCAGGTCGGACTTTCCCATATTGATGCGCCCGGGCTCACCGAGCAATCGCTTCAGGCGCCGCTGCATGGCTTCGGCCTGAGACTCGACAACCTCCTCGATCGCTTCCAGGCTCAGGTACCCAAGATCGCCCTTGTTGGCGAAGACCAGGGAAAGGCGCTCGGGATTTCCCCCCTCGGCGTAGAGCGCGGCGGAGTGGGGTCGCTCCTCGAGGATCCGGTAATCCTCTGGCGGGTAAAGGCGGTAGCTCGAGAGCCGTTCCGTGGCGGACTCCTGCGGCCAGGAAAGCCGTTTAGCGACAGCTCCAACGTCCTCGCGCCACAAGGGCTCGGCGGAGAAAAGTTCGACGCCGAACAGTTCGTTGAGAGCTGCAGGCTCCGGTCCTCCCGTCGGCACGAGCCCCGTACCAGCACGGGCTTTCACGTAAGCCTGGTCTCCAGCGCTGAGCATTGCGAGCGGGATGTCGAACATCATCCCGTCGCCGCGCCGGATCGTCACCGTCTCCCCTTCGAGCCTGATGAACTCAGCTTCGATGCTGCGGCCTTGCGTATCGGTGAAGGTACGGCCCGAGACGACGTTTCCCCACAAGGCGAGCGCCAATGCGCAGTACCCAAGAACATTTAGGCGAGTGAAGAAGACCGATATCATGGGAAAAATGAAATGGAGTTTGCCCTGCGAATTCTGGTTTTGGAACCAGCCTGACGGGACAAGGTTTCAACATAAATCCGGGTATTCGTCAATTCGCCCGGATCGTCTTCAGACGCTGCAAAACGTTCGGCAACGGTTAGAGCCCACTTTAAAAAAAGGCCGTGAACACGAGGAAACATCGCAGTTTCGGGACCCTTGAAACCGGGTTTGGCGGCCTCAAAGGCCGTTCGGCCGTGGCCTGGGCTCGGGCGCGCCCGCCTCGTTTCCGGGTGTACCGGCTGCCTTCGTGGTACGGCTGAGGATGCCCAGAAGGCTCCCGGCGAGGATCAATACGGTGCCTCCGATTTGCGGCCAGGTCAGCCGCTCTCCGATCACCAGGAAGCTCACTAGGCAGGCGCCGGGGACGTATAGGTAGTACAGCAGTGCCGAGACGGTCGTCGGGAGGCTGGTTGTGGCCCGCACCCAAAGCGTGTGACCGACAAACGTCCCCACGATCCCGAGGAAGAGCAGATTTGGCCAGACCTTAACAACACTGCCCCACTCTCCCAGCCAGCAGACGGCCGAAAACGCCACCAGGCCAAACCCGTATTGGCCGAAGGTGCGCAAATCGTTGCCGAGGCTCCGGGCACGCTGGTGGATGATGGGCAGCAACGCGTAGCAGGTACCGCTGAATACTGCCAGGAGAAAGCCCCACAGTGCCGTCCCGCCGGCTTCGATTCGCTGAGTAACGAGCAGCAGACCGCCGAGGCTCATCCCGAGTGCCAGCCAGTGTCGCGATCGCACCGGTTCTTTTTGGATGAGAGCGCCGAGTACGGTCAGCTGCAAACCGTACGTTGCGACTCCGATTGTGGCGAGCTGCGCCGTGCTCAAAACAATGGCCCAAAAATACGACATCCAGTGGATGCCGAAAATGCCTCCGATCGCGGCCAGTGCCAGCAGTTGTCGCCGCGTCAAGCCTTGCCACGCGCGGGCACGCGGCAGCAGCGCCCATGTCAAAGCCGCAGCCAACACCAGACGCGACGTCCCGACCACCCACGGATCGGCAGGGGTTACCTTGATCAGCACGGGCACCAAGCACATGACGGCAATTGCTCCGAGAGCTTCCCCATAACTGCGTGACATCCCGCGCAGCTTGACTGGCTCGTGCGCGCTGTCGAGCCCATGCCGGGCCGGAAAGGCCTTCGACAACGGGCTGCAACCTCCCCTTGAAATTCCAAATGTTAGCGGTGCGTTTTTGGCGTTGGCAGCCTGGCGTTTGTTCTTCGAAACTGCCTCGACGGTCAACCCCTTGCCCCGACGTCATGGAAGAACGGTTTTTTACAGATCCAGCGGAGTTTACGCCATTGATCGACGAGATTGCGACAGCGGCCTCCCGGCCCTCTCGATTTCGCGGCCTTTGCGGTTTTGATGGCTTTATCGACCGGTTTGTGCGGATGCAGTCCCCGCCGGATATGGGAGCTTTCGGACAGTTGGCGAAGGATTCCGCTGGCGTCTCGGCCTCAGCGGGCGTCCGGGTGGAGGGTGAGCGCTTCGGCGGCAACGGCCCCCTGCTCGTCAATGCCTTACACGGTCTGTTCGGCGGCGGCATCGACCTGACCTATGCTGGCGCTCTGGGCTACCCCGACGTGCATCCGCTCTTCGCCAATGCCCTTGCCCATAAAGTCGCCCTGAAAACCCTGGCGGCGCCTGCCACGAGCGACTGCCTCGAGTTCACCGACGGCAAGATCATGCTTTCCGACATGACAACTTGCGCGGACGTCCACAGCCTCCGCCTGCAAGAGGCGTTCGCACCGGGTGAGCTCGAAACCTTGCTCTCGCAGGCCGATTTCGTAGCGGCGGTCAACTGGGGAAAGCTGCCCGCGCTGAACTCGATCCTCGAGTTGCTGTTGGAACGCCTAGCGACCGGCGAAGCCGAACAGGTGCCCACGAAGCTCTTCGTCGACCTGGCCGAGTTTGCCCACCGCAGTGAGGAAGAGCGCCGGGGGCTTATCGAGCTCATCGGCAAACTCGCGACCGTGACCGACCTCACCCTGAGCCTGAACCTCCGCGAGGCCTGGCAGCTTGCGGCCACCTGCGGGTGGGATTTCAGCGGCCAGAAAGAGCCGGCACAAATTGTTACGGCAGCGCGTTTTCTGTTCGGGCAGGTATCGGTGGGACGGCTCGTAATTCACCCCAACAACGGCGCGGCGATGGTCAGCACCGAGGGTGCGAGCTGGGTCACCGGACCGTTTTGCCGCGCTCCGCTGATCTCGACGGGCGCGGGCGATCATTTCGGCGCCGGCGTGCTCGCTGGCCAACTGCTAGGCCTCGGAGACGCCGCATCCCTGCTGCTGGGCAACGCTGCCAGCGGTTACTTCGTCCGCTCCGGCCACTGCCCCCCGGTGGCTACCCTGGCCGAATTCCTGCGCAACTGGGCTCGCAATATCCTTCCTGAACGGTTGCCCGCAGCGGGCTAGCGCCTCTCGCAACCCCCACACGCGGGCGATTGTCGTAGATCGCGCCCAAGCATTGACGGGCTCCCCGCTACCGCGGTTGCGAGCGTCACCGTGAAGACGCGCCCGCCGAAGATCAGCCCGACCGCCCAGGTTTCCCTGCATTCCGACGGCTGGGAGTTTCAGCGCAACGTTACGGACTAGCCCTGGGCCAGGTCGACCCGAATGATGGCGGCGACGAGGCGCGGGAAGTCCTCCCGACGGCAAAGCTGGGAGAGCTCGTCGGTGTCGGTGGGCAGGCCCTGCCTCTCGGCAGCCTGGAGGACTTTGCGGTCTGCGTAGGGGTAGACCTCGGGCCATATCCCCTGGACTTCGCGAAGAAAGATCGCCGCGCCGACATCCCCAATGCCTTTGAATTTCTTGAGGCGCGCATGCTCCTGGGCAGGGTCTTGCTTCGCCGCCTCCCGCAACTTCCGAAGGTCCCCTCCGTAGGTCTCCTGCAGAATCGCACACGTGTCACCGAGCATGCGGCTCGTGCTTTCGTCGTATCGCGCGTAACCGCTTTCGTTGAGCACCTTTACCCGGTGCTCCCAGCTCGCTTCGGCCATTTTGTCCACGGTCGTCAAGCCGTCGTCGAGGAGGGCCTGCATTCCTCGAACGGCGAGTCCGGCACTGATCCGCGCCGAAAGCAGGGTGGCCAGCACCAGCAGCTGGAACAGGGGCGCCGGGGTATCGTCAAGGCGAATACCGGCTTCTGCGGCGAAGGTCCGGCCGTGCTGACTCAGCAATTCATGGATTTCAGTCTCGGTACGCGTCATGGTGGCGGTGCCGCAGATTCTGTGCGAAGCGGCGAGCCCGGCCTCCGGCACCATCCCGACCTCGGCCGGACCAACAGTCTTGCCGCCGGGCGTATTTTCCGCCAAACCCGAAGGCCATGGCGCGGACTTTCAGCCGAAAGCGACCTCTGCAGGCGGTCTCGGAGATCAATGTGACCCCGCTGCTCGACCTGGCGTTCTCGCTACTAATCATCTTCATGATCGCCGCCCCGCTGCTGGAACAGTCCATCGAGATCGAACTGCCAACCGAAACCGCGCGCCCACAGGATCCGCGCGAACCCGATGAGATCCAAGCCGTCAGCATCGATGCCGAGGGACGCATTTTCTGGGGTGGCGAGCGTGTCAACCTTCCAACCCTGCGCGAGCGGCTCGCCGAGCTCGCTAATCTGCCGGAGCCCCCGATCCTGGCCATCCGCGGAGACGCCGAAGTGCGTTACCAGGCCGTCATCGACGTTATCGACGCAATCAAAGAACAGAACCTTACCCGGCTGATGCTCGACACCCGCGCGGAGTAAGCGGCCGAAAGAGCTCAGCGCCTAATAGGCCCTGCCAGCCCTTCAAAACGCTATCGCTGGATGGCGTTGTTTTTCAGGTCGCAGAGGGGCGCGGCTTCAGTTTGAACTAGCGTTTGCCCAAGATTGGCTTCATACTGAACCTTTCCCCCTAAAAACTGTCCGCAAGCCTCGTCCCGGCAATATCGGACAGTTGTGTCTGCTGATGGACCCGCTCAATCCCGAGCCCCGTTCCGAAACCATTCTTGTGATCGACGACGACCCGCAGTTGCTGCGGCTGGTCGCGACGACCTTGCGCTTCAACGGCTTCGACGTCGAAACCGCTCTCGATGGCGAAACCGGCTTGGAGGCAGCCCGCCAACTTCAGCCCGCCCTGGTGCTGCTCGACATCGAGCTTGAAAACGGGCTCGACGGCTATGAAACCTGCCGCCGGCTCAAGGCGGAATCGACTACCGATGGCGCAGCAGTGGTCTTTATGACGGGTTTTGCCCGGACCGCGGACAAGGTGCAGGGCTTCGAACTGGGAGCCGTAGACTACATCACCAAACCCTTCGACCATTCGGAATTGCTCGCGCGCCTGCGAACCCACCTGCACGTGCAGCGACTGCAGCGCAACCTGGCGACCGCCAACGCGAAGCTTTCACGGGCGTACGATACGCTGCGCGGGGTCTTCGGGCGTTTCGTGTCCGCAGAGATTGTGTCGCAGGTGCTCGAAGCCCCCCACGGCCTTGATCTTGGCGGCCAGGAGCGGGAGGTCTCTCTGCTCACCTCCGATTTACGGGGATTCACCCGGCTGTGCGAGCACCTCGCACCATCCGAGGTCATGACCTTGCTCAACCGCTATCTCGAACGCATGCTCGCCGAGGTCGACGCCTCTCAGGGCATCGTTCTGGAGATTGTCGGCGACGCGTTATTTGTCCTTTTCGGCGCCCCTCTGAGCCTGCCGAACCACGCCGAGGCCGCCATTGCCTGCGCCCTGCGAATGCAACTGGCACTCAACGCCTTCAACGAAGAAGGCGCCGCCTCCGGACAGCCCGTGCTCGAGATGGGCATCGGCATTCACAGCGGAAATGCGGTGGTCGGCAACCTCGGATCGGCACAACGCACCAAGTACGGGGCAGTCGGACTGGGCCCCAACCTCGCAGGGCGCATCGAAAGCTGTACCTGCGGCGGGCAGGTGTTTGCTTCGCAGGCCACGCTCGACCGCCTGTCTGCCGAGGTCGTACTCGGCGAGCGCGACAGCATTTCCCCCAAAGGCGTCGAGCGGGAGATTGCCATTGCAGAGGTCCTTGCACTGGGCCCGCCGTACGACCTTACCCTGCCCCGACAGGTTGACGAGTGGCACCGCGCTCGCCACGACCAGCAGCTAAACTGGCGCATGCTCGAAGACAAATCCCTGGCGCCGGGCCTGCAGAGCGCCCGCCTTCTGCGGTTTTCCGAACGGGGGGCATGGCTGGACTGCGGAAGCCCCCCGGCGCGGCGCACCAACCTCCGCCTCAGCCTTCCCGAGGCCAACGGCAGCGGGCGCGGCATTGTCTACGCCAAGGTGGTGGAGGTGACTGGGACGGCGTTTCGCGTGCGCTGGAGTCAGCCGGGCAGCGAATGGCTTCAGGCGCTTGCGCGAGCCTGAAGGCCCCGAATCAGCGGTGCTCCTCGGTCGACGCTCGGGGCTCTGTCACGCAAACGTCACCGTCGATGGGCAAAAAACGATTGCCCCGCCCGGCATCCGTTTCGCGGATAACGGGCGGTGAAGCGCGAGTACCATAAGTGGTGGAGCCCCCGCCTGCAGCGGGACATGGAGCTGCTGGTCTTCGGTCATGCGGGCGCCCGCGTGGTCGTCTTTCCGACGCGTGGCGGGCGGTTTTACGAATACGAAAACCTCCGCATCACGCAGTGGCTGGCGGACAAACTGGAGAAGGGCTGGCTGCAGCTGTACTGCCTCGATAGCGTCGATACAGAGAGTTTTTACTGCTGGTGGGCGCACCCATCAGGACGGATCGCCCGCCACCTGGCCTACGAAAGCTACGTCCTGGAGGAAGTTTTCCCGCTGATGGACCAGCTCAATCGTCACCCCTGCACGATCGCGCACGGCTGCAGTCTTGGCGCCTTCCACGCCGCCAATATTGCCCTGCGACACCCGGAGCGTTTCCAGAAACTTGCGGCCTTCTCGGGGCGTTTCGACCTCACCGAGCCCGTGGAGTGGTTCGGCGACCTTCTCGACGGGTTTTACAACGACGACGTATATTTCAACACGCCGCTGCACTTTCTGCCGAACCTCGACGACCTTGCACGGCTAGAGGCCTTGCGCCGCATGGACATCGTCATCGTCATCGGCGAGGAAGATCCCTTCCGGGCCCAGAATGAACGCCTTTGCCGCCTGCTCTGGGAAAAAGGCGCGCAGCCCAAGCTGCATTTGTGGCAGGATCGCGCCCACCGCGGCTACTACTGGCGCCGTATGGCTGCCCTGTACCTATAGCGGCTAAACGGCGGAGCCACCGGGAAGGCAAACAGGTGCTCGCCCGGCCCGAATCAGCCACGCCAAAAAGCACCTGCGCAACTGGATACCCGGCTCAGGCCCAGGGGCGCTGATGCCATGAAAAGGTGTTGGCGAGACGACGGGCGATCCAAGGGCCTTTGTAGACGAGGCCGGTGTAGAGTTGCACCAGCGTCGCCCCAACGTCGGCCATGCGGCCAGCGGAAACCTCGCCACTGACACCCCCGACCCCGACAATCGGCAACTGGCCCTTGGTCGCGCCGTGGATGTAGCGCACGATCTCGACCGCCCGCGCGTGCAAGGGCCGACCACTGAGGCCGCCCGTTTCGTCGCCGCCGTCGAGCTTTACCGGACGCTGCAGGGTCGTGTTTGTGGCGATAATGCCATCGATCTCGTGATGCAGGCAGACCTCGAGCGCCTCGTCAATCTGGCGGAAAGAAAGGTCGGGCGCGATCTTCAGCAGCAAAGGCTTGCGGCTGTCGCCGGCATTCTCGTTTTGAAGGGCCGCCAGGAGTTCGTTGAGCGCCTCCTTGGCCTGCAGACTGCGCAAATTCGGCGTATTGGGGCTGCTGACGTTGATGGCAACGTAGTCGGCGAGAGGAGCCAGCAGCCGGAAACTGCTCAGGTAGTCGTCAACCGCCTCGTCGAGGCTAGCGTTACGGCTTTTGCCGATATTGACACCAACCGGTGGCAGATTCGGATACCGCTCGCGCCAGAATTGCAGCCGGCTTGCGACGGAGTCCGCGCCGTCGTTCGGAAAGCCCATCCGGTTGATCAGGGCTTCCTGCCCCGGATAACGGAAGACCCTCGGCTTTTCGTTGCCGTTCTGGGCGAAGCGGGTGACGGTACCGACTTCCACATGGCCAAAACCCAGGGCCATCAATGCCGGCCAGACTGCGGCCTCCTTATCAAAGCCGGCGGCGAGGCCGATGGCGTTTGGAAAGGTGAGCCCAAAGGCACGCACCGGCCGCGCGTGGCGGGGTGTCGCCGTGCGGACCATCAGCTTGACCAGGGGTGGCAGATTGGTCAGCCGGTCCAGCCACTGCAGCGCCAACTCATGCGCCTCCTCTGCTTCTTGCCGAAAAAAAACCGGCCGCAAAACCGTCTCGTAAATGGAACCCATACCGTGAGTAAGGGTGTTGAGTATGCTTCCGAGCAGCCCGCCGACGAGGAAAAATTTCGTGCGACGCCGAGGGACTTGGACGCCATGGGCGGGGCAGCCTCGAACGGCGAATCAACGAAAGGTCTCAGCCTGCTCCCTGCGAATAGCGCACAAAAAAACGGAGCCCGCGATCGGGCTCCGTTGAGAACGGAAAACAGACGCTCTTAACCGCGGCGTCGGAAGCCCAGCAGGAGAACCACGGCAGCGCCGATGGTACCGAACGCGGCGGGCTCGGGCACTGGGGTGCCCACCAGCTCAAAGCTGTCGATGGCGAAATTCTCGCCGTTGCCGTCGAGGTCGAACGTGATCACCAGGTCTGTGGAGTCGCCGGTGAAGCCAAGGGGGGTCGTGAAGTCCGTAAAATTTGCCGTCACGATATTCCCGGGCAGGCTGTCGTCACCGCCTGCGCCAAAGTTCGGGTTGAGGTACGGTGCCGATTCCGCGTCACCGTTATTGTCGAACCACAATGCGTACCCGGAGGCGAAATCGGTGGGCGGGTTGCCGTCGACCACGCGCAGCCCCCAGGCCAACCCCCGAAATGCCTGGGGTGAAAAAACTATAAACGGATGCAAGCTACTCCTGTGCCCAGTGGAGGGTCGATGAGTGTCTGTATTTTTCTTGGCTAAAGCGCGCACGCAGCCAGCCAGCGCGCGGGTGCCTTGCAGATGTCCTTGGCCGGTGCCGCGTATCGCATGATTACGTCGCCCTTTCTGCCCGCAAAGGATCCCTTTGTCGCCGTCGTGGCTTGCCTCACCCCTTCGCCTTCCCATGTGAAAAACATCCGCTTGCGCCTCCCCGCGTTCTTGTAGCAATATGTTCACTATGGCTGACGCTCCGAATCACCGCCCGTTTGTTCACCTGCACCTTCATACCGACTATTCCCTGCTGGATGGCTGTGCTCGGATCGACCGCTTGATGAGCCGGGCGAAGGAACTCGAGATGCCCGCCATGGCCATTACCGACCACGGCACACTGTTCGGCGCCGCCGACTTCTTCAAAAAAGCGCAAAAGGCCGGGGTGAAGCCGATCATCGGCTGTGAGATCTACCTCGTTTACGATCACTCCATGTCGGAGAAACCCAAGCGGCGTCGCAACCGCGCAGAAGACATGGACGACGTCGCCACAATCGAAAACCCGGAGGATCTGCGCCCCGAACATTTCCCAAAGCACCAGATACACCACAAGACAATTCTTGCGCGGAACATGGAGGGCTACCGCAACCTCTGCAAACTCGTCAGCAAGGGGCACCTTTACGGTCAATATTACAAACCGCGTGTCGATATGTCGGCACTTGCCGAACACGGTGAAGGCCTGATCGGACTCAGCGGCTGCATCAATGGGGTTGCGTCACAGTTTCTAATCTATAACGATTATGAAAACGCGCGGAAAGCGACGAAGGAATTCCTAGATATTTTCGGCCGGGAAAACTATTACATCGAAATCCAGGACCACGGCATTCCTGCACAAAGGCGCATCCTTCCGGGCTTGTTGAAGCTTGCCAAAGAGTTCGAACTTAAAGTGTGCGCCGCCAATGACGTTCACTATGTTTTGAAGGATGACTGGCAGCCTCACGATTCGCTACTGTGCATCCAGACCGGCAAGAATCTGAACGACGAAGACCGGATGCGCTACCCGGCACACGAATTTTATCTGAAGAGCTATACCGAGATGCTCGCCGTTTTCCCCGAACTCCCCGCCGCACTCGACAACACGATAGAAGTCGCCGAGCGCTGTGACGTCAAGCTGCCGTTCGGCGAAGACCACTACCCGGTCTTCGAGAAACCCGTCGACCTGACGTTTGCGCGCGACGAAGCCAATTTCGACCGGATTCTCGACCTCTACGTGCAGAAGAAAAACGAGGTACTGACGCGCGACGGCAAGGCGCCCATTTCGCTCGACCTCGAGGAGCGGGCAAAGCTCAAGAGCAACGGACTCTACCTTTTCGAGCGCTGTAAGCGAGGCCTCCACGAGCGTTACGGCGTGGACTACGACGCCGTGCGGGCGGCCCCCTCCGGCGCGTTTGCCGAGGCGCAGAAGCTCGGTGGTGGCTCCGGGATTTCCACGGAAGGGCTGGCCTACCTCGAGAGCGTCAACCAGACCCCCGAGGGCGTCTGCGATCAGCTCGACTACGAGCTCGCCATCATCGCCGGCACAGGCTTCGTCGACTACTTTCTGATCGTGTGGGATTTCATCGACTGGGCCCGGCGGCAGGGTATTCCCGTAGGCCCTGGTCGCGGTTCGGGGGCGGGCTGCATGGTTGCCTACGTCCTTAAAATCACCGACATCGACCCCTTCCGTTTCGGCCTACTGTTCGAGCGTATGCTCAACCTCGAACGCGTTTCCCCTCCGGACTTCGATATCGACTTCTGCCAGCGACAGCGCGACCGCGTCATCGATTACGTCCGCGACAAGTATGGAAAGGAGCGCGTTGCGAATATCATCACGTATGGCACCTTCGGCGCAAAAATGATCGTCCGCGACCTTGCGCGCGTCAACGGCCTCAATTTTGCCGAAGGGGACCGGCTGGCAAAAATGATCCCCGATGAATTGAACATCTCACTCGATGCGTCGCTGGAAAAATCGGAAGAATTGCGTGGCGAGGTGAAGCGCAATCCAGATGCCAGGCGAATCATCGATCAGGGCAAAGTCATCGAAGGCATGGTTCGCAACACCGGAAAGCACGCCTGCGGGATCATCATTGCCGACCAGGATATCACGAACCTCATCCCGGTAACCTTGCAGGAAGGCGACCTCACCACACAGTACGCAAAAGGCCCGAGCGAGGATCTAGGACTGCTGAAGATGGACTTCCTCGGGCTGAAAAACTTAACGGTGATTGCCGACTGCACAAAGTCGCTGCGGGAAGTTCGCGGCCTGGCGGACTTCGACGTTGAGAAGGTGGGACTCGAAGACCCCGCGACCTTCCAGTTGCTCAAGGAGGCCAAGACCGTGGGCGTGTTCCAGCTCGAATCTCCCGGCATGCAGGCGCTCTGCCGCCAGCTCGGCGTTTCTTCTATCGACGAGATCGTCGCCCTGATCGCGCTTTATCGGCCCGGGCCGATGCAGTTCATCCCGCAATACATTCGGGGTAAAAAGGACCGCAGCACTATCGAGGTGCCGCACCCCCTCGTGCGTGAGCTGGTCGAAGAAACCTACGGCGTACTCGTCTATCAGGAGCAGGTGATGCAGTGCGCACAGATTGTGGCCGGGTACACTCTTGGCGGCGCAGACATTTTGCGACGCGCGATGGGCAAAAAGATCGCCGAGGTCATGGCCGCCCAAAAGAAGGTTTTCATCGAAGGCGCGGAAAAAACCAACGGCATCAAGCCCGCCGAGGGAGAGCGCATCTTTGGGATTCTCGAGAAATTCGCTCAGTACGGTTTCAACAAGTCGCACTCGGCAGCGTATGCGATGATCAGCTACCGTACCGCGTACCTGAAGGCCAACTACCCGTGCGAGTTCATGGCGGCACTGCTTTCTAGCGAACTCGGCAAAGCGGACAAGGTAAGCCATTTCGTCGAGGAAGCGGGCTGCCTCGACATCGACGTGCTCGGGCCCGATATCAATGAGTCCCGCGAGAGCTTTACGCCCGTGCCCAACTTCGCCTGGCGGCCCAAGACCAACGCCGACGAAGCCGGCAAGGATAGCTCCCCCGGCCGCATCCGCTTCGGGCTTGCGGCCATCAAGGGCGTCGGCGATGCCGCTGCTCAAGTGATCCTCGCGGAACGCGACGCCAACGACCCGTTCAACGACCTCGCCGATTTCGCACAGCGCGTTGACTTGAAGGTGGTTAATCGCCGGGTATTCGAGCACCTGATCAAGACCGGGGCCTTCGACTTCCAGGGCCTCGACCGGCAGCACTTGCTCGACAGCCTCGACGGAATCCTCAGCGAGGCTGAAGAGCTCGCCAAGGACAGGGCCAGCGGCCAGGCCAACCTTTTCGACCTGCTGGACTCTGGAGATACCGATGTCGGCGGTCAAAAGGGTTCAGCGGATACCTACCAGGTCCGCGGCGCGAAGATGGCGGAGATGACTCGCCTTCAATTCGAACGCGACCTGCTCGGATTCTACGTCACAGGGCACCCGATGGATGCCTTTGGCGGCCTCGACGAAGTCGTCAACTCCTTCCGCGCCGGAGAGGACCTGAAACGGTGGGACCGCGAACCCTTCCGGTTGTGCGGAGTGGCCGGAGGCATCGTCAAACGCCTGACGAAGAAGGACAACCGCCCTTGGGCATACTTCACGGTTTCGACCAAGCGGGCGAACTATCAGGTCAATGTGTTTCCGGACGCCTTTGCCGAGTACGGCCCCATGCTGGAAGACGCTGCCACGTTGTGCGTGGAAGGGGAGGTGCGCTACGACCCCGAGCGCGGTGAAGTGCGGCTCAACGCCAACCGCATCGCCCGGATGGACAGCGGACTCAACCACCTGGTCGAAGAAGCCACGCTGATTTGTCGGCAGGACGAGCACGCACTGATCGACCTTGCCGAGTATCTGCACGAGACGCTGCAGAGAATCGAAGGTCCCACCCGGCTCAAACTGGCAATCCTGCTCGAGCAACCAAGCGAAGACGCAACCGAACCGGAGGAGCCGTACCCGGACGAACCGGTTCCGGCGGACGCGTTGATGGTCTCGAAGGCCCACCGGGCGCGGGCCCTGGAATGCAAGCTCGCGGAAAGCCTCAACTGCCGGCTCGAACCCGACTTACTGAAGGCCTTGCGGCGACACCCCGCCGTCGCCGGGATGCAGTACAAGACGAAGCCGGTGGAATTGCCGAAGCCCAAATGGGCGCGAAGTCGCGGAAAGTAGGCTTGGCTGCAGCTGCAGGCTGCAATCCTATAGCCAGACATTCATGCGCGATGCAACCGCTCCGCCTCCGACTCGGGGCAACCCCAATTTTCCGTGAACTTGCCCCAAAAGGGGCTAGGCTGGCTCGATAGAGGCATGGCATAGTGCCTGCGACCCGTGGTGCACAACGAAAGTAAACCCCCAACAGCCTCCAGTATGACCTTTCGCAACTTCCTCTATCTGGCTTTCGGCGTTTGTCTTGCCCTGCCCTTGGCCGCCCAAAACCGCGAACAACAGCCGGAAGGCGCCGCCGTAAGCTTTCACGGCACGGTTGTCGATTCCGACCCTGACTCCTTCCTGCTAGACTACGGCCGCGGCACCATCACCGTGCAGATGGAGGGCTGGGACTGGTACCGGGAAAACTATTCCGTCCTCCCGCAGGACCGCGTGACCGTGTTCGGCACGATCAACGACGACTTTTTTGAAGCAACCAAGCTGGAAGCTTCGAGCGTTTACGTCGAGGATCTCAACACCTACTTTTACCCCCGATCCGGAAACCAGGAAACAAGCGACGCCATCGCCGGCAGTGTCTATGATTTCGACCTCGAACTGACCGGTGATGTCGTTGCCGTCGATGCACGCCAACATCGCTTTACCCTGGATACCGGTGATCGCGAATTGCGGGTCGACACCCTCGGACTGCCGTTCAATCCGCTCGACGACAAAGGTTTTGTGCAATTGGAAAAGGGCGACCGAGTAACGGTGTTCTCCGAACTGAGCGACCAGATGTTCAGTGGTAACGTTCTGCAGGCCCTCGCTTTGGTGAACCATTCATCGGATGAGCGCTCTGGCGGCTGAGCGGCCTTCCGGGTTGCGTTTTCCACGTTCCTGATTTCCGAGATCGGCCACCATGAGCGTTTACGAGCATCGTGATGAGGCCGGGCGCGCGTTGGTTCCTCATTTGCGCGAGCTCGGTCTTGCCGATCCGGTGCTGCTGGCCCTCCCGCGGGGCGGCGTTCCGGTGGCCGCCATCGTAGCCAGCGAGCTCGGCTGGCCACTCGAGGTGATGCTCGTGCGAAAGCTGGGCGTCCCCGGCCAGGAAGAGCTCGCGATGGGCGCAGTCGCAGAAGGCGGTGAAATCGTAATTAACGAAAATGTGGTCAGCAGGCTCGACCTTCAGCAAGGCCAGATCGAGGACGCCGCCCGGCGCGAGAACGAGCTCATTGTGCAGCGCGGCCGCGATTACCGGCAAGGGCGCGAGCGAATTCGGTACCAGGGCCGCGACGCTGTATTGATCGACGACGGCCTAGCCACCGGAGCCACGATGCGCGTCTCCGCGCAGACGGTCCGCCAACATGAGCCGGCGTCCCTTACAGTTGCGGTGCCCGTGGCTCCGCCCGATACCATTGCACGTCTTGGCGAGCTCGTGGACCACATCATCTGCCCCCTCCAGCCCGAGCATTTCGGTGGAGTGGGCCAATTTTATCGCGATTTCAGCCAGGTAACGGATGACAAGGTCCGCGCCTACTTGCGCTGATGCCTCGCAATCGGGTCGCATTTGTGAGCGAGGTCCCAATCGCTCTCGGGGGCGGTATCACGATTGTCTTGGCACCTGGCTACGGCAAAACCGCTTTCGCCCTCATGCTGTATTCATATCGCGGTAAGGGCAGTCGCTTGGAGCGGTTGCCCGGAATTTGGCGCTGTTGCGCTCGTCTTCGTGGACCACGATTTCGGTAATCCAGACCCGTCCTAAGGAGTGCTCCCGCACCATGGGGTTGAACACGGCGAAAAGGTGCCGCGCGAGGCCTTCGCAAGAAGTATTGGGCAAGGAGTAGGGCTTCCACGCGTCAGGAGCGGCTGCCAGCAGCGCGTCGCGCAAAGGATCGCTCTCGTCGAACAGGCACGCATGATCGAGGTTGTCGTCGATCCACTCCCGGAGAAACTTCAGGTCGCCGAAATCGATGACGAAGCCGTTGTCGTCAGGCTCACGACAGGCAAACGTGATCTCGATCGCCCAATTATGGCCATGAATGTAGGAGCAGTGCCCCTCGTGCCGGGGCTGCCGGTGCGCAAACGGAATGTCGCGGTAGATCTTGGTACAACTGAGCATGTGAGGCGTTTCTTGAGAAAGCGAGCGACGGCACGGAACGAGCCCTCCGAGCCGCCGCCGCGGCGGGAATCTAAGATTTCAAATAGGCGCGCAGAGCCTCCCCGTAGGCTTTGATGTTGGGTTCGGCAAGCTCATCCCACTCGCGGCCGACCCAGAAGCCATCGACACCGGCTTTGAAAGCGAGGTCCACGCACTGCTTGACATCCTCGGGGCCCTCGCCGCTGTCGTAACCGGGATGGTCGAAGCCGATGCGGGCGTGAACCTCGGCCGCCCCGCCAACGTTGTCGACGACGCGCTTGGCCTCCGCGTAAACGTACTCCGGGTGGAAATGCTGGTCCCCTTCGCGGTGTTCGCTCAGGGCTGGCTGCTGGTCCGGGTCGTAACCGAGCATGCTCAGGTACATGCGGTACGCGTCGCGCTCGTTTTTTGCGTCGCCAAAGAGCACCTGCTCGTAATGAGCGTCGAAGTGGTTCATGGAACGGCGTCCCATGCTGCCAAAGTACAGGGCCACACTCAGCCAATCGGTGTAAGGACCCATCTCGCTGTAATGGGTGGTGGCCCGAGTGAGGAGGTCCCAGGTCTGGCCGTGGTCCTTGTGCCAGCCGACCTGCACGTCGGGATTGATCGCCTTGATGATTGCGTAGATGCGCTTGCGCTGGGCCTCCCGGCTGTCCATCCAGAACTGCTCCCACGGCAGAAGCGTCGGGTACCGGGTCAGCAGACGCAGAAATTCGACGAAATTGCCGTCGGTGGGGGCCTTGCCGGAGCGGATGTCCCGCACATATTGCTGCACGGCGAGCAGGCCCTGCCGAGCGTTTTCGACGTCGAGACCACGCTCCTTGGCAAACTTCGTGCAATACTGGCAGAAACACTTACCCGGAACGCCTTTGCCGAAAGCGGAAAACAGCGGCCCGCCACGCTCCTGACCGAATTTGAAGCCATTGAGGTAGGGGTGGGTTTTCACCAGGTCAGTGACGACGCTGTTCCAGTAAGCGATATATTCCGGGTGATTAAAGCACACGTGGTTGGTTTCGCCCCCGAGAGCGTTGACCTCGCGCCAGTCTTCGAAACCGGCGATTGCCCCGGTAATGACATAGGGTTCGAGAATCCGCCCGTAGAGCTTCATGCCGCGAGGCTCCATCTCGGCATGCATTTCCTCAAGGATGTCACGGTCGTCGTATTTCGACCCCGGGTTGCGCCCCTGCAGGGCCGGGTCGGAGTAGTATTGCGGGTTGGTCTTGACCCAGGTTTCCGTCATGACATTGCCCTGCTCGTCGACCGGGTCGGTGTACTGCCAGCGGTACTGTCGGCTGACGTGGGTGTGGGTAAAGGTCATCACGGTATTGATGCCCGCGAGTTGCTGCATGCGGTCGAGGATCGTGCCTATGCCGCCCTGGTACATCTGGTGCGGAAACACGAGAGTGCCCACAAGCATGCGGCGGGGATCGATCATCTCGGTCGCGCCCTGAGCGCACACGAATGGCATGGGCACCGCGCTGGCCAGCGCGGCGGCGGTGGTGGCTTTCATGAAATGGGCCCGATTCACGTTAGGTCAGGGGTAATGGTTTGCCACTGGCAAGCACTGAGGGGGTATAAATTGGAGCCATCGCAAAATGCGCCAATAGGCGGCGACAAGTT
>JBHJGW010000210.1:0-4575 GCA_050331415.1 Opitutales bacterium | reverse complement strand
GACGGAACCTCGGGAGTTCAACCTGATGTTCGAGACGAAGGTGGGCCCGGCGGCGGATTCGTCGTCCGTTTCCTACCTGCGTCCGGAAACCGCCCAGGGGATTTTCGCGAGCTTTAAAAACATCGTCGATACGGGCCGCGTAAAGTTGCCGTTTGGCATCGCGCAGGTCGGCAAGGCTTTCCGCAACGAGATTACGCCGCGAAATTTTATCTTTCGTAGCCGGGAATTCGAGCAGATGGAGATCGAGTACTTTATCGCACCCGACGCCGATTGGGCCGGTCTGCACCGGGAGTGGATCGACGCGTGCACGGACTGGCTGGTGTCGATCGGTATCCCGCGCGAGCTGATTTCCGAGGACAAGCATCCGCAGGACAAGCTGGCTTTTTACTCCAAGGGTACCACCGACCTGATGTTCCGTTTTCCGCACGGTGTGCAGGAGCTGTGGGGTATCGCGTGCCGCGGCGACTACGATCTCAAGCAGCACCAGGAGCACAGCGGCAAGTCGATGGAGTACTTCGACGAAGCCCGGAAACAGGCCAAACAGGAGCCCGCGAAGTACATCCCGCACGTCATCGAACCCTCGCTCGGCGTCGACCGCACGTTTCTTGCAGTGATGACGGCCGCCTACACTGAGGACGAGATTCCCAATGACAAGGGTGAGCCCGAGAAGCGCACGCTGCTGAAGTTTCACCCACGCATTGCCCCGTACAAGTTCGCCGTGTTTCCGCTGGTCAAGAATAAGCCAGAGCTCGTCGAACGCGCCCGCAAACTCTTTGATCGTCTCAATAACCGCTGGCCGGGCTTCTGGGACGTCTCCGGAGCAATTGGACGCCGCTACCGCCGGCAAGACGAGATCGGGACGCCGTTCGGGATCACGGTCGACTTCGAGACCATCGAGAAGGACGGCGCGGTCACCATCCGCGACCGTAACACCACCGAGCAAGTCCGGATTCCAGAGGACGGCGTGCTGGCGTGGCTCGAGGAGCGGATCAACGGGTGACGATCCCGGATTGGGAGGGAACGAACGCGGCCGATCCGAGTTGCCGATCCGCTGCGAGCCAAACCGGGCCGGGAGAGCCATGCACTCGGTGCGATTACCGATCCGGTCTACACGGCGGCAGCTTCGACTTCTGGCAGGCCCTTGTGGCGGGCAATAAGGTTGTAGAAGTCGACGAAAAGGCGATCTGCGTCGTGCGGTCCCGGAGAGGCTTCCGGATGGTACTGCACGGAAAACGCTGGGAAATCCTTATGGCGCAGCCCCTCGACGGTTCCGTCGTTGAGGTTGATCTCCGTCACGATGGCGCCGCGCTTTTCGAGGTCGGCCTTGTCGGCCGCGAAGCCGTGGTTCTGCGACGTGATTGCCACATGGCCGGTTTCGAGGTTCTTGACCGGCTGATTGGCGCCCCGGTGGCCGAATTTCAGTTTAAATGTCTTCGCCCCAAGCGCGTGAGTCAGCATCTGATTGCCCATGCAGATGCCAAAGGTCGGATATTCCGGCAACAGCTTCGCGACCGCCTCGTGGACATAGGACACCGCGGCGGGGTCGCCCGGACCGTTGGAAAGAAAGACACCGTCGGGCTGCTGATCGCGGACGGCCTCGTAGGGCGTGTTCGCGGGGACGACGGTAACTTCGAAGCCGTGATAGGCCAGCCGCCGGAAGATGTTCCATTTGGCACCCAAGTCGTAGGCGACAACCTTGAAGCGCGGGCGGGCCAGCTGCTCGGCACGCAGCGACGTGCCGGTCACGGTGAAGGGCGTGCTCGAGATGCCGTCGGGGTCCCAGTTGAGCGGCTCCGGCGTGGTGACATGCTGTACATAATCCCTGCCGACGAGCCCTTCCCAGCCCCGCGCCCGAGCCAGGGCGTCTTCATCGGTGATGTCCTCCGTACTCAGGCAGGCCTTCAGGGCGCCCGCTGTCCGAAGGCGCTTGGCAATCGCGCGCGTATCAACTCCCTGAATACCCGGGATACCGTTTTCGGCGAGGTAGTCACGAAGGTCCTTTTGGCTGCGCCAGTTGCTCGACAGCGGGCTCAAAGCGCGGACGACAAATCCGAATACCTGTGGCCGCGCGCTCTCGGCGTCCTCCGGAGTGATACCGTAATTGCCGATTTGCGGCATAGTCATCGTGACGATCTGCCCGTAATAGGACGGGTCCGTCAGGATTTCCTGGTATCCGGTCATCGAGGTGTTGAAAACCGCCTCGCCGACTCGAGTTCCCTCCGCACCAAATGCCTTGCCCCGCAAAACGGTGCCATCCTCAAGGGCCAATACTGCCGATCGTTTTACCTGCATCCGGTCCATTCGAGCCGCCAACGATGCCCAGCGCAACGGAAAAGGAGTGAGGGGCACGCGTGAGCAGTTAGGGACTGAGCCGGGAGCAGGCAGTGAGACTAGGATTCGGCAAGGCATGCCGCAGCCAAACATAGCTCACCCCTCGGGGGCAATCGGCTGGCGAAACCTCTTCCGACCTACGGCTTCAGCCAGCCGCGCTCGCGAAGAAGCTCGAGCACTTGCGAAACGCAGTCTTCGATACGCTGCCCAGTGGTGTCGATGCGCAGGTCGGCGTCTTCAGGGGCCTCGTAGGGATCGGAGATGCCGGTAAATTCTTTGATGATGCCGGCGCGGGCCTTGGCATAAAGGCCTTTGCGGTCGCGCCGCTCGCACTCCTCCACGGGAGTGGCTACGTGGATGAGCAGGTAGCCGCCGTGTGGCGCAATCATTTCGCGCACCGCCCGCCTCGTCGCCGCATAGGGCGCGATTGGCGCGCAAATGGCCGTTCCGCCGCTCTTGACGATCAGACTTGCCACGAAGCCGATGCGCTTGATGTTCAAATCGCGGTGTTCCTTGGAAAATCCGAGCTCCGATGAGAGGTTTTGCCGTACGAGGTCACCGTCGAGCAGGGTTGTCGGTCGCTCACCGCGTTCGAGCATGCGTACGAGCAGTTCGTTGGCGATGGTCGATTTTCCGGAACCGCTCAGGCCGGTGAAGAATACGCAATAGCCCTGCTCGGCTTGCGGGAGGTCAAGCGCAGCTTCGGCGTTATAGCCAGGGTTCGCTCGATAGGGCAAAAGGGGCACGCCAGCGACCTCGCCAGCCCCACCGGCATCGCTTGCGATAACCTGTCGAGCGCCGTAGCTCCGGGCTAGTTGTGCCCGGCGGGTCAGAGACGAGTCCGCGGGTGAGGGCACAATGACGAAGTGCGGAGCGGCTTCGGCGTAGCCCGCCAAGGTTTCGCGGATGCTCCTCACTCGGCGGTAGTGCCGGGCGTCGTCCCGCGCCGCCGGTGCCGAGAGGATCAGGACGAGTAAGCGGGCTCCGGCTGGCAGGGCCGTTAGCACTTCCGCCGTTTCCTCCGGCGCGGGCGGGGCACCGAGCGGCCAGGCCACGAGGGGAGCTCCTTCGCGGAGGGCGAGTTCCCGCCAAACCTCCGCTGGGGGTTGCCGTAGGTTGAGGAAGTCTTTGTTCGGGGGGCGTTGCCAGCCTTCGAGGTCACCGCGCAGGCAGCCATGTTCCACCGAGGCACCGGCCAGCTTTCCGAGCGGCACGCCCTCGTGGTCACGCAAAATGACGCCTTCGGCGGCACCGGCGGGCAGCTCTCCGGCATAGCGGACCCGGGCGTCCTCCGGCGGCACGAGTCCGAGCATCCATAGCTCCAATTCGTTTACCGCCGGTCCGTCGAGGACGAGGTTGGGCAGGTCGGCGGCGCTCCGCTGCGCCGTCTCAGCGGCAGCAGGCTCGAGCAAAAAGGCGCTAGAAGGGGGCATCATCAATTTGTCGGGATTGCGAGTGAAGTCTTCGGAACGGGAACGTCCGTCAACGATCTGAGACGCAAACCACCGGGCGCGAAGAGCGTCGAGCCAAAACAGACCGCCACCGTCGAAGCGCCCCTCACCCCCGCCAAGCGGCCTCTTGCTTACAGTTGCGACTAGCCTGTGGGGCTGGCATGGCGAACGCTTGACTCTTGCCTCGAGCTCACCCTGCGTGTTTTCAGGCAAATCGCCTTGACGCAGCCTGGTTTCGGGATCACATGCGTTTGGCAATTCACGAAAACCTATTCCTGTAAAGTATGGCTGACCACCACCATTCGCCCGACGCCCCCCGAATCGCGCTCTGCCGCGGTGACGGCATTGGCCCCGAAATTATGGACGCCGTCCTGGAGGTGCTTTGCGCCGCCGGGGCTGACTTCGCCATGGACGAAGTTGAGCTCGGCGAAAAGGCCTACCTGAGCGGAATCAGCTCCGGTGTGGGCGAGGGCGCGTGGGATATCCTGCGGGCGAACCGCCTTTTGCTCAAAGCGCCGATCACCACGCCACAGGGTGGAGGCTACAAGAGCCTCAACGTCACCCTGCGCAAAACGCTGGGGCTGTTCGCCAATGTCCGTCCCTGCATCTCGTACGCGCCGCATGTGGCCTCGCGCTTCCCGGGCGTCAACATGATCATCATCCGCGAGAACGAAGAGGATACCTACGCCGGCATCGAGCACCGGCAGACCGAGGAGGTCTACCAGTGCCTGAAACTTGTGAGCCGCCCGGGTTGCGAGCGGGTTATCCGCTACGCCTTCGATTACGCGCGCCG
>JBHJGW010000209.1:0-3486 GCA_050331415.1 Opitutales bacterium | reverse complement strand
GTCAGTTGAAGGAACGGTCCAGATAATTGGGGTCACCCCGCCGTCCGCGTTGTCGGTTTCCGCGTGAAAGCGCACTTGCCCCTGGAGCAGCTGCCCGCGCAACCCGCGAAGCACGGGAGGCGAGGACGGCGCGTTCAGATCGGCAAAGCCCAGGCGGGCGGCGGCCAGCCGAATTCGCTCTGGCGTGTCATCCAGCAGCGGCTGATGCCGTAGCGGCGCCGAGGGATCGTTGGGCACCAATGTGAGGCAATCCGCGTGCTGCAGCAGGACCGGGGTCGCACGAAAGTCGGGATTGAGCAGTACCGGAACCGCTGCCGGTACCGCGTGGCGCGCCTCGGGCAAAGCTTCGGCAAACGGAGCCGGGAAGCGGTTGCGCGGCAGCGCGAAGATCCGCAGGTGGTCCCCGGTGGGGAGGTAGCCCCACGCGAGCTGTTCGAGCGGAAACGGTGAATGCGTTTCGAGAGTCAGCTCCGCAAGGCCTCGCAGTTCCTCCGCACCAGCTTCCGGCGGGCGATCCGCGACCATCGCCACGCAAGAGCCACTGGGCGCAAGCGCGACGCCGCCCTCGGGCGTCACGGGGTCGGGTTCCGCCTCCGGAATGGCTTCGGTGGCGGGTACATCGTCATCTGGGGGATCAGCTGCCATGCGGCGAAAGCGGGGACACTGGAACAGACGCTCCGGTATTCCAAGGCAATTTTCGGTCCTTGGGCGGGGTTGCCCTGTGGGTCATGGGTAGCCGCAAAAAGTGCCGGCACGGTCGGAATTTCGCGCCGGGCATCCATCCTCTTGAAGGTTTCAGGTCACAAAACACCGCCGTTTAAACCCCGAAACCCTCTCCGGGTTGCAAGACTCGGTTCGCAAGGCAATGTTGACCAATAAACTCGCATTTCATGGAAAACCCCTCATCAGCTGAAATTGCTACCTTCGGCGCCGGCTGCTTCTGGTGTGTCGAGGCCGTCTTCGATCGGATCGAAGGCGTGCACAAGGTCACCAGTGGCTACATGGGCGGCGCCACCGAAAACCCGACTTACCAACAGGTCTGCAATGGTGACACTGGTCACGCCGAAGTGGTTCAGGTGACGTTTGACCCCGAGGTGCGCCCGTACGCCGACCTCGTCAAGGCCTTTTTTGCGTTACACGACCCGACCCAGCGCAATCGACAGGGGGCGGACGTGGGCACGCAGTACCGGTCCGCGATTTTCACCCACAGCGAAGCTCAGCGCGAGACCGCCGAGGAAATCCGACAGCGGCTCAATGCGGAGCAATTTGGCGGGACCATCGCCACGGAAATCACTCCAGCGAGCACCTTTTACCCGGCGGAAGCGTACCACCAGGAATATTACCAGCGGAACGCGGGGGCGCCCTATTGCCAGTTCGTCATCGAACCCAAACTCCGCAAACTCGGACTCAGCTAAGTGCACAGGAGCGACGTACCGAGCCGGGTCGCAGATGGTTTCCAGTGGGCCTACACGGAAACGCCAACGTCTTCCGGCTTCTCCACGGCGGCGGGCTCGGTCGGTGAGGGGCCTTCATTGAGGACCTCGGCAATCTGCGAGCCGATGGCCTCCACCGCCTCGGGGTCGCGCCAGTAATAACAGTCGCGGCAGTGTTTCGTGTATTCGACGAAGCCGGCCTGACGCAGGATGCGCAAATGGTGCGACACCGTCGGTTGCGACATTCCGAGCCGTGCGGCCTGCTGTTATACATTGGTGCGGCGCGCGCAGGTCGGCTTCTGCGGCAGCAGCGACAGCAGGCGCAGCCGCGCCAGGTCGCCGAGGGCCCAAAGGCGCTTGGCCAAATCTTCGACTGCTGCGGAATCACCTGCCACGCCTTGCAGTTAAAGGCCACCGCACGGGGAATGCAATCCTCCTTCGCCGGGCTCGGCGCCGCGAAGGGCGCCCAGGCCGCTCAAATGCGGTCTGCGACCTCCCCAGAAAACGTGATCGAGCGGCAAAACTGCTTTCCAGAGCGGGTTCCGCAGGGCAGTCGCGGCTCGTTTCGGCATTGCCAGCGGCAGGATGGCGCGTTCAATCCATGGGGTTTGCCCATGAGCGACTCCATCGACACCTCCGACCAGCGCGCTGTGCGCTTCCAGAAGCTCGAGGCCCTGCGCGCCGCCGGGCGCGACCCCTTTCGCGGCAATTGGCCGCAAACGCACACCAGCGCAGTCGTCCAGACCTTGCACCAAGCCCGTGAGGCGGCCTTTTTCGCGGCCAACCCGGAGGCCGTGGCCCAGCTGAAGGCGCACCAGGAAGCACAGACGGTCGTCGATGGGGAGCGAGCAGAGTTTCGCGCAAAAATGCAAGCCGGGGAGGTCGAGAAGGGCACCCGGTTTACCCCGTCCATCGAAGTGCCGCCCGCACCCGAGATTCCTGAGGGCGAGAGCGTCAGTGTGGCGGGTCGGGTCGTGATGTTTAATGACATGGGCAAGGCCAGCTTCGTCAAGTTGCTCGACGGCGCCGGCAAAATCCAGGTGTACGCCACCCGCGACGCCCTTGGTGACGAGGAGTACAAGCAGTTCTTCAAAAAGCTCGATCTTGGCGATTTCGTCGGGGTGCGGGGGCCGACCTTCCGCACCAAGACCGGCGAGATCACTATCAAGGCCGAGGCCTATGCGCTGGTGGGCAAGTCGCTGCGGCCCTTGCCCGAGAAGTTCCACGGCATGACCGACGCCGAGCAGATTTACCGTCAGCGCTACCTCGACCTCATCAGCAACGACGCCAGCCGCTTGCGTTTCCAACTGCGCAGTGCGATCATCCGCGCAATCCGCGAATTCCTCTGGGGGCGCGACTTCGTGGAGGTGGAGACACCCTGCCTGCACAGCATCGCCGGGGGAGCGGCAGCGCGGCCCTTCGTGACCCATTTCAACGCGCTCGACTGTGACTTTTACCTGCGCATCGCGCTTGAATTACACCTCAAACGGATGCTTGTGGGCGGTTTCGACCGCGTCTTCGAGCTCGGTCGTGTCTTCCGGAACGAAGGGCTCTCGCGTCGCCACAATCCGGAGTTCACCATGCTCGAGCTCTACCAGGCCTACACCGACCACCGGGGTATGATGGAGCTTGTGCGCGGTTTGCTGCACGACATCTGCGATAACGTCCTTGGTACCCGCCAGATTCCGCTGCACGACAGCGACGAGGTCATCGACCTCGACGGCGAATGGCGCGAGGCGCAGTACCGCGACCTTGTTATCGAGGCTGCCGGCGACCCCGAGTGGTTCAGCCGCGACAAGGATGAGAAGCTTGCGCGGTGCGCCGCCCTCGGCATCCAGGTCGATCCCGAGCTGGGGCCCTACGAAATCGACAACGACGTTTTCGAAAAGCTCGTCGAGCCGAAGCTGATCCAGCCGACCTTCGTCACGCGCATTCCCCGGGAGCTCTGCCCGCTGGCCAAGCTCAACGAGAGCGGCGACGGCACCCTCGATGTCTTCGAGCTGTGCATTAACGGCCAGGAGATTGCGCCCGCCTACAGCGAGCAGAACGATCC
>JBHJGW010000208.1:0-20521 GCA_050331415.1 Opitutales bacterium | reverse complement strand
GCTTCCGGTTACGCGGGGCATACGTTCTGGTGCATTATTGTACCTGCTCGACTAGAACGACTTAAGCGGCTGACC
Organism: Opitutales bacterium; assembly: GCA_050331415.1. Classification (GTDB taxonomy): domain Bacteria; phylum Verrucomicrobiota; class Verrucomicrobiia; order Opitutales; family Cerasicoccaceae; genus DAIQNO01. Next base: position 20,446 of record JBHJGW010000208.1, on the reverse strand, counting down.
ACCGTCTTCGGGATACTTTTCCTTCTCCAATTCGTACTCGGCATCGGATTGGTAGTGTGGCCCCTTACCAAAAGCGTAGCTGCGGACCGACCAGCCACTGAGCAGGAAAACGAAGACGCTGATAATGCCGAAGAGCCATTCCACGTTGAATAATAAACCGGTTTTTGGTTTCCCCTGCAAGCGCCATTTTCCATAATCCCCCGCTTCATGCCGCAAGAACTCGCTAAAGCCTACGAGCCCCAAGACGTTGAAGCCAAGTGGTACGCCACTTGGGAAGCCGCCGGCTGCTTCCGGGGGAAGCTGCCGGGCAGCAATGACCAATGTCTAATGACCGATGACCAAGAAGGTGTGTCTGGTCATCGGTCATTGGACATTGGTCATTCACAATCGCATGCGATTGTGATCCCTCCGCCGAACGTCACGGGGGTGCTCCACATGGGGCACATCCTGAACAACACCATGCAGGACATCCTCACGCGGCGGGCGCGGCAGGAGGGCAAGGCGGCCGTGTGGGTGCCGGGGACCGACCACGCGGGGATCGCCACCCAGAGCCGGGTCGAGAAGGCCTTGCGCGAGGAGGGGCTGACGAAGTGGGACCTCGGGCGCGATAAATTCGTCGAGCGCGCGAAGGAGTGGCGCGACCAGCACGGCGGCATCATCCTCCAGCAACTCAAGAAACTCGGCTGCTCGTGCGACTGGTCTCGGACGGTGCACACGCTCGATACTTCCGCCGAAAAGGCGCACGTGACGCCCGGCCCAGACAACGCGGGCGTTGACTACTACCGCGCCGTGTTGACCGCCTTTGTCGAACTCTTTCACAAAGGGCATATCTACCGCGGCAAGCGCATGGTGAACTGGTGCCCGAAGACCCAAACCGCGTTGAGTGACGAAGAGGTGATCATGAAGCCCACCAAGGGCTTTTTGTTCAAAATGAAGTATGCCATCGCCGAGCGGCCCGGCGAGTTTATCGAAATCTCCACCACCCGCCCGGAGACCCTCATGGGCGACGTCGCGGTGGCCTTCCATCCCGACGACGAGCGCTACCAGCAGCTCAAGGGCCTGCACGCGGTGCGCCCGTTCCCGCGCGCCGAAATCCCATTCATCACCGACGAGCATGTCGAACGCGAGTTCGGCACCGGGATGTTGAAGGTAACGCCCGCGCACGACCGCGCCGACTACGACATCTACCTTCGCCACAAGGCCTTTCTCGACGAAAAATTCAACGGCGGGGCGGTCATCGATTGCCTCACGCCAGACGGCAAAATCAACTGCCCCGACGTGCCGGAATTGCACGGCAAGGACCGCTTCGAGGCGCGCAAGCTCGCGGGCGAAATGCTCGAACAACTCGGCCAGCTCGTCGACAAGGAGAAGTACGAAAACAACGTCGGCTTCTCCGAACGCGCCGACGTGCCCATCGAGCCCCGCCTCTCCGACCAGTGGTGGCTGCGCTACCCCAAGGTCGCCGAAGCGAAAGAGGCCGTCGCCAGCGGCAAAATCAAATTCTACCCCGAGCGCTGGACCAAAACCTACCAGCACTGGCTCGAAAACATCCAGGACTGGTGCATCTCCCGCCAACTCTGGTGGGGCCACCGCATCCCCGTCTGGTATCGCAAAGGCATCGACCGTAGCAAGCTGACTGCTGACGATTTTAGAAACGCTGCCCGCTTCAACTCTGGTATCAGGGGTAACCCAAAAGTTTACGTTGATATAGAACCACCTCTGGTGGGGCAGTGGGGTGAATGGGAGCAAGAGGAAGATGTCTTGGATACTTGGGCAAGTTCGTGGCTTTGGCCGTTCGGTGTTTTTGGGTGGGGCTCAAATCTTGATGGCGCTACCGCAAAGATTATAAAAACAGTAAAAGGCATTCCGGTTGGGACCATTGGAATACTAAAGACTAGCGCATTTTGGCCAAATGCAGAGATACCAGACGCAGGATACGCCTGGTTTAAATCTAGATGTGGAAAGTGGAATGAAATTATCCCGATCAACCCTTTAGATAACATAACTTTATTGGCAGTGCCCGAACCCTCTGCTTTCGTGCAGGAAAGGAGACGTAAGGAAAGAGAGGAATCCAGAAAAAAGGAATCATTCGTTGAATCTAACGACGTTTTCGTGAAGAGTAATGGTCCATCTGTAGAGTTGGATGAAGGCGCCGTTAATGCCGACGCCGCCTCCGCGAAATTCCCCGGCCACTCCGTTAAGGACTGCGAGGCTTCGAGCGATCCTACCAATGAATCTGTGGGTGGTATCAAAGGTTTTGAGGAGGGCGCTGTGACATGGGAAGAACTCGTTGAAGTATTTAGAGAGGGTAACCTAGATTTCGTTTACAAGATCCGTCTTAAGGACGGGAAGCCTCCAACGTACGGCTGTCATAAAGACGGCGATGTTCTCGAAATCGTTGAAATCGGAGGCGGGAAATATTTTGCGGTTGCGGACAGTCCTAACTCAAGATGTAGCAGCATTTGGTCGGAAGATTATGAGAATCAGGTGTTTCGCGAACCCTTTCGTGAGGATGCCCTTTCTGCTCCACCCCGTCTCCAAAAGGTAAGGGAGAAACAATTCGGCAAACTTCGCGACCGTTCGCTCAACGAACTCGCGTTCTGGTACCCCACCGAGGTGCTCTGCACGGGCCCGGACATTATTTTCTTCTGGGTGGCGCGGATGATAATGGCGGGCTTGGAGTTCATGGGGGACGTGCCGTTCAAGTATGTGGTGTTCAACGGCATCATCCGCGACGCGCAGGGGCGGAAGATGTCGAAGTCGCTCGGCAACAGCCCCGATCCGCTCGACCTGATCGACAAGTTCGGCGCCGACGGCCTCCGCCTCGGCATGCTCATGATCGCCCCCAAAGGCGCGGACATCTTGTTTAGCGAAGACCGCGTGCAGCTAGGGCGGAACTTCTGTAATAAGCTCTGGAATGCGTGTCGTTTTCGGTTGATGCAAGAGGCAGGGCACGGCCCTGCACCCTCGATCCTTCCGGATCGGGAGGGGGCCGAGCCCCCTACGGCGTCCCCGCCGCCTACCCCCGCCGGGGGCGAGGGCACCGCAACCAAGTCGCTGTTCCGGATTCTGCTTTCGTTGAAGCCTGCGCAGTTTGATGCGGATGACCATGCCATTCTCGCGAAGCTGATCACGACGCTGGAGGAAACCGAGGCGGCGTATCGCGCGTTCGAGTTCAACCGGCTGACGGATTCGATCTACAAGTTCTTCTGGACGGATTATTGCGACTGGTACGTCGAAGTCTCGAAGTCGAAACTTCGCTCGGAGGAGCAGCGCGACGGCTGCATTGCGATCCTCGATTTGTGCCTGCGCAGCGTTCTGCAGATGCTCCACCCGGTGACGCCGTTCATCACCGAAGAGCTGTGGCAGAAGATGGGCTATGCAGTAGAAGCGGCTTCCAGCCGCTTATCCAGATCTGTTCAGAATAAGCGCCAGGATGGCGCTTCCACGTTTATCCAGGACGCTGGCCTCCTCACTGCCGACAAACTGCGGAAGGAATTTGACGCGATGGGCCTGACGCTCGATGCCGAGGCCATTCGCGAGGTCGAGCAGTTGCAGGACTTTGTGGTCAAGGCGCGCGCGCTCAAGGCACAGTATTCCTTGGCAGCGAAGAACGATGTGACCTTCTACGTCGTCGCGGATGCGGCCGACCGCACGGTGCTCGACTCCCACGCGGAGAAGCTCAAGCGCCTCGCGGGCGCGGGGGCGATCGAGGCGCGGGATTCGGTCGCCAACATGCCCAGCGAGCTGACCGCCTTGGGCAACCTGTACCTCGACCTCGCCGGCAGCGTGGACGTCGAAGCCGAAAAGAAGAAGCTGCAAAAACAGATCGACGGTCTCGACAAAGCCATCACCGGCGCGGAGATGAAGCTGGCCAACGAAAAGTTCACCGGCAGCGCGCCGGCGGAGGTCGTCGAAGGTGTCAAGCAGACCCTCGCGGACAACCGCGCCAAGCGCGAAGAGCTGGAAAAGCTGATGAGTGGGCTGAGTTGAAAGTACCGGAGGAGGGACTCGAACCCTCACGGTTTCCCGGTCGATTTTGAGTCGACTGCGTCTGCCATTCCGCCACTCCGGCTCGAAACGACAGAGGGTGCATGATTTCAGCGTCGGTGGCAAGCGGAAACGTCTGTGGTAGCTGGTCCGATTTTTTGCGTCGACGCCTTCGCCGCCTTGGGCATTCGCTGCGGAATGGGCGAGGTTAGGGGCACACAGGCGGAGGCAGCCGCGGAAGAAACAGCGGCCCGGTGGCAGCGGCATCCGCGGCTGGCCTTGGCCGGTGCGGCCTTGGTTTCGGCGGGTTGCTGGTCCGCGGCATTTCCCGCCGTCGGTGCGGCTCCACTGATTTTCGTCTTTGCGGTGCCCCTTCTGGTTGTGGCGCTGACGGCGCCCTCGCGGCGTCGCTGGCTCGCGGCCTGTTCGGGGTTCGGCTTCGTCTCGTGGGCGCTGACGCTGTTGTGGCTCCGGCATGTCGCCGCTCCGCTCGGCTGGCTTGGCGTGTTGTTTTTGTCGCTGGTGCTGGGGGCGTTTTTCATGGGCTGGATGTTTGCCGCCGGGAGGGTTTTTGCACGTTTCTGGCAGGCACCGACCGCGGCGCGCCTGGTCGCCTGGGCGGTACTGGCTGCCGGATGGGCGCTACTGGAGTGGGTGCGTTCGTGGTTGCTGACCGGTTTCCCGTGGGCACCGGCTGCGGCTGCGCTCTGGCAGGCGCCGGCACTGTTGCAGGTGGCCGCCTGGGCCGGGCAGGGCGCGGTATCCTTTGCGATCATCTGGATCAATCTGGCCGTTGCCCACGCCCTCGTCACGCTGCCAAAACGCATGCGCAGCGGCTCCGAGCTGCAGCCACTTCACTTGACCCGCTCGCTGCGGCCCTCGCCGGAGTTGATGCTCGGACTGCTGTGGGTAGCCGGGTCTGTGGGGGTGTTTCTGCAAAACCTCGGCTCGGCGGAGCGTGAGCGACTCCTGGCAAGGGCGGGCGTGGTTCAGCCGTGGACGGTCCCCGAGCTCAAGTGGGACCCGGACCAGGCCCGCGAAAACCTGCTAGCGCTCTTTGAGCTGACCGAGGCGGCAGTCGAGGCGCACCCGGAGGTAGATTTCCTGCTCTGGCCCGAGGCAGCGACCCCGTACAGTCTGCGCGCCAACGGCAACGACAACATCCGCGAGCCCCTGCGACGTCTGGCCGCCACCACGCAGCGCCCTTTGCTCCACGGCAACCTGCTCTTCACGGACCGCGACCAGACCTGGGTCAACGGCCTGTTTCTGCTCGGGGCGGACGGTGAAGTAAGGAAAACCCATTACGCAAAGCGTCGCCTCGTCCCGTTTGGGGAGTATATCCCCCTGCGACCGCTCTTCGGCTGGCTGGGCAAGGTCGTGCCGCTGCCCGGGCAGACTACGGCCGGCGACACCGCGCAGCTGATCTCCGTGCCGGTAGATGGGCAGGTATTGGAAGTCGGCGCCCTGATCTGCTACGAAGACATCTTTTCCTGGGTCGGATATGAGTCAGCCGACGGGGCAGACATGCTCGTCGTCGTGACCAACGACGCCTGGTACGGCACCGGCGGGGGCGCCTACCAGCACGCGGCGCACTCCGTCCTGCGCGCGGTGGAAACGCGGACGCCCGTGCTGCGGGGCGGCAACCACGGCTGGAGCGGCTGGATCGACGAGTGGGGGCGTATCCGTAATGTCCTTACGGATGCCTCTGGCAGCATCTACACCCGCGGCTATGCGGCCTTCGCCGTGCAGGCCGAGCCGCGTTTTGCCGGGTCGAGCCGAGGACCCTCGGGCGCGCGCGGGTTCCACGCTGCCTGCGTAGCTATGGTTCTGGTTGCGCTGTGGCGTCATCCTGAGCCAAGGCGGTGGGTGGCGGGTTGGGCTCGGCGTCGGGCTGCATCCCGGGCGCCTCGCGCGGATCGACCTTCGCCAGGAAAAAGCCGCCGACGATAAACAACAGCCCAATGGCGCCGAAGCCCACGCGGGTGGAGAAAACGGGGTTGTCGGGATCGTTGAACAGCCAGGCACAAAGCGCCAGCAGAGCCGGGCCGAGGATCGCCGCGCTCTTGCCGATCATAGAGTAGAAGCCGAAAAACGCGGTGTTCTTATCGGGTGGGATCAGATTTGCGAAGAACGAGCGCGAGAGTGACTGCACGCCACCGATTACACAGCCGATCAGCAGCGCCAGCACATACATTTCGGAAATCGCGAAGCCAAAGACGACCGCCGGTTCGGTGTCGATAAACGCACCGTAAAGGGTCGTGCCGAGGTAGATCACCATGGCGATCAGCAAAAGCGTCTTGGCGCCAAACCGGTTGGCGAGGAAACCGAACAAGATGCTGAATGGAACGGCGGCGATCTGGACGATCAGGAAAGCCCGGATGGTCTGGGCAAACTCGAAACCCATCGCTTCGGCGAGGTTCGATGCCGTTATCGTAATGGTGTTGAGACCGTCGATGTAGAACAGGTACGCCAGAAGGAAATAGCGCACCGGGCGGATCCGGATGATCTCGAAAAACGTGTGCTTCACCCCAACGGCCGCTCTTTCCAGCATGGCCTTCAGCGCGGGACGCTCCGGCTTGGGTTTCTCACGGATGCCGATCGCCAGGGGCAGGCTGAAAAAGCCCCACCACACGGCGGTGACGACGAACAACAGGCGCGTGGCCAGGGTCTGATCGCCAATGCCCAGCGGTGGCGGATCCGCAGTGAACCACGCAATGAACAGGATCAAGAGAAAGCCCGCGAAGTAGCCGCTGGCATACCCAATGCCGCTGACGAGGTTGCGCGAGCGACGCGTCGAGACCAGCTCGAGCATGGAGTCGAAAAAAAGGTTGGCCGAATAGAAGCAGACCAGTCCGACGATGTGAATCAGCGACGCCAGCCACCACAGGCCCTGCTCAACGAGTGCCAGCGAGGCGCACGCGATCATACTGATGACCGCGAGCCGCAGCAGCAACCGCTTCCGCGTTCCGGTAATCTCGCCGATGCTGCCGAGAAACGGCGCGAGGATCGCCACAATGATACTCGCGACGCTGATCGTGACGCCGAACCAGAAGGTTTTCTCCGACTCCGGCAAACCGGCGGCGAAGAACGGACGGTAGAAGCGCGGAAAAACCAGCGCCAGTACGATCATAGAGTAGCCGGTGTTGGCAAAGTCGTACAAGGCCCAACATGCGGCTTTGCGCCAATCGTATCGTTGGATCTGGATACTGGAGGGCGCGGGAGCAGTCATGGGAGTCAGCTAGGGCGAAACCGCCGGTTATCGCGAATAAAAGATTAGGGTTTGCGGAGGACGACTCGCGCGCCGCGGCCCTCGTTCAGGCGTCGCGCGAGGGAGCCGCCATTGAGGGCTAGCTCCAGCAGTCCGCCGGAGCCGAGGTAGGCAACCGGTGCTTCCGGCGGCACCTCACCGAAGGTTCGCCGATAGGGAACTGCCAGGGCCTGCTCGCCGACGCTGAGACGAAGCGTGGCGCCTTCCGCAAATCGGGTGCAAATCGCTTGGTCGAGGTTGGTGATCAGGTTGCCGTAATGATCCACCCATTGCACTTCGCCGAGCCAGGCCGACGCGGATTCCACTGCCTGCGGCAGGGCGTTCACCACGGGATCGGCGACGACGGGCCCGACAGCCTCAAATGCTGATCCGGCGGCCAAACGTGCGGCTGCGGGAGCGAAGATGTCGCGCCCGTGAAAGGTGCTCGAAACGGCCCCTGGCTCGCCCGACGGCGGTTGGATGGCCCTCGCGGTGCCGCTGTCGACGAGAAAGCTGAAGAGACCGTTGTCGGGCCCGACAAAGATCTGACCCTCGGAAGCACGCCAGGCCAGGGGAAGGCGCTCCGTGCCCACGCCCGGGTCTACCACGGCAAGGAAAACCGTATTGGCGGGAAAGCAGCGCCAGCACTGGCTGAGGATGAAGGCGCCCGCGGAAACGTCGCCCGGTGGAACCGCATGGGTGATATCCAGGAGTCGCGCTTCGGGCGCCAAAGCGGCGCAGACGCCCCGCATCGCTGCCACGTACCAGTCGCGGTTACTGAAATCGCTGAGCAGAGCAAGCGTCGCCACGCGGAGAGCTCAGCCGAGGGTTCTGCAGAGCGCAACGCTAGAAAAGGGCAGGCGCAAGGCCGGTCGCCCTCGGGTCGGGTCGCGGTCAGGCCCGGCCCTGATAGCTCTTGTCGCTCGGGTTGACCTTGATCGTCTCGCCGGTCTTGATGAAGGCGGGTGTGCGGACTTCGAGGCCGGTTTCCAGCACGACCGTTTTCTGGACGTTTCCGGATGTATCCCCGCGAACGACTTCCGGTGCTTCGATCACTTTCATCTCGACGGAGGAGGGCAGCTCGACGCCCATCACTTCTTCGTCGACGAAGAACAAGCTGTACTCGCCGCCTTCGACCAGAAACGGCTTGGCGTCCCCGATGACCTCCTCGGGCACCTCGATCTGCTCAAAGCTTTCGAGGTCCATGAAGTTGTACATATCGCCGTTGAGGTAGCTGAACTCCATGCGCTTCAGCTCCTTGTGCAGCACGTCATAGCTGTCTCCGACGTTGGTCCGCACGTGCACATTCTTGCCGGTGCGGATGTTTTTGAGCTCCATCGTGCAAAAGCTGGAAAGGTTCGGCGGCGTGTGTATGGTGCGATCGAGCACGATACAGGGGTGCCCCTCGTAGGTGATCACGTTGCCTTTACCGATTTTACTGACGATGGTGTTGCCCATGGGTAGATGCCTTGAAAAGTGAAACGCGTAGGAAACAGGCTTTGCCCGCCAAAAGTCTAGCCAAAAGCTTTGGCTGTTTTGGCGGGGCGAGGGCCCGTATCAGGACACGGCAACGGGTTCAGCCGGCTGGTTTTCCCGGGTCAGGATCAGGTGAATATCGCGCAATGGTGGCGCTTGCTCCGCTCCAAGAGCATCCCGGAGGCTCGCAACGATTTTGTCGTGCAGGTCGCTCAAATCCTTGGCTTCGGTGGCTAGGTTCAGTTTGCGGCAGCAGGCGATGAATCCCCCGCATTCGCGCTGCGTAACTTCAAAGAAGAGCATGTTCGTGTCCGTGGATACAGAAAATCCGCCGGAAAACTCTGCCCGGCGGATTGATGAATTCAGGTTGATTGCGTAGTTTTAGATCAGGAGGCTGCCTGACGCAACATCCAAATGTAGGTGCCCAACTTTTGGATGTGGTCCTCGTACATGTTGGAGGTCGCGACGTCGTCGAGCGCGTCAGCTGTGGAATGGATAGCCTTGGCGTCGGCGAGCAGGGTTTCGAAACCATCGCGCACGCCTTCGAGCAGCTCCTGGGGGCCGCAGGGGCGATCGTCTTCCTCCACAATGCTCGTGGACCCGAGGTACTTTTTCAGCGAGGCAAACGGGTGCCCGCGTTTCTGCAGGATCCGCTCGGCGACGTCGTCGTAGAATTCGCCAATGTAGTTGTAGTACTCCTCCGTTTTCTCGTGCAGGGTGAAGAACATATGCCCCTGGATGTTCCAGTGGTAGTTGTGCAGCTTCACCCAGAAGACGTGCAGATTGGCGAGGTCCTTGTTAAGGGCTTCGATCAGGTTTTCATCGGTTTCAGACATAGGGTTAGGGTTAAGGCAAAACGCCGCACTTGTCCAATATGAGAATAAACTTCCGGGCATAAGAAGCGGTTTTGCGGACACTGATAAGGGAACGAATCGGCGAGGCAGGCCACTGAACGATTGCCTCGGCGCCCGTCCGGGTTTTTGCACTGGGTTCATGAGTCCGCAAGTGCCTGACGAGACGCCGCTGGAAGCGCCCGAGCTGTTGGGCTGGTACGCGCAACGTCCCCTCGACGGCGAGATCTGGCAGGCGATTTTCGTGGCGCTGGCGAGTCCGAGTGAAGCCGCTCAGCGCAATGCGGCGTTCCTGCTGCGGAAGGCAGCCAGTGACCAGGCACTTCCAGAGGAGCTGACCCTCCAGTTGAGCGGCGCGCTGGCAAATGTGCAGGAGTTTAAAGCGCGGCTTTACCTCTGCCAGGCGGTCGCGAGCCATTTCGACGCTTTGCACCCCGAACCCGACGCGGCTGCCGCGTTTTTGCGGAACGCGCGTGAATCGTCCGATCCGCCTACCCGTGCCTGGGCGATTACCGCAACTGTGGAGCTGGCCCGACGGCATCCGAAATTTCAACTCGAGGCGTTTGGCGCAACCCGCATCGGCGCCCGTGACCCGGTTAAACTGGTCCGCGACCGCATTGCGAAACTCGACGCAAGTCCCAAGCGGGGCTCGTCCAGGACTTCGTGATGGCTCCGCATGCTGCGGGTTGGAGCCAAAAAAAAAGCGGCCATGAAGACCGCTTTTCAAAGTTTTCAATGCTGCTTCAGGCGCGCTCGGAGGTGCCGGCGGTCTGGGCGGGCTCCGTTTTTGCGGGCTCTTTCTGGTTGCCGCGGGAATTGTTTTCCGGGGCGGTAGAGTCCATGGCCTCACGGAAAGTGTTTTCCGCTTCGCTGGTGGCGCTGCGGAATTCCTTGATGGCGCGGCCGGCACCACGGGCAAGCTCAGGCAGCTTTTTTCCGCCGAAGAGCAGCAACACAATGAAGATGATGACCGGGATTTCCCAGCCGTTAAGATTTCCAAGGAATGCCAACATGATAAAGTAAAGTTACAACAAGTTTAACCGCAGGTAAAGGCAAAGGTTCCGATCCATTTGGGGGATGCGCCGGGAACTCCCCGACAGGTCATCTGCCGGCGGCTACCGCGACTTCGTTCAGCCGCGCTTCCATCCACGAGGCGCGTTCGGGACCGGGAAAGACGACCTCGTCACCCGGTTGCGGCTGTCCCCAGGCAATCGTGAGCGTCAGGGCGTTGCCGGCACGTTGTTCGGTGGGCCGTAGGATGGCCGTCGGCTCGAGGGTGAAGCCGCGGCTGAAGCTGGGCTCGCGCAAGACGATGCGCCGCGAGTCCAGCCAGACCACACAAAAGCCGCCAGCGGTATCGACGTGCGTTACCTGGCCGATCGGCACATTCGGGCTCGGCAGCAGGGCAAACGGAATGGGTTGGAGCTTCGGTTCCAGCTCGGCGGGTTCGGGTTCCTCGAAGGCGCTGAGGTCAAGATCGAGGGCGATGTAGGCTGGAGCTTCGGGGTCGCCCTCGGCGGCCCGGGCCATGGCAGTGGCCGCGAGATCGAGAGCGGAGGAAAGGTCGCCCTCGGCCTCGGGGGTGGCGCCGCGGCCCCCTGAGTCCGGCACGATGCCCTCGCCGCGGACCTCCGTGGTGACGCGTACTTCCGGCGTAGCCCCCTGAACGCGGTCCGCCGGAATGAGCTGGGCTCCCGCCATGCCAGGACGCACGGCCAAGAGGGCCGCTGCGACGATCAGGCGTAGACGGTAAACGCGCACAGCCGTGAATTTGCAGGGTTCGGGCGCGGGAGCGCTAGTTTGCGAAGTTCTCGAAACCGGGGCCGTTTTGTTCGCCCTCACCTTCGAAGAAGCCGTTGAGCTGGCGGATGCGGGTGGGGTGGCGCATCTTGCGCAAGGCTTTGGCCTCGATCTGGCGGATGCGCTCTCGGGTAACATTGAACTGCTTGCCGACTTCTTCGAGCGTACGGCTGTAGCCGTCGGTAAGCCCGAAGCGCAGGCTCAGCACCTTGCGTTCGCGCTCGGTAAGGCTGTCGAGCACGTCGAGGATCTTCTCGCGCAGCAGCGAGTACGCGGTCATGTCGTACGGGTTTTCCGCACCCTTGTCTTCAATGAAGTCGCCGAAGTTGGTGTCGTCGCTGTCGCCGACCGGGCTCTGGAGGGAAATGGGCTGCTGGGCCATCTTCATGATGGCCTGGACGCGCTCGACGGGCAGGTCCATCTCTTCGGCCACTTCTTCCGGTGTCGGCTCGTGGCCGAGTTCCTGGAGGAGGCTCTTCTGCACCTGCATTACCCGGTTGAGCGTCTCGATCATGTGCACCGGAATGCGGATCGTGCGGGCCTGGTCGGCGATGGAACGCGTGATCGCCTGGCGGATCCACCAGGTGGCGTACGTGCTGAATTTGTAGCCCCGCCGGTACTCGAACTTTTCCACCGCATTCATCAGGCCCATGTTGCCTTCCTGAATCAGATCGAGGAAGGACAGCCCGCGGTTTGTGTACTTTTTGGCAATGGAAATCACGAGGCGCAGGTTGCTCTCCACCATTTCCGTTTTCGCGCGGTGGGCCTCGCGCATGGCCTTGCGCACCTCCCGAATCAGCTCGAGCAATTCGACCGGGCTGATGCGGTACATCTGCTCGATGTCATGCAGGCGCAGCTTGATGCTCTCGGGGTCCTGCCGGCGGCTCTTGCGATTCGGGAACTTCTGCGCGATCTCCAGGTGCTCGAGGTGACCTTCGATCTCGCGAATCGTTGCGGACAGGTTTTTGAGGAATTCCTCGAAAATCTTGAGCTTGAAGCAGAACTTGCGGAAAAGCGGCTTGAGTTCCGATTCGTGCTTTTTGAACCGGGTCGTGGCCCGCTTCTGGTTGGGCGAACCGTCGTCGTGCTTCTGGATGTCAGCCCAGGCGCGGTCGAGCTTCATTTCGAGTGACTCGGCCTGCTCAATCCACTTGGGCAGGTTCTGGAAGTAGGCTTCACGGCTGTCGACCTTCTTGTCGAGCACCACCCGGTCGAAGCGCTCTTCGCGCTCGATCAGCTTCTTCGCGAGGTCGATCTGAAAGGGCAGGGTGAGGGCGACGCTGAACAACAGATCCTGCGCCTTCTGCTCAGCCTTCTCGATGCGCTTGGAGATCGCCACCTCCTGTTCGCGCGTCAGCAGGGGCACCTGGCCCATCTGCTTGAGGTACATCCGAACGGGATCGTCGAGGATGTCGGCGCTGCTGGCCTTGCTCTGCGCCTCCTCGTCGGCCTCCTGGCGCTGCTTGTAGCTTTCGACTTCGCTCTGGTCGAGGATGTCGATCTCCAGGTTCTCTAGAATGCCGATCAGGCTCTCGATTTCCTCGGGCTTGTTGACGCTGTCGGGCAGGCTGTCGTTGACGTCCGCGGGCGTCAGGTAGCCTTGCTCCTTGGCCTGGCGAATCAGCCCGCGCACGCGCTCGTTGAGGTGCTCGGGCGTGTCACTCGGAGCCTCCGCCTCGACGGCCTTAACCGCCACCGTACGTTTGGCCACCTTCGCCTCGATGCGTTCCGGCTTCTCCTCGTCCGCGTCGAGGGCGGCACGAGCCGCGGCGGCGGCTTCTGCCTTGGCGTCGCCTTGAGGCTGTGGAGCTGGGTTTGCCTTGACGGCAGCCTTCCGCGGTTTTGAGCGGGCATTGCCCTTGGCGGGCTGCTTTGCGGACTTGGCCGTCGAGGAAACTTTTTTGGCGGAGGTGCTGGGCGCTTTGGCTGAAGACTTCGCGGGCATAGGAAAGAATGGGCAATACACGGGCGCGCCGAGGAGGGATGCGCCGGCGTCTAGAGGGTCTTACGGAGTCGCTGTTTTTCTTGTAACACTTCCCGCCGCCGATCGCGGTCTTCCTCAGGGGTATTCAGGAATTGCTCGTCGAGGCGCCGGAGCTGGCGGTCAACAAAGCGGCGGCGAAGCCCCTTAATTAAGATGGCAATTGTGTCGGAAGGTTCCCAGGCAAGACTTTTCGCAGCGACAGGGCTACCGCCGCGCCGCAGGAACCCGCCGTCACATCGGAAATCGAGTAGTGTCGCACCCATCTGGGTCAGTTGTCGAGCATAATTTTTAAGTTCGGCGTCCTCAAGGTGTTCGAGAAATTCGGCGGAGCCTTCCCAGACGCCCTCCTGTACGTCGAGCAGCAACTGCGCCAGCAGGCGCCCGGCGGCGGTCGAGGCGTCAGGCCAGGCGGGGTCGAGATCGGCGGCGACGGCGGTGAGGCATTCTTCGCCGGCAAAGCTCAGGATCAGCAACTCCTCCTCGGCGCTGAGAACTTTGCCGCCGGCGATGCCGAGGGCAGCCGGGGCGCCATTTGCGGATGCTCCGTGTGGGTTTGCCCCACGGGTCGGTGCCTCCGTGGCCGGAGCGCGCGACGGAGGCCGGGTGGGGCGGTCCCATATGCGTGCGGCGTCTCGCTGCAATTGCTCATAGCTGCTTCCTACCAGCCGCGCGACCTGGGCGAGCATCTCGCCCCGGGCGAAATGGCTCTCCACTTCAGCCAGCATCCGGTATATCTGTTCCAGCGCCGAGGCTTTTTCCTGCGGCATCAGCTGTCCCGGTTCGGGCATCAGGTGGCGTACGGCCAGTTCCATGGCGCTCAGGCGCCGATCGCGCAGGGCTCTCAGCGCCTCGGCGCCTCCGTCGCGCACGAGGTCGTCCGGGTCGACGCCTTCGGGCAGCGGCAGAAAGGTCACATCGATGCCCGCTGCGAGTGCCTTGGGCAACAGCTTGAACGCGGCGTCACGGCCTGCGCGGTCGCCGTCGAGCAGTACTTCGAGGTTGCGGGTGTAGCGCCGCAGCAGGGCGAGCTGCTCCGGGGTCACCGCTGAGCCCTGCGGGGCCACCGTAGCCTTCAGGCCCGCGCTGTGGCAGCGCAGCGCGTCGAGCTGCCCTTCGACGAGCAGGAAGCTCTTGGCCTCCTGAATGGCGACGCGTGCCCGATGAAGATTGAAGAGGACGCGCCCCTTGGTGAAGACCGGTGTCTCCGGTGAGTTGATGTACTTGGCCTCGCGCTGCGGGTCGTCGTCCGGCGACAGGTCAGTTTTGCGTGCGGTGAAGGCGCACAGGCGGCCCTGCACGTCGTGGATCGGAATCATCAGGCGCCCCCGGAAGCGGCAACGGACGCGGCGCAGCTGTGCATCGTTTTCCCAGATGAAGAACAGGCCGCATTGCTCGAGGGCCTCGCGGGAAAACCGCTCCTTCTGAACTTCTCGAAAGAGCGCCTGCGGGTCGGCGGGCGCAAAGCCGATCCCATACTCGCGAGCCTGCTCTACGGTGAAACCGCGCTGTTGCGACCAGTAGCGGCGGATGATGTCACCATCGGCATCGTCAGCGTGAAAATGCCGCGCGAAAAAGCCACCGGCGATCTCGTGCAGGCGCAGGATTTCAGAGCGCAGTGACGGGTCCTCTCGGGGCCCGGAGCCGCCACTGTCCTCGTACTCCAGGGGCACGCCGTAGCGCCTCGCGAGCGTTTCGGCCGCCTCCATAAACGTCAGGTTCTCCTTTAGCTCCAGAAAGCGGAACGCGTCGCCGCCCTGGCCCGACGAGTAGTCCATGAACAGGTTCTTCTCCGGGTGTACGTAGAACGACGGGGTCTTTTCCGCGTTAAACGGGCTCAGGCCACGCCACTGCGCCCCCACCCGTTTCATTGCGGTGTAGCTCTGGGCGAGTTCCAGCAGGTCGGCGCGTTGCCGGATAGCGTCGAGGCAAGCCTCAGTCAGGCGGGGCATGAGCAGGCTAACGGATTGAGTGAGAAAACGGCCTTGAGCTGCGGGCTGCAGTCGCTCGGCTGCACAAACGGGGTTGTCTTTCCTGGTGCGCTCACCTACAACTGACGATTTATGATGAAGTTGCTTAGTTTGGCGGTAGCGTTTGCTGCCCTTTCGTTTACCCCCCTTACCACCTTTGGCCAACCCGACGACGAAACCCCCCGTCAGGAACTGACCGATGCCCAAATCTGGCCGTTGCTTGGCAGTGTCGAGCGCGGGCAATGGCAGGCGGCGCTGCAGGAGATCGAGCGCGGCAATACCCAGATCCAACGCGGCGAGTTCCTTTTGTCAAAGCGATTGTCGGCCTTTGACAACCCCGACCTGGCCCGCCGCGAACTCGAAGAAGACCACCGCGAAGGCAGGAAGGCGGTCAACGAAGGCAAAGCCCGGATCGCCGAGGCGGAAAAAGTAATCGAAGAATTGCGGCAGCTCGGCGCCCAGCGCTATTACGAGCGCCTCGCGGCACAGCAGCCGCTGGTTCAAGAGTTTGCCGTCGAGCTGGACCGGAGAGGCGGCTGGAGCAAGCTCGTCGAAACCTTTTACGAGGAACTGGAGGATCGCGGCGTCCAACAGCTGTACTTCGCAGGCCTTTTCGACGACTACGGTGACGTCGTAGTCCGCGTGCCCGCCAACGAAGTCGCCGACGCGCTGGCCGAAGAGGACCGAAACGACGGGCGGATGCGCTCAGTAGCTGCGGACTCCATTTTCCTGACTGCGAACGGCAATGCCCTGTCCCTAGATTTCCGCGGCGCGGAAACCGCTCGTGAGGTTCCGGGGTCCGCGGTGGTCATCGCTCGGCGCGTGCCCCTTTCGGCCTTTGTTGACCTGCTGGTGCTGGATGCCCTCAGCCTGCAAAGCCTCGCGCTGCAGCAGCGCAGCCTGGCTGTCGTGCGCTCGACCTATGCTCCGGAGGACGAAGAAGTGCCGCCAATGCGCCTCGTGGCTGGCCTCGAGGATCAGCGCCGGTTTATCGAGAAAGTGGGGGAAGCGCCGGCAGGGCAGTTCAATTTCCGGGCGGACGTCTCGCCCTTCGATTCGAGCTGGCGCGCGGCGACCCTCGCACTGTTCGAGGTGACGCTTCTGAACGAAGACGTCACGGTCCTGCCCGTCGCGATGCTCAAGCGCCTTTACGACGTGACCGAGGCGACAGGCATGGCCAACGCCGAGTTCCGGTTGGTGGATGAAGCCGCCGCTGACGATCCCGCTGCGGCAACCCCGACCCAGTCGCCGGGCTCAGCCGACGGCGCTGTCGACGTGGTTGCCGAATCGCCCGAGGGAGCCGATGCGGCCCCCGAAGCCGAGACCGGCACCGACGAAATGGCGGCTTCTGACGAAGCTAGCGAAAGCGACTCCGCCGATGAGGCAATGTCGGCGGACGAGGCCGCGGCTGGTGACGGTGACGCTGATTCGGCGGGCATGGCAGAAGCGGAAAACGAAGCCGATAGGCAGACCGAGGGCGCAGACGCGAACGCGGCTGACGGCGAAATGGCAGCCACCGAAGAAGGCGATGCATCCGAAGGCGCGGACGCCACAGAAACCGCTGCCAGCGATGACGGCGAGCCCATGGCAGAAGCCAACGGGCCGCCCCTCGAGACCCTCCGCCAGCAGGGCCGAATGCCGCGTGTGCTGAGCCGCGACAACGTTTATCGCGTCGAGGCGCAGCAGCGGCAGGGCACAGAAGCCCAGGGGCCTGTCGCCGAGGTCGGTACCTTCCGCATTCAGCTCGAAATCAACCGCGCCCGTTAGAGATCGACTTTTGCGAAGAGCCCTTTCGGTCCTAGGCCGTAGGGGTCGGCCATTGGTGGGCGATTGGCTTCGTGCGCCTCAGCTCAGGGGTTTTCGAGAAAAATTGGCGACCGGGAGACTTTCCCGCTTGACGCGGCCCACTCCCCTTGCTGAAAGTGATCGCTTTTTCGGATCCCCGTCATGCTAAAGATTCGCCTCCAACGCAAAGGAACTCGTAACCGCCCGGTTTACCGCCTGGTAGTTGCGGAGTCGACCTCCCGCCGCGATGGCCGCCACAACGAAGTGCTGGGTCACTACGCACCGGTGGCGCGTGGCGCGGACCCCGAGTACGCCATCCGCCTCGACCGCGTCGACTACTGGCAGTCCGTCGGGGCCCAGCCAACCGATACGGCCCGCACTTTGATCAATCGTGCCCGGCGCGAGGCCCCGCCTGCCGAAGCAACGGCATCTGCCGATACGGATTCGCCGGAAGCGGCAGCAGCGGCTCCGGCTGGAGCGGCCGCCGAGTAATTCGGGTAGACAATCGGGGGCGATTTCCATGATCGTGCCGCCCTCATTGGTCCTCGTCGAGGGCCTTACGGAGCTTCGGTATTTCGAAGCTTTTTTTGTGGCCGCGCTTGGCGACGTACCGCGGATCGCGGCCGTTGGGGAAGCTGATCCGCGGGTGGCGGTGCAGCGGTTGCGGCGTGACCCCGAGACACCTCCGGAAGCAGCGTGGCTGATCTGGGATGTCGACCCGCAAGCTGGCCAGGTGCGTGCCCGCCAGCTAAGGCAGGCGGTTCGTACCGCCGAGACGCTTGGAGCTCGGGTGGGCCTTTGCAACCCCTGCTTCGAGTTCTGGCTCTGGCTGCACGTGGCGAAGCTGCCCGACGGTACGCCACCGCTTCCTGCCGAGACCTGGCTCAGGCGATGCGCGAACGCATTGCCCGGCTACCGCAAGGCCGCCCCCTTCACGCCGGCCTGGGTTCGCGACCATGTCGGCCACGCCTTGAGCCAGTCAACGGCCCAAGCCCCAAGTGCCGATGCCCTCTACGGCAGGGCGGCAACCAGTCTGCCCGAGCTTTTGGAGCCCCTGTTCCCCGCCAAACGCTGACACTCAGAGCTGCTCCATCGGGATGTCGCCAGCCAGCGGCGTTCCGTCGCCAAAGTGGCCGGGGTCGAACAACGCGGGCTGCAGATTGCGCTGGTCGTTGGCAGCTGTGACGCTGAAGCGGGTTTTATCGCGCGAGCGCTCGTCAACCAAGTCAATGGACCGCACGATGTACTGGCCGGAGTCGAGTTTCTTGAAACTGTTGATATTCAACGTGCGCATCAGATCGCCATCCGCATCGTAAAATCTCGCCCGCAGCAGGGCGTAGAAGTCGGCGTCAAAAGCAATCTCGACCGAAGCGATCGGGGTGCCGTTGATTTCGTAGGTCTGGTCCTCCGGCGGTCGCGCGGTGAAAAAGTAGGCCGAACGCCCCCGGAAGCGGCGTGCCTCCTGGAAGGTGGTGTCCTCCCAGTAAATGAACGGCAGGCCGAGGTCGAAAGCCGTATAAACAAGGCCCTGGAGCAGCGGCTTCGACCAGTCCTCCGAAGTGACGGGCTGGATCTCTCCCTGGCGGTTTTTGCGCCAGATACGCGGCTCTTCCCCGGCGTGCAGCAGCACTTCGACCGGTTCGGCCTGTGCCAGACGGCTTCTGTCGATCTCCGGCGAGATCACCGCGCGCAGCACGGGACCCTGGGTCGACCACGCGCCAAAGAGTTCGCCGTGGTAGCGCTGGTCCTCACCGCGGTTAGGCAGATGGACAAACGAGAACCGGAAAACGAAATCGTTCTGCAGCCGTTGCGTGCGCACCCGCTCGAGAAACTGCTGGGCTTCGGCTGCCTCGAGCGGTTCCACTTCCATGTGTCCGCGTGCCGAGTCCGCCGGTCGCGCGGCAGAGGCTGGCGTCAAAGCAAGGGCCGTTGCCAGCGCGGCACAAGTCAGAAGGCTGACGCGCGCGAGACCTGATCGGAAAATACTCATGCGGTGCTCAGTCAGCGCAAGACAGCGGCGGGTTCCCGCTACCGTGAAAGCGCTATTCGCCCGCTGCGGCAGGTGCCTCGGATTCGGCTGCTTCGGAGTCGCCTTCGGACATCTCGGTCTCTGAGTCTGAATTCTCGCTTGCAGCAGCCTCGGAGTCCTCCTCGGCAGATGTTGCATTCTCGGCGCTGTCGGCGGCCGAGCTTTCGTTCGGTGCTTCGCTCGATTCTGGGTTCCCGGCGGTGTCGGCTCCCTCGCCAGCGGCCTCAGCCGCTTCGTCGGATTCGGAATTCGTTATCTCCTCAGGAGCTTCATCGCTTTCCTGAGCGGCCTCACCGGTTTCGGCGGGCTCCGTCTCGGCAGCTTCTGAGTCGCCAGAGTCGCCGTCGGCTTCAAAAATACGGGTGCTGGCCGGTGCCTGATCCTCCGGGACTTCTACCGCAACCTCGCCCGCTGCAGCTCCCTGATCTCCGGCAGATTCACTTGCCGCGTCGGGCGCTTCGGTCGGGGCGGTTTCCTCGGCTTCGACATCCACCTCGGTTTCGGGGTCAAATTCTGGCTGTGAAACCGCTTCGGCGGCTTCGGTGAGCTCGCCTTCGCTGGAGGCGTCCTGGCCCGGCTCATCCGCTTGCGCGGTTTCCGGAGCGGCTTCTTCGCCCGTTTCCTCAGCCTCGGCTTCGTCCGCGGATGGGGTTTCGGCGCCGATCATTGCCGGCGTCTCCGGCGTTCCGGTGGTTTCCTCACCGCCTTCGGCCTGACTGCTTTCAACGGTTTCTCCGTTTGCTTCGTCCGAGGTCGCTGGTTCGGCTTCGCCTTCCGGTTCGGCCTCCGTCTCGGTTTCGGCAGCATCCGCCGGGTCTGCTTCGTCCGGAGCGGCCTGCTGTCCGAGTTGCTCGAGTACGCCAAAATCCGGCAGGTCGGTCAGGCTGGCGGGCTGTTCCTGCGGCGTTTCGGGGTCATCCTCCGTAACGTCGGCTTCCGCGGCCGATTCTTCCTGTTCGGTCTCCTGCGCGGCGGCTTCCGCTTCGAGTTGCTCGCGGACCTCTTTCAGGTCGGCCTGCTCCTCCCGGATGGCATCGGCCTGCATGCCGAGCTGCCCGAGGAAGAGGATAAAGGTGATGACAAAAAAGGCCCCCATGCCCCAGATAGTCGTCTTGGTCAGCACATTGCCGGCGCCGCCACCGAGGGCGCTCTCGGCGGCACCGCCGCCCAGCGCGGCACCCATGCCCGCGTTCGCGCTCGCGCGCTGCATCAGGATGACCAGCACCACGAAGACACTCAACAGGATCAGCAAAACCGTCCCGAGCCCGATAAGAAACTCTGCCATAGCTACGTTTGGAGCAAAACGGCGAGGCAAAC
>JBHJGW010000207.1:0-3555 GCA_050331415.1 Opitutales bacterium | reverse complement strand
ACGAAAGCCCCGTCACGCCGGCCCGACTCGATAGCCTCCGGAACCGCCGTCGCTGCAAAGGTCAGGGTGTGTTCTGGCGGGCGTTGGGCCGCCGTGCCGCCCGGCAGTATGTCAGTCGCTTCGTAGGCCTCCAGCTTGGGTTGCTCGCGCATGTTGCCGCAGCCGACCCACGCCAGCATGGGGACACAAACGACGAGAAGCGGGGCGAGTTTGTGAAGCGCGCTATTCACCACCGACCTCCATTCGCTCAACCCGGTCCGCGCCGTGAGCCTTCAGTACCGACTCCATACGCTCGGCGATTGACGCGTCCCGCGAAAAGACCTTCGCTTCGATCAGCCACTGGCCGTTCGCCCTCGCGGAAGCCAATGCCGAGTCCAGCACCGGCTGGTGCAAGCGGGGCAGCTTGAGGAGCCAGAACAGCCCGACAAAAGCGGTGACCGCGGCAAATAGCACCATCAGTTCGAAGGTGATGGGCAAGTAGAGCGGCCAGCTCGCCAAGGGCCTTCCACCGGCGTTGTGGGCGTAATTGAAAACCATGGCGTAGTGCTGCATCCCGTAACCCGCGAGCACTCCGACAACGCCCCCCACAAACGCAAAGCGCGGGAGCGGGGACCGGCGCTGAGGCCAGATATCCTCCCAGCCGTCAACGGGCTGCGGGGCATAGCACTCCGCAGAGGTGCAACCACAGTCACGCAGTTCCCTGCCCGCCCCTAAGACTGCCTCCTCTCGGGCAAGAACGCCGCGAATCACGTAGCGCGCATCAGGCATCGCCAGCCTCCTTCCCACGCAGCTTGGCGGTCAACTCGCGCATTTCGTGGATCGAGACCACAGGCAGAATTCGCACAAACAGAAAAAGCAGAGAGAAGAACAGGCCGAGCGAACCGAGATACGTCGACCAGTCCCAGAAGGTAGCGTCGAAAGCCTGCCAGGAGGAGGAGAGGTAGTCGCGCTCGAGGGTCGTGACTACGATCAAGAATCGCTCAAGCCACATGCCGACGTTCACCAACAGGGAGATGGCAAACAGCGCCCACGGGCTCGTACGCACCTTGCGGCTCCACAGTGGTTGAATCGAAAGCAGGTTGACAGCGACCAGCCCGTAAAAGACCGAGGCGGTGGGCCCGGCGAAACGGTCCGCAACCGTCGCCCGCTCAAAGCTTTCCGCGCTGTACCACTCGAAAAACGATTCGCTCAGGTAGCCCAATCCGACCATTAGGCCCGTCGCCAGCATCAGTTTGCCAATATTGTCGAGGTGTTTGCGTGTGATCATGTCGCGCAGGCCAAGACACAAGCGCAGCGGCACAACAATCGTGGCCACCATGGCAAAACCGGAAAAGATGGCACCGGCGACAAAGAAGGGCGGAAACACCGTGGTATGCCAACCGGGCACCAAAGCGTAGGCGAAATCGAGCCCGACGATACTGTGTACGGAAATGACCAAGGGCGTGGCCAAGCCCGCCAGCACCAGGTAGACGGCCTTGTAGTGGTGCCACTGTGACGTCGCTCCCGTCCAGCCGAGAGCAATGACGGCGAATACCTTTTTCTGCCAACCGCGAGCCCGGTCCCGGAGCGTCGCCAAATCCGGAACTAAACCGAGGTACCAGAAAAGCAATGACACTGTGCCGTACGTCAAAACTGCGAAGAAGTCCCAGACCAGGGGGCTGCGAAACTGCGGCCAGAGGTCAAGCGTGTTGGGGTACGGCAGGATGTAATAGAAAAACTGTGGCCGCCCCAGATGGAGCAGGGGAAAGACCCCCGCACACGCGACCGCGAAAAGTGTCATCGCCTCGGCCAGCCGGTTGATCGACTGCCGCCAATCCTGCCCGAGCAGCAGCAGGATCGCCGAGATAAAGGTGCCTGCGTGGCCAATCCCAATCCACCAGACGAAGCTGATGATGGCGAACCCCCACGCCACCGGAATCTGGATGCCCCATATCCCGACCCCCTTGGCGAAAAGCCACGCGATCGAAACAAGGAATAACATCAGCAAAGCAAACGAGACGGCAAAGCCAAACACCCAACCCAGACTGCCGCCTTTGCGGAACACGCCTGCGCTGATTCGCTCACTGACGTCGTCGGGCGTCAGCTCTGGCGCGACAAGGGCCTCGCGCGGTGCTTCGGCGGGGGGATTGTCAGGCATCGTGGGCGGCGGGTTCGGCAGGATTGGTCCAGCGGGGCAGGTACCGGGTGCGCGGGCGCACATCGAGCTCTTCGAGTAGGCTGTAGGTCTCGCTCAGGGCATGACGATGCCCGACGTCGCTTTCTGGATGGTTAAGGTCACCAAAAACAATTGCATCCGTTGGGCAGACCTGCTGGCAGGCGGTCTGCACTTCGTTGGCGCGCAGCGGTCGTGTCTCTCGACGGGCATCGGTCCGCGCCCGGCTGATCCGCTGGATACAGTATGTACACTTTTCCATGACGCCCCGCTCCCGCACCGTCACGTTGGGGTTGTGCTGCAACTGGGGAAGCTCATCGGAGGCCGTTCGGTAATCTAGGAAATTGAAGCGCCGCACTTTATAGGGGCAGTTGTTGGAACAGTACCGGGTGCCGATGCAGCGGTTGTAGACCATCGCATTGAGCCCCGTGCTCGTATGGACCGTGGCCGCGACCGGGCACACAGGCTCACAGGGCGCCTTTTCGCAGTGCATGCAGGTGACCGGCTGTGATAAGCGGGCGGCGCTTTCGCTGTCTTGGCTCGCCTGGTACGCGTCGACGCGGATCCAGTACATCTCCCGCCCCAGCCGTACCTGCTCCGGGCCAACCGCGGGGATATTGTTTTCTGCCTGGCAGGCCACCATGCATGCCTGACAGCCGATGCAGGAAGACAGGTCGATCGACATCGCCCATGCGTACGGGCCGTCCGCAAGCTCGGAAGGCGCATCGCCATAGAGACTCGGCGGCGCGGTGCCGTGGGCTTTTGCGTGTCGTGGAGGGGTCGGACCCGAGCGAACCTGCACGAAGTTGTGCCCCTCCATTCCGAAATGGTATTGTGTCCGTGCAAGTTCAGTACGCCCTTCGGCAGGCTCGAGAGTTACGGCAAAATTCCATTGCCCATTCGATGGAGTCAGCGCCGTGCCAACGCCGCTACCCACCTGTCCCACACCCCTGCGCCCGAGCCCGGTGTGGGCAAGTAGTGTGCCGGGTGGCATGCCCGTAACTGCGAGGACAGGCAGGTCAACCGACTTGTCCCCAGCAAACCTGACCTTGGCGTGCGCGCCGTCCGTTAAGCCAGCTGCGGCCGCGTCATCGGCATTCATCCACAAGGCGTTGCCCCAGCAGACTTTGGTGATGGGTTCGGGCAGCTCGAGCAGCCAGGGGTTGTTCGCCCCAGCCTCGTCAACGTAAGGGTGGGGTCGCAGGAGCAGCTCGAATTCGCGATTGTGGGTCGGGTGAACCCTGGGACGCCGGGGCGGCGTGGCTTCCGCCTCCCCCTCGGACACTCCTTCGATGAACCCGCGTCGCAGCGCAGTTTCCCAACGAACTCCCGAGTCCTGAAGCAGCCCGCGCCAGGTCTCGCGGACGCGTTCGTAGTCGCTCGCCTCGAAAGCGTCGTCGGCC
>JBHJGW010000206.1:0-26106 GCA_050331415.1 Opitutales bacterium | reverse complement strand
CACGGTCCCAGAAATTGGAAAAACCAAGCTCTTCGACCTGACTGACGGCGAAGCGGATACCGCTCTGGTCGTAGTGTTTCTGGTCGCTGGTGATGATTTCGGCCGGGGAGCTGTTCAGGACAACGGAGCCGCTCTGGAAGATCAGGTCCGCGATTTCCTTGGGTTCGACGCCGACAAGAGGCTTGAGCCATTCTAGCAATTCCCCGTCACGTGGGGTCGTCGTTGGTCCCTGCAGGAAAAGGGTATCCGAGATGAGGCCGGCCATCATGATGCCCGCGATCTCCGGATCCGGCTCCAACCCCTTTTCCTGAAACATGCTCGCGACAATGCTGCACGTCGAGCCGATTACCTCGTTGCGGAACCGGATCGGCTGAGCGGTGGCGACGTTGCCGAGACGGTGGTGATCGATGATCTCGACGATCTCGCACTCAGCGGCGCCGTTGACGGCCTGATTGAGCTCGTTGTGATCGACCAGGATGATAGGGCGGCTGTGAGAGCGCAAAAGGTCCGTTTTGGAAAACACCCCCAAAAGATGCTGCTGCTCATCCACAACGCAGTAAAGCGGGGAATAGTTATGCGCGATCCGCCTTCGGACCTGAGCGATTTTCTCCTCGGGGCCGACCGTAAAGGTTTCGCGGTCGATCATGGGCTCGAGGCGGGTGGCCGAACGGATCATCCAGGAAGTCGTTGCGGAGTCCCACGGGCTGATAATCAGGCAAACCCGCCGCTCCTGACAGAGTTTGACGACATCCTCGTCGATCTCGAGGTTTCCGGTAATCACCAGCACCCGAGCGCCCGCCTGAATCGCCTTTTGCTGGATGTCGTAACGGTCGCCGACGACGATGATACTCTGCTCGGGCTTGATGCCTTCCTTTTCCGTAAAGCGGCCAAAAGAACGGATGTCCATGGCGCCCACCCGCACATAAAGCTCCTCGAGGCGGTCGGGCTCCTCGAGGTGCATGGGCTGCGCCCTTAAGACGCGTACAATATCGGATATGCGGGTGTGCACTCGACGCATCATCCGCGGCTCGGCAGGCTTGGGAATAAAGAATTCGCCGAGCGAAAAGATCGAAACGATACCTTGCAGCCGATTGTCGCTGTCGACCACTGGCAGCGCGCGGACATCATGCTGGTCGATCAGCTCGAGTGCCTCACCGCACGTAGCGTCCGCGTGGGTCTTGATCACCTTTTCGTGGAGCATGTCCTGAACCCTCGGGGTAACGTCGGTAACCAGCGGGGGCAAGGGAACCTCGAAGCGTCTGAGGATGGCGTCGATCCGGGCGTTGGAATTGCCGCACCGTGCGGCCTGGAACTGCCCTTCGGCCCCGCTTTGTCGCTTGAACGCGGCGTAGGCGAGGGCCGAGCAGATGGCATCCGCATCCGGGTTTTTGTGGCCGATGATCAGTGTCGGTTTGGCGTTTTGCATGCCGAAAAGGGGGTTGATCTGAAAGCTTGCGCAAATTGCACGGATTGGAGCCGGAAAATCCGGGTCTTTTCTGTGGGTAGAAAGACAGATGCCGTAATCTCGCCGCACCGGCAAGTGTGCATTTCCGGACGAAAAAAACCGGGTCCCAAGCGGGACCCGGCTGTGAAAAACCAATCGTATCAACCGTTCTAGACGTCGTCCTGGTAAAACTCGACGCTGAACTGAGCATCGGGATAAACCGCACCGAGCGACTCGGCGTCGGAACCATCCTGCAGGTTGACCAGAGGTGTGCCCTCCGATTCGTCGAGGCTCTCATACCAGCCTGTGCTTCCGTCGAGCATCACGATGTGCCCGCCGTCACCCAGCCAAGGGCTTTTGAGATCCCACTCGGAATCGCCCTGTCCAATCCCCCGAGTGAAGATCAACGGTGCCTGTGAAGCGGCGACGGTGCTCGGAACGTTGACCACGACGCCCCAGCTGAAAGGCTCGTTGCCAAAATCGGACAGAGCTTCACCGGACGACGGGTTGATCACGGCGCCCGGGATCGCCGACATGTTAACCGCATTGTCCTCCGAGATGAACCAGAGGCTGGCCTCGTTGAGGTCCGCGCGGCGCGCGAGGATGACCGCAAAATCCTCCACGGAGCTGGCCTCGTTGTTATCGAGGTTGCTACCGTCGTGGATGCGGCGGGTGGTGCCCCCGGACTGGGCGAAGGTATTGTAGGCAAGCGCGATTTGTCGACCGTTGCTGCCTGCGGCTGCACGACGAGCCGTATTTTGGACAGCGCCCACCGCCGGGATAAGGATGGCCGCGAGAATACCAATAATGGCGATAACCGTCAGCAGCTCAATCAGAGTAAAGCCGCGGCGGTTGCTTTGGATGGAGTTCAATTTCATGATTTAGAATGCTTTCGGGTTTCGAGGTGACAACGATATCAGCCCTTTGCTCTCTATTTAGCTCTACCGCAGAAAGCTTTGCACTCTACCCGATCGGACCAATTTCACGCAAGCTGTCGTGACGGATCGTCCAGGATCGGGCACGCTGCGGAGAGCATCAACCGGGGTACCTGTCTGCTCACTTAGAGTCCAAAATCGCGCAAATGTTGCCAAAAAAGCCGGGTGAGCGCCGGAGTCAGCTTTTCGCGCGAAACTGGACGCCCCAATTCCTTGCTGACGCTCGTGACGGAACCTTCGGCTGCCGCAATCCCGCACGGGATGATCCCGTTGAAGAAGTCCAGGTCATTCTCCACGTTGAGGGCAAAACCGTGATAGGTAACCCACCGCCGTACGGCGACGCCGATCGCGGCGACTTTGCGCCGCCCGCACCAGACGCCCGTCATGCCCTCGCGCCGGTCGCTCTCCAAGCCCAGCTCGCCAAGGCAGGCGATAAGCACGTCTTCGAGCAGCCTCAGATAGCCGTGAAGGTCGCGCCTGCCCGCCAGCGAAACAATGGGGTACCCCACCATCTGTCCCGGGCTGTGGCAGGTAACGTCGCCCCCGCGGCGAGTTTCCACCACCTCGACACCGCGCCGGGCAAGGCTCTCCGCATTCCAGACAAGGTTAGCACCCGCTCCTTTGCGAACACCCAGCGTAAACACCGGGGGATGGTGCGTGAACACCAGCGTATCCCCGACTCGTCCCGCAATACGGTCCGCCACCAGTGCGAGCTGGCGATTTTGGGCCTCCTGGTACGGCACCAGCCCCCAATCGAGCGTCGTGCCCCGCGTACCGGAGCTCCCTGCGCGCGCCTCGCTCTCGCTCGTTTCGACTGGCGACGTCAACCCGCTTTCGATCTGGTACGGTACCGTTTCCACGACAACACTATGGCAGGGCGGCCGGTTAAAGACAAGGACCGCGAGAAGGCCTGCTCCGCTTTGGAAAGGCGGAAACCCTCGCCTCAGGGTGATCCCGGCCCCGGGGCCGGGGGTTGGGTTGCCACCGGTGGCGTGGCAAGCTGTTGTCGATGGGCTTCGGCGGCCTCCAGATCCACGAGAGCTCGAATGATTGCGGCAGTCACCTTATCCACAAAACCTTTGGCCGGCTCTCCGTCCGCATTGGTGAGGACGGAGAAGCCCAACTGGAACGAGGGGACCAGGCCCACGGCAGCACGTTGGCGGTCGTAACTGCCATTCATGTAGAGATAGTCGAGGGTGCCCTCTTCGCGAAAAACCCAACCCATCCCGCGGGCACTGAGGCCCGGTGCCTGCGTGGGGCCGTACCAGCGGCGGCGAAAAGCGCTTGGGCCAGCTACGTAGCGACCTTCTGGCAGGCGGCCGTAGCGCAGTTCCAGCTTTAACCAGGCGACCATATCCCGCAGCGAGCCTTTCAGCCCGAGCGCCGGAGCAAACGGGTTCCGGGCCGGTTCCCACCGATTAGCGACGGCGTAATGGCCGTCTTTTAGGGCGTGAGGCGGCGCCAGGACGGCACCTGGGGCTTCCTGACGAAAGCGGGCGGTTGCCATCCCCGCAGGCAGAAGGATGCGCGATTGGAGCAAGTGCTCGAAAGCCTCCAGGCGATCGCCATTTGGGTAGCCCTCGCGCTCGGCCAGGAGGAACCCGCCAACCGCCACGCCGAGAAAACTGGCCTCCTGAATGGCTCCGGGCCGGGCAATCACCGGGGCCTGCGAAAGCGCCTGGAAAAGGTCGTCCGGCTGAGCCCAGGCGGGGTCGACAATCTCGTCGACGTACGAAGGAATGCCAGCGGTCATGCTCAGCAGATGCCTCAGGGTCACCTCCCGCTCGGCGCGGGGGTCCGTCAGCCGAAATCGCCGGTACCATTCCTCGACGGGCTCGTCGAGGTTGACCACGCCCGCCTCCTCGAGATGGATCGCCAGAAGCGACGTCAAGCTGTGAGTCAACGGCCCCCAGTTAAAAAGCGTCTCTGGCGTGACGGGCGTCTGCGTTTGGGTGCTGGCAAGGCCGAATGTTACCTCGAGCGGTGGTTGACCATTTTGCAGGAGTACAACCGCTGCCCCCGGCAACTTGTGCTCACGAAATGCACTCCCGATAGCGGCCTCGATCTCATTGAGCTTCCCTGCGTCGAGCTGCGCTTTTCCACCCAGGCTGGTCAGCAGCGGGTCCACACCCGGGGGCTGCACGGGCCCACCTTCCAATCGAGGGGAAACCGGGTCTAGTGGAAAGGCAAGCTCACTCCCGTCGCGACGGGCTTGACCTTCCGCACGAGCCGGCAAAAGAGCCAACACCAAGAGAAACGCGCAAACGCAGACAGCTGCGCACGGGGACCGGTCGCGCGCGGAAGCGCCTGGCAGCGAAGAGCTCATGAGATATCCCGGTTGCGCGGTCAGCAACAACACCCTATTTCGATTACGATTAACGCACGATCCGAAATCCGTCAACTGCCGGTTTGGGGCCTGAGGCCACCACCTCCACCTCCCGGACAAAAGCGCTCATGCGGCTCTCGAGGGCTTGCCGGAACGCGGCAACCTCAGCCGGTTCGCCCTGCGCAAGCAGACGCACCCGCCCGTCAGGCAAATTTTCCACCTCGCCGGTCACGGCAAACTCCCGCGCCGTTTCGTAAGTTGTATACCGAAACCCAACGCCTTGTACTTTGCCGCTGTAGACGACTTCTTCGCTGTGACTCTCCTGGCTCATGAGAAGCGGGCATTCCCCGTGTTATGGCTTGCACGATGGCCGGTTTGCTGCATATTTACATTGCAATTGCGCCATCCATTCCCTTGAATTGATGGCATCATCTCCGGGAGAGTTTCTCTATGCAAGGATTCAATCACGATAGCAGCGGTTCGGACGGAGACTGGGATCATGGAGGGGAGCTCGCTTGGAACGAGGCTGACTGGCAGCTTTACCTCAAACGCGCCGAGGCAGAACAACGGCGTTTCCTGGAGCTCTACCAGCGCTGCCGACAACACCCCGCACGGCTCGACGAGATCGCGCGGCAAATGCAGTGGGACCGCGAGGACTGGTCACTTCCCGGTAATAACTCCGAGCCCGATTGGGAGGAGGACGACGCCGTGGCGCCAGACTCCGGGGAGGACCTCGAACCGTACACCATTCACAAACATCCGGTGTACATCGTTTCCCACGCCCTGACGCGCCTGCTCAACACGCGCTGGTCGGCTTATCTCCAGGCACACTGGAGCCTGTTTCAGGCCAAGCAGGTGATCGATTTCTCCGATGGAGCGCGGCTCGGCGAGCTGAACGCGGTGATGGCGCTCGACGCGCTGGAAATGGGGGATTTCAACCTTGCGGTCTGCCACCTGAAGCGGGCCCTCGCTGGCCTTAATGCCGCCATGAATGCCATCTTCGGCGCTCCTGGGCCATCGCGGAGCATCCGCGAGGCATTTACCTCGGATATGGCCGCGATCGCCTTCGACCTCCGCGAGGTCTGGTTGCGGGTTCTCTCCGAATGCCGCGAAGAAGCGCGTCGGGATGACGAGGCCGACAGCGGCGACGCCTGAGGGATGCCCGCACCCCCACAAGCGGAGTCTTCAGAGACGCTGCCGCGGTTCTACCTCGCCACGGGCAACGCGCACAAAGCTCAGGAATTTGCCAGCATTCTGCGGGCTGCACGATCCCCCTACGAAGTCAGGCGGGTTCCTCAAATGCCAAAAGTCGATGAATCCGCGCCAGACTATGCCGGTAACGCCGACCTCAAAGCCAAGGCCGCGCAGGAAGTTGTCGGGCACGATGCTCTGATAGTCGCCGACGACAGCGGTTTGGAAGTGGAGGCGCTCAACGGCAGGCCCGGGGTGTTTTCCGCGCGTTATGCCGGGCCCGACGCCACGGATCGCGAGAACCTCGAAAAACTCCTAAACGAGCTGCGCGTCCTAGGCGGAGGCCCATGGACGGCAGCCTTTGTCTGCGTGCTCTCGCTTCGTCGCGGTGAGCAGCAGGTGACGGCGATGGGCCGCTGCCCCGGAATGATTGTGGCGGAGCCGAGTGGCGAGGGCGGATTCGGCTACGACCCGGTCTTTCGTCCTGAGGGCTTTACCCAGACGTTTGCGGAGCTCGGTGAGGCAGTGAAGCGTGAGCGAAGCCACCGCGC
Source organism: Opitutales bacterium (assembly GCA_050331415.1). Lineage (GTDB taxonomy): Bacteria > Verrucomicrobiota > Verrucomicrobiia > Opitutales > Cerasicoccaceae > DAIQNO01. Next base: position 19,659 of record JBHJGW010000206.1, on the reverse strand, counting down.
GCTGGCGGTTCGGGCCCTGCTCGAAGCGTGGCCCTCCTGGGCTTATCAGGCGTAACGAGAAAGTCACAGTCGAAGGCTTTTGTTTCCGGTCAACGTTCTTACAGTCCCCGCAATGCGCTTGTTTTGCTTGGCAATCCTGCTGCCCCTAATCCTCATCTGCACCGCATTCGCGACCGACTTCGAAGTCGTTGCCTATAACCTCGAGAACCTCTTCGATGTCGATGCTGTCGCTGAATTCGAAGACTACCAGCCCGGCATCCTCGGGGAACGCTCCTATGGTCCCAGGCACCTGTTGACGAAGCTCGACAATACCCGGGACATCCTTCAGCGAGCCACCGGTCCGGAAGGCCCGGACATCATCCTGTTTCAGGAACTCGAACTCGACCGCACTCCAAGCCACCCGGTCGAAACCTTTCCCGATCTGCTTGAAAAGTACGCGGAAACCACCGCAGCCGAGATGCTGACAAGCGGTGAGCTCGACCCAGAGGCGGCCAGCCTCCCCGCGGCCTTCTGGTTGCTGAAACACCTGAGCGACCAGGGGCTCGGCCCCTACGAAGTCGCCCTGCCCCCGATCCTTAAGCCGCTCGAGGAAGCGACCGCGCACACGAACGCGATCTTCAGTAAATTCCCGATCACGGCCAGTCGCGGACATGCCACCGAGCGCGCCCGCGCGATCCAAGAAGTCGAATTGGACATCAATGGCGCCCGTTTCATTATCTTTAACAACCACTGGAAATCCGGAGCTTCAAATGCTTCCACTGAGGCGATTCGCGTTGGCAATGCGCGAGTCCTGCGCGCGGCGGTCGATAGCGTGTTGAGTCGCGACCCCAAAGCCGATGTGCTTATCGGTGGCGACCTCAACACCCACTACAACGCCGATCAGGTTTTTCGCCGCGAATGGGATCTCGACACCTTCGCCATTGAAGTTCTGGGCTCGACGGGAGACGAGCGAGCCGTCGCGGAAGGCCGCACGGAGGACTTCTACAACCTCTGGTTCGAGCTTCCCGTCGACCAGCGCCGCAGTGACTTCTACCGCGGGTCCTGGGGCACGCTGATGCAGTTTCTCGTGACACCGGGTCTCTACGACCCGGAAGGCGTGGTTTACCTCGACGGAAGCTTCGATGTGCTGGAGTATCCCGGCGTCAACACCGCAGGCCCCTTCAACCGCCCTCGCGGCTGGACCTTCCTCGGCAAAGCCGGTGGCGGCTACTCGGACCACCTGCCGATTATCGCGCGCTTTACGACCTCGCCAGAGCCCGGAGCGTTCGGGATGTGGTCGACCTGGAAGCGCGAGCGCACCCCGCGAGGCCTGCTCTCCGGAGAAGTCGACGATATCGCCTTTCAAGAATTGCCGTCAGCAAAGCTCGTCACCGAGCACCCCGAGTCGGAATGGCCGAAAGCCTGGGGCACGCTCTTTGCTGTGGAAGGCAGGTGGGACGCCAGTGATGGCTGGGAAATCTTTGTTAACGGGCACCGATTCGGGGTCTGGACCCCCTTGCCCGATCTGAAAGAAACGCTCTCTGAGCTAAAAAGCCGGGATAGGGTCCGCTTCATCGGCGAGTTCGGTGAATTTCGCGCTCAAGAGCAATTCGTGATCCTCGCTGAAGACTGGTGGCTGAACTGAAGCGCCTTTTTACCAAGAGGCCGGAAATCGAAAACGCACAGTCTCCCGGATGGCCGAAGCTTCTGGGGAACGTTTGAAGTCAGTGTCCTGCCCGGAGAAGCCGCGCGCTAGAGAAACCTCTCATACCATCTTGCCGGAGAGGTCGGTAAATTGCTCGAGATGATTTTGGATGCAGAGCAAGGCAGCGAGGGCGACGGCTGGGCCTGTTGGCCCCGCCTCGTCGTCGCGAACGTCGCTCTGCGCCAATAGCATCCGAAGGCGCCACGCGGCGTTCAATCTACCGATCTCTTCGGTAAGGTGTATCAGACGTCGAGCCAGCGCGACCAGTCCTCCAGAGCTCCGCGTTTATCCCGTAGGGCACCCTCCTTGGTGGGGACACCGCTGAGATCGCCGGTAAAGAAGAACACCGCGCCAAGAAGGAGCTCCTCGAGCGGAATGCCCAACGCCGCAAAGGAATCGGCAGCGCGCAGGCTGCCACCGCTCGACCAGTAGCTCAGCATTCCACGGGCGGTCGCTGCCAGGAGCACATTTTGGATGGCGGCCGACGCAGCGGCCAGATGTTCCATGTTCTCGAGCGTCGGAGCGAACAACGCGCCCTCGGGGAGTGGAGCCTGCGGGGGATCCGGCAACCAGGTCGCCAGGACCAAGCCGCTTGCCGCCGCAAGCATCGCCGGGATTTTCGTCGCGTCACCGGCAGCAAGGAGGCGTTCACGCAGGCGACGGCATCCCGCCGCGTCGAGCTTGTAGCACCGCCACGGTTGCGGGGAAGCGAGCGTGCTCCGATGGCGAGTTGCTGCCGGGCGGTGAAACGGCGCCCAGCCGGCGGCGGCAACCACCGCATCGATCTCCTCAACCATGTCCCGGACCAGCAGGGGTGACTCCGCCAGCGCCTTGGTCGTCCGGCGTTCCCGGATGATCGCGTCAATCATTTGAGCAGCGTTCGCGTCCATTGAGCTGGATTTGGAGCGTTCTCGGGACCGGCCGCTGACGCGCTGCCGCGCCAGTCCGTCACTGGCTTTGCCTCAGTCTTTAAAGGCCTTGCCGGCTTCCGCGTCGAGCATCCAGGTGACCTTTTCAGGGAAGCGCGCCATGAGCTGCGCGGGCCGGGCAGATTCGTCCACTGGCTCCTCGAAGATCTGCTTGAGGGCGTCTACCTTGTTGGCGCCGGTAACGAGGATAACGATTTCGGCGCACCTTTCCAGGCCCGTCGGCGTGATCGTCAGACGCCAGCCTTTGCCGGGCCACTCGGTTGCGGCGAAGTTGCGGCCGGCATCCTCACCAATCAAGGGGCAGCCGGGAAACAGCGAAGCCGTATGGCAGTCATCGCCCATGCCGAGCGTGCACACGTCGTAGACGTTCGGACCCGGGTGGGCGGCCTCCCACAAGGACGCGTAGTGAGTCGCGGCATCGTCGGGATTCTGGTCCGTGGGCCAGGGAATCGCCTTGCCGGGGTCGACGCCGAGGTCGCGGAGCCAGCTTCGCCAGGCATTGCCCCAATTGCTCTGCTCGTGGTTGAGCGAGACCATGCGTTCGTCACTCACGGTCCAGATGGCCGATCGCAAGTCGGCCTGCACGGCCGAATGCTGCGCTGCCCAGGCATAGAACGCCTGCGGAGTGGACCCTCCCGTGAGCGCTAGACCGGCACCGCTCTCGGACGCCACAGCAGCGGTCTCGAGCGTCAACAGGTAGGTCTGAAAGAGCGCCTCCTTGTTGGGAAAAATGGAAACGGTGCCAAACGGCGAAATTCGGGGGAGACTCATGATTGTCCCCTACAGCAGAGAGCTCCGGAGCGCAGGTCAACCACTGTCGACCTAAGGCACCGCAGATGGCCGCAAATAAATGCCGGAATAAATCTTTATGCGCAGCGTACTGCCCTTAGGGCATCTGTTTATTCGGCATCGGTGAAGACGTGTTTCCAGGATCCCGGATCAGCTAAAAAACAACGCTTCGGACAGTGCGCGGACAGGATTGAGAAAACGCGTCGGAAGCGGCACGGCGGTTTCAGCCTCACCAAAACGGGCTCGGATACGGCCTTCGCTGGCATCGCGGAGTTCCCATGTCAGGAACTTGCGGCCACCGGTGAAATGCCAATTGATGGCCAGACAGGCGTCCCGGGCCTCGGTGTTGCACTCAACGGGCGCGGTAAACGGCGAGCGCACCGCTTCGGCGCAGGCTCGAAGCCGGCTCGAGGTCCATTCGGCAAGCGCAATAGCCTCAGCATGGCAGCTCGAGGAGCCAGCCACCTCAACGCGTTCCATGCCTTCAATCAGCGTAGCCGGGGCAAATCCGCTCAGAAACTGCCCCAAAGCCTGCCTCACAGGCAGCAATCGCGCTGCGGCCAGGTCGACAACGCGCTCGGGTTCGGGAAAATGCTGTTTGCCCAAAGCTCCGGCCTCAATGGCGCCATCGTACACAATGCGCCGGCACATTTGGAGGAAATCCCAATGGTTTTCGCGAAGCCGGTCGGCGGGGACCCGGTGCGTCCAGAGGTAGACCGGCAAGTCGCCCTCGAGCCAGGTCGAGACCTGGTTGGTCAGAAATCCGGCCTCGCGCGTCGGGTAACCCAGAATCAGCGCTTCGCAGCAGCACATCTCGCGAAGCCCTTCACCGAGGAAGCACTCCGCATAGAGTTTGGCGTCGAGCAGGCGGTCGGAGCGCTCCCGGCCCATCGGGCACAGCACGATGATTCGGCACGGGTAAACCTTGGCGAAAGCCACCGCCGTCTGGAAGCGGTCCTGGGCTTCCTCAGCAGAGGTGTGCAGCCCGAAGTGCAAGATAAGGTTGAGCTGCGAAGCGCGAAAATCCTCGGGCGGGCGCCCCCGCCGCGGCTCCGGGGCCATCCACATCGAGGATAGCTCCCGCGTCACCTGTGTCACCGGCATCCGCAGGCCGGGAAGCGCATCGATCAACAGCGTTTCGGAGGCAGCATCGTCAGACATGCCTGCAAGCAAAAACCGTAGCGGGGAAAATCCCAAATACCAAAAGCCGACACACCAAAGATTTTTTCGCCCCTTTTTAGGGCGGAGAACGGGTTCGGGAGACTCAGCCCCCCGAACGCCACACCGCATGCCAAGGTCGAAAATTCAAGATTCTGAGCTCTGGGCTCGGGCGCCCCTAGTCCTCGTCATCATCATCGTCGTCGTCAAGCTCGGTGAGCTCTTCGTCCGCAGCACTCTCATCGCTCTCGTCGTCATCCTCATCCCATTCGAGCCGCTCTTCTTTTTTGAGGCGCTCCTCCTCCTCCTCGTCAATCTCGGGGAATTCGTCCTCGATCTCGTCCTCGGGCTCGGAACTTTTGGTCTCTTCCTCATCGAGCTCGTAGCCAGCTGGCACGAATTCCAGCACATCAGTCAACTCCCGGAACACGTGCAAGGCATTACCCTCGAGGAAGAAATTGTTGTGCTCCTCGCGCAGCTCCTCTTCGAGCTCCTCGAGGGTAAAACGCTGCTCGAACTCGATGAGGTCGTTGAGCATCCGCACGCGCAACCGGCTGATGTGGTCGAGCAGGTCGGCGTAGGGGCTCTTTTCCTCGTCAATGATGTCCGGCAAGGCGAAGACCGGCTCCACCGCGTCGAAGATACTTTCGTTGGTGCGCGCAAGCTTGAGCTGGTTGCCGTCGAGCTTCGAAGCGATCTTAAAGGTGTAGAACGCGTTCTCAAGCAGCTCGTTGCGAAAATCATATTCGCGCAGCGGCTCAATCAGGTCGACGAGGTGCGCGAGCTGCCGGGGATCGATGATGCTCAGCCCTTCGACGTCCCAATGGACCTCGTCACTGATTTCCTGAACCCACCAGTTATAATCTTCTCCCAGGCGCACAATGCACCATTCCAGGGTGTTGCCACGACTCGCCATGCTATTACTGAACCAAATTATTATTCGAGGTGCGAGCGGGCCGTTAACTCTCTGTGCCAGAAGCCCGCTCAGAGGGTGTCCTCGGTTTGGAAGCAAATGCCGCAGCATTCCAAGCGAAAAAACCTTTCGGTGCGGAAAAAATTCTGCGGCAGCTGTGAACCGAGGCCTGCCGCTCGGGTAAGCCGCCGGTAAATGCCGGCCACGAGCGGTTCCAAGGGGCCTTTGAAACCTCCTCGTTGGCGCTTCCCTGCCCGGCCCGATGCGCCCCGGGGATCGGTCGCCGCATCTTCACAACTTTTTGACGGATCGAAATCCGCTCGGCGCTTGTTTACCGTAGAGGGATTCCTCATGCTAATGTGCCGCTATGCCGATGAATAATCACACCGCTTCGTCACCGCCTGCCCGCCTCCTGGCGTCGGCTCTGTTCGGGCTGCTGCTGGCGCTGCCGGCGCTGCTGATGGGTGAAAGCCACTTTCAAGAGGGTGACGAGTTTGCCCGCATGACGATCGGAGATCAGACCTTTCACCAAGTCCGGATTCAGCAAATCACCCCGCACAGTGTTCTGTTGCGCCACCGGCGCGGGCTGAGCTCGGTGGCTTTTCGCGATATGCCGGAGCGCTGGCAAGCCGCCTTCGGCTATGACCCGGGGGAGGGCGCAGAGCCGCCCCCACCGGCAGAGCCCCTGCCCCGCCCCTCCACCACCTTTTCCGAGCCAGCCGAAACAAGCGTTGAGGATGACCCGCTCGCGGCCCTGAGGGCCCGGTTTGACCAATCGCCCACCCTGCAGGCGGAGGTCGATTTCGCGAAAGAAGTTCACGATTTCCCGGTGGAAGATTATCACCCGCGGGTTCAGTGGCAGGGGCCCCGCCACAGCTGCGCGGTATTTGCGGTTTGCAGTGCCCTCGAATTGCAGTTTGCCCGGGAAACGGGCAAATTTCGCCGTTTTTCCGAGCGCTACGTCGATTGGGCAATCCAGCAGACCACGACACGCCGATCTCGTAACGTGACTGACGACGGCATCGCGGATCTGGGTTACTCCCTGCATGATGTGCTGCGGGGCCTCGACGCCTTTGGCGTCGCCGCTGAGCCCGATTTTCCCGACGTTACCGAGGACGCCTGGGAAACTGCCCCACCGCCGTCCGAGGAGCTGATTGCCGAGGCACGGCAGCATGGGCAGGTTCGCGCTCTGCGTCTCCCCGGCAGAGGCGCCTCGCTCGTGGACCGGATCATCCAAGCCCTCAACGCCCGTGAGCCGGTGGTCATCGCGCTGCACTGGCCTCACGCGCGAGGAACTCGGCATGGAACTATCTCCCTGCAGACTCCGCGGCGCGACTATGCGCACGCCGTGACCCTGTTTGGCTACCAGAGTGATGGCACCCTAAACGGCACTCGTTTCCGCCTGCGCAACTCGTGGGGACGCGATTGGGGGGTTCAAGGTTACGGATGGGTTACGTATGAGTATTTGACCGCGAACATCCTCGACGCTCTCGTCGTGGATTACTTACCAACATCCTGAAAAAACGCACCGTCTATGATCCCTGCCCAAAAACTTTCGCACCGGCTCGCGTCGGCCCTGATTGCCGTAACGGCGCTCACCCTCTGTCCCTCTGTGTCTGCACAAGAAGACGGGTCGCCGGTCGTGCCGAGCGCTGAACCCCTGGCCATTATCCAATTGCCGCCGTTAAAGACCTTCGTCGACGACCTCCTGACTTTCGGCGAGACTGCGCTGCCGCCGCAAGAGTTTAACCAGCTGAAGACTTTCGCCACGATGCTTCCCGGCTTTCCGGAGTTCAACAGCTTCGTGCCGGACGCCGGCGTAACCGTCGTGGCGCAGGGCGCCTCGGTAGTCGCCGCACCGCAGGCATTCATCCTTGTGAAGCTCAAAGACGACGAAACCTTCACGGAAAATGCGCGCTTCCTCGGGTTAGCCCACCGCAAATTTGACGAGTGGACCGTGCTTTCTCCGGCCGCCGACGCCCTGGCGGGCATCGAAGAGATCGAGCCATGGGTCGGACTGACCGACCGGCCGAAGCCGCATGAAGTCACAGCCACGTTCTTCAATTCCGAGCAATTGCGCCAGCAGGCCCAGATGCTGGCCGGTTTTGCCCTGTCGGCACAGGTCGAGGACAGCGAAGGGAACTTTCAGAAGCTGATGCAGGAGCTTTTCAAGCGCCTCGGCAACTTGCCCTCCGCGCAGATCGGTCTCGAGCTCGGGCCCGATGCCCTCAAAACCGCCTTTTTGCTCAACGTCCGCGAAGGCAGCCCAGAAGCGGACCTCGTCAACGCTGAGGTGCCCTCTGTCAGCGAGCTGGCGGCAAAGGTCCCGGCGATTGGCCCCATCAACCTCTTAGGCGGCATCAACTACGGCCCGTGGGTCACCTACCTTGAAAACCTTGCACCGCACGTGACTCCTGCGATGGACGAGGGCGTGCGCGCCGTGTGGGACCTTTACCTTGAGAACCTCCGTATCCTCAACGACGCAAACGTCGATGCCTTCGCCGGCTCGATCTCAGGCTTCGACATGGAGCGCGGCTACGAGACGATGATCGTCGTCATGGAGGGTCAAATCAACCGCGGCGAACTGCTGCGGATGGTTGAACTGCAGTCCAAGGAAATCGTTTCGAAGATTATGGACCTTTCCGGCGTTAGCGGACTAGCCCCCCGAGTCGAGATCGAGGAGGAGGCCGGCGAAATCGACGGCGAAAAGGTGATCCAGGTGAGCATCACTCAGGACCTTGCCGGAATGGCCGACGAGGAGTCACCAGAAGTCACTCAAGAGCAGTTTTACCTGCCCGTTGATGGGAACCTGCTGATGGCAAGCAGTTTCGATGAGCTGCAGAACCTCGCCGAGGCTTACCGAGAGGGCGTCTCGGGGCAAACGATCGCCGAGGCGGTTGGAGAAGTCGAAGGCTTCGCCATGAGCATCGATGCCGGCTCCTGGTTCGAATCGCTCGCCTCGGCTCTGGGCGAAGACGCCGCGGGCATGGAAAGCCTGGCGGCTGTCGAAGGCGAACCGATTCAGATTCGCGCACAGGCGGGCAACAACACAGCGGCCTTCTCTATCGAGATCGGGGCGAACCTGCTGCAACAGATTGTGGTGGCCAGCAAAGAAATGGAGGCCCAGGCGGCCGTGGCGAACACTGAGCGGACCGCCCACAACAACCTGCGCATGATTGCCTCGGCCGGACAGCAGTACCTTTTGGAAACCGGCGAATCCCGGGTGAGCTACCGTCAACTTGAAGGCGAGTATTTCGCGCCAATCGAACCGGTCGCCGGGGAAGATTACACCGCCCTGGTTATCACCGAAAATTCCGACTCGCTGTCCGTAACCCTCGAGAACGGCACCGAAGTCACCTACGAATTCTAAAGGATCGTTTTCAGCAAGCGGCGGGCGCTGGCCGACCCCATCGCCCGCTGCGCGAATTCGTTTTGAACGTAATCCACCAAAAAAAGTAGGCCGGCTGGGACTCGAACCCAGAACCAATGGCTTAAAAGGCCACTGCTCTACCAATTGAGCTACCGACCCGCGAAGCCGGGTAGTCTTGCCCTTGGTGCCAGGTACGTCAAGCCCTTTCCCGCCAAAAGCGGTTACCTGAGTCGAGCCCACGTGGAATTCGCTGATTGTTAAAACCCAAAGGCTCCTCCACGTGCTTGCCATCCACTCCTGCCCCGTATCACATACAAGGCTCATCGTACCTGAAATTGGAAGCAGGAGCCGCTTCAGACGCATTTTTATCAGTCTCTTTTCCTCGAGAGGTACTCTGACTGCCACAAGTCGGTCGATGCGTTCGTTTCCTGCGCCCTTGGCGTTGATTGCAGACTTTCTCTCACGTTTCTCTCATGCTCAGGAGAGAAAGAGGGGGCAATTATGACAGAGGAAACCGGTTGAGAGGCCCAAAGAAGTGCTCGGGACAGGACTCGAACCTGCCAGAACAGGCTGATAAGCCCGCTCTGGCAGTAGAATTTCTAGGAAAATCGCCGCTTCCCCCACTCATAGCCCCACTTCCTCCCGACTTGGGCGATCCCGATTTGGCTCGAATTGTTAACGCTTGGGCGAAGCTGCCTGCGCACCTGCGCGATGCAATCCGCACCATGACTGAGCCATACTGGTGATTATGAAGATACTGGGGTCGAACCAGCTTGCCGAATCACACAAAGCTCCAAACACCAGCATCTTCAGAATCAGCGGAGCATCCAGACACCGAGATTACACCGAAATTTCAGTCTTGGATGGGCGGGACCGCGCGCTCATTCAGGAGGCCTGGCCGCATCTTCCGATTAACCTGAAACAAGCGATTGGGGCGATTGTTTCGCCCTATTGATCGGGTTTACGGCGCAAAGTGTGGGACCGCCTTCCGCCACAACTGAAGTCTGCGATCCGTGCAGTAATATCGCCGTATCCGGAAAACCTCGATAAGGTCGCCGGGAACTCGAACCCCTCAATCGCCGACCTCCATCCCGCTACCAGAGCCGGATTTGTCAACAAAAACGCCCGGATACGCACAAATAGACTCACAAAGTTTTGGCCCGGCCTGCCCCAAACTGGCCGAAACTTGCGCAGCATGGGAGCACCTCCCCGAGCACGCCAAAGACACGGTTTTGATGATCTGCCGCAGCTCGCTTGGCTTCTGACTATACATGGGGATTGCGCTCATTTTAGAAGAACCCATTCATTTGATCATCACCAAACGGGCAGCATTACGCATCACAATCAGTGCTGAGAAAATCTGCACTAATCGACCAGTTCATCCATCCTCTTCTGAAAAAAACCAGGGTATCTCTCCATCACCGCCCTGGCTCCGTCACGATCTTTTTTCAGCGCCATCACGAGATCCTTCTTCTGGGTCGCTGCCAGGTTCAAGGATGCGGCAAGATCCTGAGCAATGACGCGGTCCGAAAAGCCAAGCTCGTAAAGGGCAATGATGGTTTCGGTCGGCAGACCATATTTCAGGCGCTTTTGAAAAAGCTGCAGACGATTGATCAGGTCTCCAGTGCCATCTTGGTCGAGGGTTTCGATGAATTCACACACAGCGCCTACAACGAGCGCTCCGTCATAAGCGAGCGTCCCTTCGCAGACGTCGACGACATGATCGATCTTGAACTCCCTTCGGCGAGTGCCCCATATCATCTTGGTTTTTCGCTTACGGATGATTTTCAGAAGGTCGCTGAAGGGCTTTCCACTGATCCATCCATGCGCGATTTCTTTCAGCACCTCCGGTTTATCGAACTTTGTGAATACGCCACTGTTGATATGCCGGGTAAGCAATGGCCAGGCAAGATCGAGCGCGTCTGTTTAATCAACAATCGTACGCAGACTGTCGGCGTTGGTTTGGACCCATCCCTCGATGGCTTGGGCATCTTGAATACCGTAAAGCGTCCGGCCATAGATTTTACGGCGAGCCGGATCTGTGATGTTTGCAGAGATGTTCCCTGCGAGAAGCTGAAACAACTCGCGGATATGCTTCTTTTTCTGATCATCAGCCAGGAAAAAAGCCAGCGTCCCTTCGGCCAGGCGGATCACATCAGCTTCCGAAAGACCATTTTCAGATTCATCCCAATGAGATAGCAGGAAGCTCTCGACGGCACAGATCAGGCTGATTCTCCAGGCGATTTGCCGCTCGACACCGTCTCGGGAGAAATTTTTGTCTCCGTGTCGTGCGGCTGTCCCGGCAGCCAGCTTGGCAATTTCATCAGGATCGTCGATATAGGCCTTGGCAAAATCCAGTGCCTCCATGGTGATGGTGTATTTCTCGTCATCGCTCTTGATGGGATCGAAGATCGATAGAAGATTGCTGATGCATGGCTCAGAATTGCGCGGTTCCAAAAGCTCTTTCACCTGGTCCCAGCGCCATTTGTCGTTACGGGCCTTCCGCTTGTCAAAGATCACCGGATCGGCAAACAAGATGCTGCCTTCGGTATGCATCCCGGCTCGGCCCGCTCGGCCAATGAGGTTATGGAAATCTCGAACCTTGATGCGTTCCATGCCCTGGTAGACACCGGTCACGATGAGGTATCGAATCGGAAGGTTTACGCCCTGCGCCAAAGTCGAGGTACAAACCACGAATCGCACAAGGTCGTCACGCATGGCATGCTCCACCGCCAGCCGAATACCATGAGGCGTATTGGCATGATGGGAAAAAATGCCGTGTGCCGCGCTCTGGGACGCCGGAGCGTCAGCGCCGAGATTCTCGATATGCAGATGTGTTAGCCTCGCAACTTCCTGGGCGTCTGAAAAATCTGACGGCAAGGCCAGCGGTGCACCTCGCTCGATAATATCGACGGCCTTTTCACAGACGCTGGCCGCTGTCGACTTCCGCCCGCAGAAAACAGCGATACTGCCATTCGGGACCAATTTCAGACCGAGGTAAAGTGCGATAGCCTGCCCGTCCGTTTTTTCAGGGAAAAAGCGATCCGTCCTTTCCCGCTTCTTCCTTCCGAGATTAAATCTTTCGATCACCCTCGGAACGAAAAACTCACTTTGTTCGGCGTCACGGCTGTCGACGTACTCGATCTTTCCCAACTGATCGAGCCAGCTCGCAAATCCGACCGATCTGAAAGTCGGAATCAGGGTTGTGCCTTCGACGACACTGGGTTCCCCATTCAGCCATTCTCCAACAGCCTCGGCGTTGCTGATGACCGCTGAGATCAGGACCTTCTGGGTTCCTTCAGGAATCATGGAGCGCAGCGACGTCAGAAGCAGCTCGTATGTGATGCCTCGGGTGCCGCTGTCGAACTGGTGGCCCTCATCAAAAACTAGCAGGCCAACGTGGGCAGCCAGCTCCGGAGCATGCCGAAGGACATAGAGCAGCTTCTCGGGAGTTACGACCAGGATCTGTTGGTGCCCCAGAAGTTCGGCAATCTCGAAGTCGGTCTGTAGGGCATCGGATAATTCATCCACCTTGGTGGTTTCGTTGTGGAACGCCTCGACGAGGCTGTTCTTGATCTCATGGCACAGCGCCCGGAACGGGGCGATGATGATGGCCAGTGATACGCGCTCAGCCAGGAACGCGCTTCGAAGGATCAGCTCCGTTGCCTTCGATTTGCCAGCGCTTGTGGGCATCTGAACGATGGCAGACTCGCCTTTGAGAACATCCGCCTGGCCCAGAAGGTGTTGTGCAGGCCAAAGTTCCGTGATGAACGAATCCTTTTGCAGCGCATGGAGCCATTTGTCGCGGGGCAGCCCGGAATATGACGGTAACGCCTTCCAGGCGGAATTCTCCAACTTTTTCCTCAGAACGGCCGCGATCACATCACCAAACAGAAGCTGCCTAGGTGTGCCGAATTCATAGACGGCGTCCCGCAGCTTCGTGGCCAGATTGAGGAGATTTCCTTCGCCGTTCCCATCCTCAAAAAACTGGAGAATCCACTTTGAAATCCCGTCGATTAATCCGCCGAACGGTCCCTCAGCTCCATCAAAATAGGTTCCCAGATCGGTCTGCAGCAACCAGAGCAACAGGTCCTCCAAACCATCGCCATCCAGGTCCGGGGAGTCGCCATCAAAGCGCTTCGCCAATACCGATGAGCTCCCAGGCAGATCGCACAGGTAATAGGAAGCAGAGCCCAGAAGCACGAGGTATGGATCAAGTGTCTCGTTCAGCTTTGACTGGAGATAGGAGTCAAAAAAGCGGGCGGAAAATAGCAGGTTGGTTTTCAGCTCCAAGAGGGAGTCGGGATCTGGCTCCTCCCGGTTGGTTGCAGCGGCGAGGTCACCCAGCAGGCCAATCGAGATGGTGAAGAGCTTATTTGGATGTAGTGATAAATCTATCTCCTGATATTCTTCAGGTACATGGTACTCGATCATCTTAGCTTTTGATCGAGTAACACCCAAAAGACGATTGGATTTTCTATCAGGCCTCATCCGCAGCCCTCCTGTAGAGCTCGTGGACAAGCTCCATCATGTTGGGTCCCTTGATAACCAAGAGGACAAGGCTGTCGCCATTAGGATGAGGAAAGACCTCCTTGGATTTTGCTGACTTACGAATTTTCCTGCAGTCTGCCGAAGCCAATTCTTCGGCGTCAAAACATTCATCTGAAATGATGGCTGCAGCGCCGTAGGTTTCCTTGTAGGGCATATCTACAGGGCTTTGAAACCTCTCGATCCTTTGAGCCTGTTCGATTTCCTTTTTTTCAAAGAGCTTTTGCTTGATAAAGTTCAGCGATTCATCGATTCGAATATGATCCTTGGCTGAATCGTTGATGGCGTCCTGCAGGCGGTTGATTTTAGATGCGGAAAATTTTGTCTTGGATTCAAAGACAAACAACACGTCCTTGGTGGAGGCTTCTGCGTTTTGTTTATGAAATCGGAATCCAATGACATCGCTGCCCTTGGGCGATTCATCTCGAATAACCTTTGATGACCACCGTACCCTGGGTACCCAGTAACCGAGAAGCCATTGCAGGTAATCGGTAACCAGAATTTCCCCAAAATCTCCTGCTCTGATTCCTGGGCCGAGTTTGGATGTTCTGCAAGGGAACTTGATATTGGTCAGATAATCCGATCGCGGACATTTGCCCCGAAGGAAATCGATATCTGTATCCAGACAGTAATGATTCCGGAAGTGTTTCGCCCAGGACGAGAGCACTGCCTCGTCGTTCTCATGACGGAACTCCCAGACCCCGACCTCCTTGCCGTCGGCGGTCTTTAGTCGTTCACCGGTATCGACCAGCCATTTAGTGTGTTCCGAATTCCAGGGCATTGCCATGCTCCGTTCTACCCCACCAACTCCATCAGCTTGCCGTAGCTATCGACGAAATCGTACCGGACTTCGTCCTTGCTGATTTTCGCGAAGAACTTCCGGGCGCAGGCGATCTTGCTTTTCTCGACTCCCCTTAGTTCCAGTGACGACATCGTGCCTTTCGTTTCGGCGATGAAGTAGACGTGACGGACTTTTCCAGATTCGAATGCGATGGCCCAGTCAGGGTTATAGCCGCCAAGAGGCGTCGGGATTTTGAAACCACTCGGCAGTTTTGAGTAAACGACAACCTCGGTGCTCGCGTCGAGTTCCGTGACAAACTTCCGTTCCGTGTTGGAGTCAGTGAAGACATAGTCGTAGATGTGTCGACTGACGGGCGTCGCTCGGCTCAGATCGACCTTCTTGCGCTCGCGCGTGAAGATATCGAGAGAATGGGTTCGCCCGATGGGATCATAAGCGAGGTGCTCCACGATAACCGTGGCTTTCTGCTCGCTGATCAAACGGGATGCTCGGGCGAGAAACTCTTCGGGATTGGTCTTGAACTGGGCAAAGACCGGAGACTCGAGGCCTTTGAGAATCTCGACGAGGGTTTGCCGTTTCAGTTGGGTCTCTTCGGCTAGGCTGCCCACCAGGTCGTACTTGACAGAGGAGTGCGCCGTCGTGCGGACAGTGCCAGTGTCCGATTCGGCGAGCGCGAAAGCTTTGCCCGCCTTGATATCGTCGTAGGAGGCCTCTTCGCGCTGCTCTCCCCTTTGAATGTAGTATTGGAGCGGTGCAACCCGCAGCTCCCCATTCAAACAGTCGATGCACTTTTGGACCAGCTCCTCCGTCTCGAAATGCACGGTGTAGGCGGCTTGACGATTAATGCGATTCCAGAGCGCCCGAAACTCCTTCTTCTCGAAGTTGGCGTTCGGAAGAAGCACCTGTCCTTTACTGGCGTCATCCGGTGTCGGAATCTGGCTGTCGTCGAAGACGCTGTTGACCAGCTGAAAGACTGCGGGGGCGTGCGGTTGCAAATCGGGCGGCAGGTCCGGAAGAGTGCCCTCCCGCTTGGCCTCGTGGTACTTCTCAGTAATCTTTTTATCGAAGTCCACAAAGCCGTTCTGAATGAGGTAGAATTCGATTTGCCGCGCCTGTTGGGGAGTGACGGTAACTTCGGAGCCGTCTTCCGCCCTGAGCACCTTGCCGGTGAAGTACTTCTCGTCCGCCACCCGTGGCCGAGCGGACAGCGAGGCGCTGATGTCCTTCTGGAGCCCCGCCACGAAGTCCTTGTAGCTTTCGTTGGCTACGACGGTAAGGACGTTGATCGAGTGAACGATATCCGGGTTGTCGATCCGGTCTCCATTCTGATTGACGCAGAGCCGCAGACCGCGTCCAACCTCCTGACGGCGTGAAATCGTGTTGTCCGAATGCTTGAGCGTGCAGATGACGAAGACGTTGGGATTGTCCCAGCCTTCCCGGAGAGCGGAGTGGGAGAAGATGAAGCGCACCGGTTCACTGAACGACAAAAGGCGCTCCTTGTCTTTGAGAATCAAGTCGTAGGCGCTCACATCATCACTCTCTCCCTTCAACCCACCTGACTTCTTTTCCGAGGGATTGACCAGGCGGTTGTTCTTATCGACCGCAAAGTAGCCGTTGTGCGTTCGCTCTTTTTCAATTCCTTTCAGGTAGCGATTGTATGGCGTGTCTTCGAGCGAGAGTACCTCGTTGAGTGCATCTATGTATTCTTCTTCAAAAATGCGGGCGTAGTCGCCGGGCATTGCTTCCCCTTCTTCGTAGGTCCGGTATTTGGCGACCTCATCGATGAAGAACAGGGAGAGCACTTTGATGCCCTGATCGAACAGTTGCTGCTCCTTCTCGAAGTGGGCTTTGATCGCTTCCCGAATCTGGTTGCGGCGGAGCGCCAGTTCGTTCACGTCGCCGGTTGCCTCGCCCGTCTGGATGGTCACGCCGTTGGTGAAGGCGACGGTGCCGTCGCGGGCGTCGATCTCAGAGACGACGAAGCCCTTGTATTCATCCAGGCCGCCAGAAAGCTCGTGGAGGTTGGTGCCTTTGCCGATCTTGCGGAAGACGCGCTTGATTCCGTTCTTCTGCTTGATCTCCAGCTCCGCGCGGGCCTCGGGTGGTTTCGTCTGACTAATTAAAATGCCTTCGACGTAGAGGTAGGCGTTTGTGCCGGGAAGGTGTTTGACCTGAATACCGCGTACCGCGATTTTTTTGACAAGCTTCTGGTTGTAGGCATCCAGGGCGTCCAGCCGGTAAATCTTGTTGTGCTCCTTCTTGTGCGTGGCGGAGTAGCGCAGGATCATCAGAGGGTTAAACTCCTTCAGTGAGTCGAAGCCTTTGCTTGCCTTCGCGGAGGTGCCCTCAATTTTCTGGGGTTCATCGATAATCAGGATCGGACGGTTCTTGGCGATCACGTCAATCGGTCGGCGGGACTGAAAGTCATCCAGCTCTTCGTAGATCCGCCGGGCGTCCTGGCCACGGGCGTTGAAGGCCTGCACGTTGATGATCATCACGTTGAGCCCCCCATCCGACGAGAAGCTCTCAAGATCGTGGAGCTGCTTCGAGTTGTAAATGAAGAAGCGGACGCGCTTGTTGTATTGCTCCAGAAAGTGCTCAGCGGTGATCTGGAAGCTTTTGTGGACGCCCTCCCGAATGGCGATGCTTGGCACCACGATGATGAACTTGCTCCAGCCAAAACGCTTGTTCAGCTCGAACATCGTCTTGATGTAGCAATAGGTCTTACCCGTGCCGGTTTCCATCTCCACGTCGAGGTTGTAGTCGCAGACCTTGCTGACTTCCAAATTGGTCGACTGCGGGAGGTTTTGGCTCCGTTGCACCTTTTGAATGTTCTCCAGCACCTTGACCGGCGGGAGCTGGATGTCCGCGTTACGGAATCCGGCCTCCGCGTAATCCATCTCGCGTTGGTTGTTCTTTTCGGCACGGCCCGGGTCAATGCGATAGGAAACGCTGTCCAACTTTGGCTGTCCGGCAAAGCAATCCGCCACCGCTTCGACGGCGGCAGTTTGGTAGGGCTGGATTTTGAACTTCAGCTTCATTCCGTGTCTCCCTGCTTTTTAATCATCCGGTCGAAGTCGCTCTCAAACAGGCGATCTTGGACGATGCGGTACTTCTCAAATTCGGTCTCGGCGTGCGCCTTGGCTATCTCAGCGGTAACTTTGCCCGCATCCTGGAGGACATCGCGATCAGTCGCTTCCAAGAATCGGTTAAGGCGAGTCTCCCAGTCCTGCATGGTCATGGGGATTTCGCGAAGGGCCATGTCTTCAGCAACGTCCAGGTAGGCATTTACCAGTCGCGAAAGCTGGGCCATCTCAGCTTCCGTCAGGTAGTTCTTCGCCACGCTTACATCAAATTTCTGAATTTTGCCCTTCGGTGCGTCCCTCCAGGTGGTCAAACCCATGTGTTGCTTCTCGGCATCGGCCCGGTGGTAAATCATTTCAGCAGCCGTCTGTCCGTGGATTGCCCAATGGAGCTTGTTCTGGACCGTCGCGAAGAAGCGTTTCGTAGCTTGCGCGGTGACATCGTAGTCAATGGAGGTTGCGTAAATATCGGTGATTTTCTGGTAGAACTTACGCTCGCTGAGACGGATTTCCCGAATCCGCTGCAGTTGTTCCTCGAAATACTTCCTACCGAGCACCGAGCCATCCTGCTTCAGGCGTTCGTCGTCTATGGCAAAGCCCTTGACGGTGAACTCCTTTACCACGGTCGTCGCCCATTTGCGAAACTGCACGGCCCGCTCGGAGTTGACCTTGTAGCCTACGGCAATGATGGCGGAGAGATTGTAATGCTGCGCTTGGTAGATTTTGCCGTCGTTAGCAGTTATCCGAAATTTTCGGATAACTGAACCGGCCTCTAACTCGCTGTCTTCGAAAACCTTTTTCAGGTGATAGTTGACCGTCCGCACATCCACGTCGTAGAGCGCGGCCATCATCTTCTGGCTCAGCCAGACATCCTCATCCGCGTAGACCGCTTCAACGCCCCCTTCACCTGTGGCGGTAATGAACGTGAGGTATTCTGCCGCTGAGGAGCGAACCAGCGACACTTCCTGCTTCTTGGCAGGTTTCTTGGGCTGCTTCCCGCTCATAGCGTCTTGAGGTCCGTGGTGGGGCTGAGGAGCTGGAAGATTTGCCCGATGTTGATTTTGACGGCGTCGTTGGCGTAGCCGGAGTCGCGGAAGACGGCGCGCAGGGGCTTACGCTTGGCGAGCTCCTTCACGAAGTCCTCGTCGACGCCGGTCTCGAAGCAGGCGGCGTTGGCGTTGTCGTCCACGAAGTAAACCTGCTTGCCCAGGATGGTTTCCGGAGTGACGGGCAGGCTGAGATCGACGCCCCAATCCAGCATGACCTGAAACAGCAGATCCTCGGCGCTGCGACCCTCCTTGATGTGATCTATGTGCAGGGTCAACTCGTCCTGCTTGATCTGGTCGGGGGTGTAGTAGATGTCCTTCACGTTGGAGGTGTCCACCTTCAGCACGCGGAAGCCGGTGTCGAGCGTGGCGGCGTTCGTGGCGTTTTCTTCCTTAATCTTCTTACCGGCTCGGCGGATGCGCTCCTTGCTGATCTCGGCGATGGTTGGGTAGCCCGCTTTGAAGGCTTCGCTCTTCTCGTCGCAGGCTTCGGGCAGCTGCACCATGATGAAGCGGCGATTGCCGCCATCTTCGGCATTCAACTGCATCACCGCATGTGCGGTCGTTGAGGAGCCCGCAAAGAAGTCGAGTATGATGTCGTTTTTTTCTAGAACAAAGGATGCTAAATGACTAAGCAACCTGAGGGGTTTCGGGTTTGTGAATGTCTTTCTAAGTTCAGGAAAAAGATCTCTTAGATCATAAGCACCTAGACGACCGTCAAGCTCATAGACTGATGATAGCTTGTCGCTGTATTCTTCAGCGTATACTTTAATTTCAACTATCTTATTTTCATCTTCACCATACAAAATTCGCCCAGCATCTATCAACTTTTGCATGGATTCTTGGGGAAATCGGTACCCCATCAAAGGCTCTTTGCATGGCTTGCCAGTTACGGGGTGAATAACATCATAGCGATACCCCTCTCTGCCAGGGTTATGTACACTCTGACTTCCTGTGTAAATGCCGCCCTTGTCAATGTATTTATAGCGATCAAGCTTTCCTAATTGGCTTTTGTTCTCTCTAAACCATTCCGCGTAGGCTGACTCTAGTAATGCTGACTCTCTGTGGGCTCTATTGAGCTCATCTCCAACTTTTTTCAAAAGGTCTTTGATGTCCGAAAAATTCGACTTCCAAACCGGCTTAACATCAGACTTGCTGCGGCAATATGAAACAATGTATTCGTGTTCTACAGCTATGTTTGTAGGGTTGTTGTCCGTGGCGTTTTTCCAGACTAATGTTCCCAGCGCATTGTCTTCCCCAAAAACTTCGTCACAAACCCGACTCAAACTTGCTAATTCGTTGCCGTCGATTGATATAAACACAACGCCATCTTCTGTTAG
>JBHJGW010000205.1:0-14194 GCA_050331415.1 Opitutales bacterium | reverse complement strand
GCCTCGCGAAGTTCTTCGCGTTTGTGCACGCAGCGCCCGGGCACCTTGAATCCGGCGGCGATGCCAACGAAGTCCGGATAGATCGCGTCGAGGTTTTCGGGACCGCCGATGTTTTCCGGATCGCAGAGAATCGTGTGGCCGCGGACGCCATCGTAGAAGCGGTCTTCCCACTGCACCACCATACCGAGGTGCTGGTTGTTGAGCAGGAGGGTTTTGACCGGCAGCTTTTCCACCCAGGCGGTGGCCAGCTCCTGAACGTTCATGAGGAAGCAGCCGTCACCGTCGATGTTGACCACGAGCTTGTCGGGCCGCGCCACCTGTGCCCCAATGGCCGCCGGCAGCCCGAAGCCCATGGTGCCAAGGCCCAGGCTGCTGAGGAAGGTGCGGGGCTCATCGATGTGGTAGTACTGCGGCGCCCACATCTGGTGCTGGCCCACGCCAGTCGCGATAACCGCTTCCCCCTTGGTTTCCTGGTAAAGAACCTCGATGGCCTCCTGCGGCAGGATATGCGGGCTCGGCTTGTAGTGGAACGGGAACGGGTGCTCGGCCTTCCACTGGTTGATGCGGTCGAACCATGGCCCGAGGTCCGGCTTCGTGAACCCGGCTTCGCGGGCAAGCTCGGTCATGCGACTCAGGGCATAGCGGGCTTCACTGTGGATAGGAAAATGCGCGGGCTTGTTCTTGTTGTGCTCCGAGGCGTCGATGTCGAAGTGCACGATGGTCGCCTCGGGCGCGAACTTGCTGACGGTGCCCGTGATCCGGTCGTCGAAACGCGCACCGATCGCGATGAGCAGGTCACTCTCGCAGACGGCCCAGTTGCCCGCCACGGTCCCGTGCATGCCAAACCAGTAAAGGCTCTGCGGGTGAGTGGCGGGGAAGGCGCCAAGGCCCATCAGCGTGCTGGCCACCGGCAGGCCGGTCACTTCAGCAAAGGCACGCAGTTCGGCACTGGCATTGGCCGAGAGAATACCGCCGCCGGTGTACAAGACCGGTCGCTCAGCTTTTTCGATCAGCTCGAGCACCGCCTGCAGTTCGCTGTCGCTGGCCCTGGGCGGCTCGCGGTAACCCGGCAGCTCGATCTCCGCGTCGAAGTCCGGCGCGAAAACCTTTTGCTGAACGTCTTTCGGAATATCGATGACGACCGGGCCCGGGCGCCCCGAAACGGCGACGTGGAAGGCCTCCTTGATAACCCGCGGCAGGTCCTCGGCCTTGAGCACGAGGTAGCTGTGCTTCACAATCGGCAGCGTCATGCCGAAAAAGTCGGTTTCCTGGAAGGCGCTCTTGCCGATGAACTCCTGAAACACCTGCCCGGTGATCGCCACCAGGGGAATGGAGTCCATAAAGGCGTCGGCAATGCAGGTGACGAGGTTCGTCGCACCCGGACCACTAGTGGCCATGCACACCCCGGCTTTCCCGGTGGCGCGGGCGTAGCCGTGCGCCATAAAGCCACCGCCCTGTTCGAAACGCGGCAGGATGGTGCGCAGCGTGGACGAGCGCGTCAGCGCCTGGTGCAACTCCATCGAGGCACCGCCGGGATAGGCGAAGACGACGTCTACCCCTTCGTTCTCCAGGCATTTGACGACGACATCAGCGCCGCGCATCGGCTGCTGAACGTCGGTAGGCTGGGTGGGGGTGAGGGTCTCGGTGCTCATGATGGGTTGCTATGCAGGTTGATTTGTGTCATTGCCTTTCCGCCGGGAAACATGAATCAGCGGAATAGTGGAGGATCGATCAAAACCGCCCTTGACGCAAGGCAAAAGCGCAAACGGCAGCCCTACAACTTTTTGCGCCCGGGGTTGAAGGAATGGGCGTTCATGGTGTCTTTTTCACTTCCATCGAACGCTTCTCGTGCCTCCGGATCGCCGCATCATTCTCCTGACTGACATCCCGAAATGGGTCGAGCCGCTCGCGGAAGCGTTGCGGGCACGGGGCGCCGCGGTGCTCGTCGAAACCGCCCCGGAGGCTTTGTCCGTCTCCGCGGACCTATTGGTCAACCGCGTTTCGACGCTGCTGATGCGGCGCGAACCGGCGCGTGCCACAGCCTTTGAATCTTCCTTGGTCGCTTGGGAGCACGTGGGCGGAGGCGTTGTCAACTCCGCTCGCTGCCTGCGACTCGGCTACAGCAAACAGGCGCAGGCATCGCTTTTCCGCGATTGCGGGGTTAGCACACCGGAAACGCGGCTCGCAATCCCCGGCGGTCGCGCGTTACCGGGACGAGCGGTTTTGCTCAAGCCCGCTGCCGGGGGGTTCGGCAAGGGCATCCGCGCGCTCGACTTGCACGAACCCGCCCCGGAGGACCTCGACCCAGCCGCGGGTTGGGTAGAGCAGGAACGCCTCGTACCTGTCGATGGCGCGGTGCACCGCCTCGAAATGCTCGGTGGCGAGATCCTGTACGAGGCGTCCTCACCGTTGGTAGAGGGCGATTTCAACTATTGTCTGGCCTCCGGCGACCCCTCGGTGCGCCTCCGCGCTCGAGTGGAGCCAGCCCTGGCGAACACTGCCCGGCACCTAGCTGAAGCCGCCGGCATGGAGCTTGGGGCGCTCGAGTACCTGAACGAAACGTCCGGCACGCCCACGTTCATCGACCTCAATCCGGTATCGAGCCTTTACCCAAACGCCCCAGAATTCCTGGGCTTCGATCCGCTGGAACGTACCGCTGACTTTCTCGTCCGTCGGGCAGCAAAAACCAATGATGGATTCTGACGCGGGCGAAGGCATCGACACCGCCGGGCTTTGGACAGTAGCCGCCGTGCGGGCATGCCAATGATCGCAGGCGACGGCGGATGCCCTTAATTTTTCCAAACCCACAAGGCGGTTTTCCGATTGCGGGGTTTGCGCGGGCGCGCTTCGCTCCGGGGATGCGTTTGCTGTTTATCGGGGATATTGTGGGCTCGCCGGGACGCGAGATCGTGGCTAAACGGCTCCCGGCGCTGCGCAAGGAGCTCGGGCTGGACCTCGTCATCGCCAACGCGGAGAATTCCGCCGCCGGCGCGGGGATGTCAGCTAAGATCGCCCCGGAACTGGAGAAAGCGGGCGTCGACGCCATAACCCTCGGCGACCATGTTTGGGACGTAAAAGGCTTTGCGAGCGAGATCGACGCGCTGGAGCGGGTTTGCCGCCCGGCAAACCTCTCTCCGAGGTCCCCGGGCAAACGTTTTCTGATCGTGGAAGCGCCTGACGGCTTTCGGCTAGGGGTGGCAACCGTTTTGGGACGCACGTTTATGAAGGTGCCAGCCGACGACCCCTTCCGCAGCGCCGAAGAACTGCTCGAGGAGCTCAGGCCGCTTTGCGACGGGCTCTTTCTGGAGGTGCACGCCGAGGCCACCAGTGAGAAAATTGCGATGGGCTGGTACCTCGACGGCCGCGCTTTAGCGGTCTGCGGGACCCACACCCACGTGCCAACCGCCGATGCGCGCGTACTGCCGCGCGGCACCGCCTATCATACCGATGCGGGCATGACGGGCCCCTACGAGAGCGTGCTCGGACGAGAGATTCAACCAATCCTCGCAAAGCTGCTCGACGGACTGCCGCGCCGCTGGCCGGTCGCCGCTGGCGACGTGCGGCTCTGCGGCACCCTGATCGACTTCGATCCCGAAGCCGGAATCGCTACCCGGTGCGAACCATTTGCGATTGGCGGCGACGCCGACGTCGAGCCAGAACCTGAAGAGAGCGCGGTCGAGGCCGACCCCGCCGAAATTGGCTAGACGCTGATTTCCAGCCGATCCGGACTGAGCCGCGTGTCGGAGAGCGGGGCCCATTCCCACCAGAGCCCCCTTGCCGAGTGATACCACCTTACCGAATAGATCGGTAGGTTGAACGCCGCGTGGCGGCTTCGGATGCTTTTGGCGCAGAGCGGCGTTGGCGACGACGAGGCGGGGCCTACAGGCCCAGCCGTCGCCCTCGCTGCCTGGCTCTGCATCCAAAATTATCTCGATAAATTTACCAACCTCTTCGGCAAGAGGGTATTAGGCCTTGGTTTCAAGAAACTCCAGCGTGCCGTTTTCGAGATTCAGGCGGCGGTAGTAACAACCCACGCGCGTTTTGCCGGTGCTGTCCTTCGTGTGACAAGCGCCCTTCCCCATCGGCGTGACTTTGTACAAAATGCTGTTCTGCTCGCAGTTTACCAGTACCTCTTCGAGCCGCAGGAAATCGCCGCTGGTGTTGCCCTTGATCCAGAGCTCGTTGCGCGAGGTGCTCCAAAAGACGCATTTGCGCTCGCGCAGAGCGGTCTCGAGCGCGAGCTGGTTGGCGTAGCCCACGATCAGGACTTCCCCTGTGGTCGCATCCTGAGCCACCGCCACGAGCACATCGGCTTCGGTTTGCGCGACTTTCTTCAACTTGGTGAAATCGAGCTGGAGGGCCGTCCCCTCTTCGAGTTCTTTAGCCATCTTGGCAGGCAAACAGGTCGCTTTTGTGAATGCACGCCAAAAGCTTGTCCTGAAACCGGACAAGTTTCGCCACCGCCCCACTCGCAGGCGGGGGAGCCTGAAAACCCGAGTGGGAAAGGGTTTTTCCTGGCCCGAGGAGGTCGGAGGCAACCTCCCTCAACGCTAGCGCCATGGCGATTGGCCTACGTTTAGCCCACGTCGAAAGAGGAGCGGAGTTGAGACTCGACGGCAGGCTAGTCGACACTATCCTGCCAACATGCTCATGTTTCGTCCTTTAAGCCGGATCTTTTTGCTGACTCCATTGCTCGTCTGTCAGGGCCAGGCACAGTCACCTCGCGGCATGCTTCTGGAAGAGGTGGTTGACTACGAAAGTACGGAAGCGGTTCAAGAGGCCTTTACGCGCTACGCGAATGTCGAAGAACCTTCGAAGTGGAAGCTCGCCCCGGAAAGCCTCACCTTCGCCGGGCACTTCCCGCCGTCGGGCGGCGCGCTGTTGTCGATGCCGAACGAAGGCGCTGCGATCGAACTCTCTGAGGTCTTGCAGGTCACTGGCGACCCTGGGGACAATCAGTGGCTGGGACGTTCATTCACGGTTTATATCAGCTTTCTGGTGCGTTCCGAGCACTTTGAACCGTGGTATCTGGGCGGATGCGGGGGTGGCCTCGCAACGTCGTCAAGGCACGACGGAATTGGTGGCGGCATTGGGCGTAAAGGAAACAAACCGGCGCCGTTTGGTCCCTTTGCCATTGCAGGTGGACGCTTTCGGCTGATGCCCACCGCGGGTGAAAACCGTTTTCATGCCGAAGGAGAAGTTCAGCCTGGCGAAACCTACCTCATTCTGATGCGGATCGACTACACCAACCCGTCTGAGGCCCCCTACAACCCCTTTTCAGGCCAAGGCGAGACCCGTGTGCGCCTGGCCTGCTACCGCGAGGGCGAAAGCTACCCGGCTGCTGAACAAGTGGTTGAATGGGACATCGACGCCACCACGCCCAACAGCATGCGCGGCGAATCGCTTTTTCTCGATCACTTTACGGTCGCTTGCGGGGCGAGCTTCGCCGACGGCTACCTCGTGGACGACATCAGAGTGGCCACGAGCTTCAACCTCGTGACGGTCCCCGAACCCGCCGCAATGTCCCTACTGCTGGGAGCAACCATCGGCATCTTTGCCTGGCGTAAACGGTAGACACGATCTCCTCCTCCGAGTGATCTGTTTTCTGCGATTCAGAGCCGCAAACGGAAATATGACCTTTCTGAAAAGGTTGTCAGAGCTATGTTAATTTTACGCGCCAGAATAGGGTTTATCCGGTCTTAAAAAAACACAAATACCCTAGATTTTTTAAAAATAGGCCTTGTTCTTGAATAGGTATATTTCTTGAAATTAAAGGTTTGCAACACGGTATCTCTGGTGACTGAAACGAGGCATGCTCCACCTGCTTTTCGTCTGTACTCATAATATTGCTCGGAGTCCGACTGCTGCCTCTGTCTTCCGCCACAAGCCGGGTGTCGTGACTCGTTCTGTTGGGATTATCCCCAAGCAAGGCCGTC
The DNA here is from genome assembly GCA_050331415.1 of Opitutales bacterium. GTDB lineage: Bacteria > Verrucomicrobiota > Verrucomicrobiia > Opitutales > Cerasicoccaceae > DAIQNO01. The sequence goes on along the minus strand of JBHJGW010000205.1, from coordinate 8,258 downwards.
CGCTAAGAGCCTCGGACATCCGTTGGGCCAACATTATCTTCGCGATGGAAGAGTGGCAGGTCGAATACATCCGAGGGATAATCTTGAAAAACCGGATTCAGAACCGCCACGTCGCCTGTCTGCGGGTACCGGATCTCTACTCCTACGGTGAATCTACGCTGGTGCGAAAAATCACCGACGAGGTCTACGGCTACCTGCACCTCTACCGAAGGGAACGAGAGGAGTTGATTGACTACCCAATCGACGACGTACCCTCCTTTGATCTCGGTTTCGACGATCCTTGGATGGACGAAGAGGATGAGCGCCAGGGAAGCCTCTTCGGCTGGCAGAATGGGGGAAACACGCGTTTCGCAAGTCGCAACGGATTCGCCAATGGCAGCCGAAAGACGGCTATGGTCGCCGACCCGATTTCGGAAGCGGCAAACGGCCATGCGGTTCAAACGGCGGATCGACCCAAAAAGAAGCGCGTCCGCTACCGCAAGTCGGTGAGGCGTGTAATGGGTATTCGTATCGAGAAAACCGAAGTGGAAGCCTGAGAGCCTCGCGGTAGGTGGAGATCAATAATCGCTCTTTCGCTGGTAGCTCTTGCTCTCCTCCGGATCGTCAAAGAATTTCACTCCGGGTCTCACATCCCCAAACGTGATCGTGCGAATCTTTTCGCTGGTCACATCCTTGAGCCGCCCAAGCTCATCCAATTGTGCAACCAAGGAATCGGTGGCGTCGTCAATCGACTGGAGGGCCTCCTTTGCCTCGGGGTGGTCGCTTTCTTCAAGGGTGTAGCGGATAATTTGCGCCTCGTTGAGGAAGTTGCGCAGCAGGTGCTGCGAGGCAATCATCGATGAGCGGTAAACCTGCTCGGTGCGCAGCTGCTGCCGCTGCAGGCGGGCAGTATAAAATCGCAGCAGAACAGCCAGCAGCAACGTGGTAACCGCAATGAAAGAAAATCCTTTTAGCAGACTCGCCCGCAGGACAGCCTCATGGGCGGGTGCTTCGGCAAAAAGCCAGGTATCCGATATCCAAATGTAGATCCCGCTGAGGATCGCATACAAAAGCGGCACGCGAAGGTGGAAAGTGGGATCGGGTAGGGTCATCTCAGGGTGCTGCATCCGTGCAAAATTTACCCCGTGAACGGAGATTTCGTAGATGGAATCTTTGTAGGGCTGCGAACAAAAGTATGACGTGTCCCGCGTTAACGCTCGCCTAAAGCCCAATATCGGGCCATTTTTTCGTGGTTTGAGATGAAAGTACCTACCCGCCTGAGACTTTCGCAACTGGGCAACCGCGCTCAGCCGCTCACCATCGCCGACTTAATGCAACGTGCGCTGGAGATTCCCGGGCTGCTGTCCCTCGCCGCCGGTTTTACCGATACCGCGAGCCTGCCGCTGGCGGAAGTCGCCGAATCCGTGCGCCGGCTGGAGGCCGATGGACGGCGAGAGCCTTTGCAGTACGGCTCCAACATTGGCCGGCTGGGCCTTCGCGAATGGGTAGCCCGCCGCCTGATGGAACTCGACGGTGCAGACGCGCCACAACCCCTGGAGCGGGTGTTCATCACCAACGGTTCGCAACAGGCACTGATTCTTGGCCTGGAAACGATTTGCGAGCCGGGCGACATCCTGCTCGTCGAGTCACCCACCTATTTCGTCCTGCTAGAAGCTGCGGCTACCCTGGGACTGGACTGCCGGGCGATGCCCTGCCTGCCCGATGGCTCCCTCGACCTCGAAGCACTCCCGAAATTTCTTGCGGCTTTGCCGGGCGAACGAGTGCGCGCACTTTACCTCCAGAGCTACTTTGCCAACCCAACCTCCCGCAGCCGCTCAGCCGAAGAGAAAGCCATTTTGGCTCGCGCGCTGGCTGACGCTGGCCTCGTCAATCCCGTGATCGAAGACGCCGCCTACCGCGAGCTCTATTTCGACGGTCCGGCCGAGGCCGTCAGTGTCTTCGAAGCGCCGCAGTGGGAAGCATTTCCGAAGCTTTACCTCGGGACGTTTACCAAACCGTTCGCTTCTGGCCTCAAGGTAGGATTCGGCGTCTGCAGTGACGAGCGCTGGCAGCGAGCGATTTTGGCACTTAAGGGCGGACGGGATTTCGGGACCGCTCATTTTTGCCAGGCGCTGGTGGAAGACGCCGTTCTATCCGGTGCCTATGACCGCCACCTCAGCAGCTTACGGATGACCTACTCGGCCAAAGCCCGGGTTCTTGGTGATGCGCTTGCCCAAAGCCCGCTGCAGCAATACGGCTGGGCCTGGGAGCGGCCTTCCGGCGGGCTCTACTACTGGCTCCGCGGACCGGGAGGTTTCCGGTCGGGACTGGGCTCCGCACTCGAAGCCGCAGCCTTGCACGAACGGGTGCTCTACGTTCCCGGCGCGCTGTGTCAGGCTGGCGGAGAGCCTGACCATGAAGTGCGCTTGAGCTTCGGGGTTCTGTCACTTGAAGAGCTGCCAACCGCGTTGGACCGATTCGTGACCGCCGTGCAAAAAGTCGCATAAATGTCACTTTGACTTTGAGGAAAACACCCGATTACTCTCCCACATGGTCTATCAGGACTTTTTGGATCTCCTCAAACTGCGCCGACTGGGAGACGATTGGTGGGTGGCGGTCGATGATACCGTCCTCGACTCCACCATGAGCCTGAGCCAGGTCGGCAAGCTTCGCGAAGAACTGCCCGAAGCCGAGATCCTCCTGCTCCATCCAGCCGACGCCAAAGGCCGCGAGCCCGAATGGCACCTCTACGAAGGGCGCCAGGCCAGGGCGCGCAAATCGGGCTCAGGAGCCGACCCAGAGACGGCCAAGCATCTCAAAGTCCTCGAAAGCCGCGTCGAGTTCCTCCAAAATACGGTCGATGCCATCCTCAACATGCTGGCGGAGCTGGACAGCTTCGAAGAGTTGCGCAAGTCGCTCGAGGAGCGCCAGTCGTTTATCCACCGCTCCGAAGAAGAGCTCATCAACCGGACGCTCGAATTCGACGAGAAAGTGGCGGAATTCGAACAGCGAGTCGAAGAAAACACCTGAACGACCCCCTCCTGCTCCGAGGTTCGCGCAGCTTACACGACCCAAAAATACAGACCAGCCGAATACCGGAGCCGGGAGATTTATTGGGATTTGGACGGAGCCGCTTAACCTGCTGCCACTCCTTAATTTTCTCCGCTAATACTCAGCCTGCACGTTCGGTGACCCCGAGGAAGAGCATCAGGAGGTGATAAACCAAAGCATGCAACTCCGCAGGTTTGCCCCCACGGTTCTCACGTTACTTGCTTGTTCCACCGCTTTAGCCGATTTGACCATCGTTTCCGACGACCAAATCACGGTCTTGGCTACCGAAGGCAGTGGTGAGGCTTTTCACACTTTTGTGGCCGAAGAAAATGACGGAGAAAACGTCAGCATCTTTCTTATCGATAACTTCGACAGCGAAGCCTTTACCCTTACCGACAACGGCGATGGCACCGCGACGCTCGACTACACGCCAGACGGAAGCACCGTAAGCGATTTCATGTTCGATCCCACCGGAGACAACGAGTTCCAGGTGCAGGTTCGTGCTGTCACTCCCAATTTCGATATCGACTTCCAGACCCTCACGATCAGCGTGATTGCGGATGTTGTACCCGTGGTGACGCCGGGAAACATTACGGTGACGGGCGCTTCCGGGCAGAACGGTCTCTTTCGGATTGGCGACACCGTAACGGTCACCTGGGATAATTCCTCGGATGGCGATGGGATTCCGCAAAATAGCGGAAACTTTGCGATTTCCAATGTTGAAGTCGACTTCAGCGACTTTCTCGTCGGCGGACCCGGTAGTGTGGTAGCGGAACCTCAAGAGGAAAACAGTGATATTTGGGAGGCCTCGCTTTTGCTGGAGAACGGCAGCACCGATACGACAACCGCCAGCATCTCTGTCGTGGCGACTAATTCCCGCGGCCCGAGTGACCCCGGGACGGTGGATAACCTCAGCGTGGACAACGAGCTGCGGATTACTCCGGGCAATATCATCGTGACCACAACAGGCAGCGGGGCAACGCCCACCACCTACCAGCCTGGCGACGAAGTGATCGTGCAGTGGGACAATTCCGCGGATGGGGACAACAATCCTGACATCGTGCTCGTGGGCTTCGACATTCCTGCATTCGGCGGAGCCATCGCCGGCGGTGTCCTCGACGAGGAGATGGAGGGGATCTACACAGTCGCCTCTCCCTACCGAGTCGATGCCAATACCCAACCCGGAGAGACTGCGGTGGTCGTGTCTGCCTTCGACGACGCCGGTAACCGCGTCGATGTTACCGATGACCTCATCCTTACCATCGAAACGGCGGACATCAACATTAGCGACGTTATGGGTGGACCGGTGGATGAAGATCAAATCGTCACGGCGTCGTATTTCATCAACCTCACCACGACTCCCGAAGGACCCGTCGAAATTCTTGTGACTCCGAGCGAAAACTTGGAAATCAGCTTCGACGGCCTGACTTTTTTCGCAAATTCCGCCAGCTCGTCCGAGCGTACCCTCACATTTGCGGATACCACGCTGCAGCAGGTTTTTGTTCGCGGAGTTCCGAATGGAGTGGAGGAAGGTCCACGGACATCGCTGATCAGCCACGTTCTCACCGACACCGACGACACCGACTCCTATCCCGTCGGGTTTGACATTCCCAGTGCTACCGTCGGCATCTCTCCCGATTATCCGTTTCTCGGCGCCAGTGGCGCTTCCCTCACCCCGGAAGGCAGCTTGAGCGGCGTCTCGATTCCCAACGCCCCCAACCGGGTGCTAGTCGTTGTCACGGGCGGGGAAGGCGGAGGCGGCAGCCCCGGCTTTCCCGACCAGATCTTCTTCGACGGCACGCCGCTGACCCGTGTTGCTTCCGCCAACAGCGGCATTTCAGGAACCTCGGTCTGGATTTTGACCAACCCGGCGGCAACCACCGGCACCCTCACCTGGATGCCGTCGACTATCAACGGGATGGACGCCGTTGCCTATTACGTCCTGACGGGAGTCGATCAGGTTGAGCCCTTCATCGGCAGCGCCTCGCAGGAGGTCCCGGTCGGAAGCTCCGCGGAAGGCACCTTCGACAACCTACCTGAGGGTAGCATTCTTATCGACTCCTTGCTGACCAATAACAATATCGCCAGCGAGCTTAGCTACGGGGAGGGACAGCTGGAATTCTTTGCTGCGGATGGCATTCCCGGAGGCGCGACATTCGCGACAAGTATCGAAACCAGCTTTGTCTCTGGAAGCCAGAAGCAGGAGATCATGTGGGCTAGCGATCAGCGGGCAGGCTATCTTGCAGTCGCCTTCCGCAACGTCAGCCAGAGTGGTGGTACTCCGTTCCAGATGTGGGCACTCGATAACGGACTTTTGCTCGATGCTTCCTTCGACGGCAATCCGGACGGTGATGACCTGCCGAATGGCTGGGAGTGGGTTACGGGAGGCAACCCGCTCGTGCGAGATTCCGACGGACTGCTCGCCGAACGCTTCGAGCCAGGCGTCGGGCTCATCTTCGAGTTTACCCGGGTGGACGCCACGGAGGCCACCGTCGAGGTCGACGCGCACTACGGTTCCACGCTGACGCAAATTTTCGACAATACGGCACCCGTAGGCGCCACGAGTACCGCGGATGCCGGTGGCGGCGTTTCCGTCAACGTCGTGGAGAATGGAAGTGCCCCCGACGACGTCACCGTAACCATCCCCTTCAGCGGCGACTTCACCTTCGGGGTCCTCGAGGCAAGACCGGTTGCGCCCTGAGCCGAAGCCGTTCCCAACGCAGCTTCGAGCCGCCTCTGCGCAGGCAACTTGAAGCTGCGTTGGCGGAAAGCAAGGCAGGGCGTCCTGGCCGGACCGTCACCATCGTTCCTGGCTCAGCAGCGGCCATCGCCGCGCCCAATTGGGGGCTGTTACGTCAACGGCTTTTACGGGAATTGCAGACCGCGCTGCGCGCTGAGCGTGCGCGGCCAGAACTCGGAGCCCTCCGGCGGCGTCCGATGGGAACTGCCGGTAAGTCTTCCGTCGCGGACGTACTTTTCGCGGTCCCAGTCCGGCATGTGCGCGATGAGCCGCTGCTGCATGTCAGCGAGCAGGTCGGCATGGTCGGGCAGGTGTGCGAGGTTGTGCAGGTCGTCGCGGTCCGCTTCGACGTTAAAGAGGTAGTGCGTTCCGCCTTGGATCTCGAAGACGTATTTCCAGGGGCCCCGGCGCAGCATCCGCCAATCTTGGCCCATGATCCCGAAGAGCTCCTCGCGGGGAGTTTCGGCGACCATTGACACGCCGTCGCAGTGCGACGGTTTTTCCACGCCGGCAAAGTCGAGCAAGGTGGGCATGATGTCAGTCCAGCCCACCGGACGCTCGTCAACGGTGCCCGGGCGCGCGGTCTTGGGGTGCTTGGGCGGTCCGCTGAGGATCATGGGTACGTTGGCGGCATTTTCGAAAAAGCGCCGCTTCGCCCACATGCCGTGATCGCCGAGCATATCACCATGGTCGGACGAGAACAGGATCATCGTGTTGTCGAGCAATCCGTGCCCGGAGAGCGTACCGATGACGACCCGGATCTGATGGTCAATGTGCTGGCACAGGGCGTAAAAGGCACGGCGAATGTCGCGCACGCGCCGCTGTTCGGCTTCGGAAAGTTCCGGCCGCTGGCACCAGTCGGCGTAAACGGGGTCGTCGATCGGCACGTCCCGCAAGATATCGAGGTAGCTTTGAAGGGGCGTGAGCGGCGGGTGCGGATGCGTGTAGCTGAGGTACCAGAATGAGGGGCGCATGGGGTCGCGCCGTTTTATCTGCCGACACATCGTTTCGGTGGCCCAATTGGTCACATGCAGGCGTTCCTCGAGGTGCCAGGGCCGCCAGGCGTACTCGTTGTTGCTCATCCCGCCCGCATAGTGCAAGCCGGTGGCTCCGTGATCGGCAAGGTACGTCTCGTAGTCGTCAGGGTTCGAGCGGCCTTCCTCGTCGGTAAAGACCTCGTCGAAGCCCACCCGCCACCGTTGCGGGCTCTGGTGCATCTTGCCCACGCAGACGGTTTGGTAGCCCGCGTTGCCGAGCGTCTTGGCGAGGGTCAGCTCGTCATCCACTTTTTCATTACGCCCGTTGTTGATGACCCCGTGAGTTTCCGGAGCGATGCCGGTAAGCAGCGTCTTGCGCGCGGGCATACAGACAGGGCATTCGGAATAGGCATTGGGGTAGCGCACGCCCCCGGCAGCAAGGCTGTCCAAGGTCGGCGTATGAATCACCGGATGCCCGGCGCAGGAAAGCAATTTGCCGAACCAATGATCGGCGGTAATCAGCAGGAGATTGGGGCGGTCCATACAAGCTAGACTGGGCTCACCCCGTTGTGAAGGTCAACTGTTACCTTGGAGCAGCAATGGTGATTAGCAGCTCACCGCGAGCCCCTTCCCGGACCTGCGTGGTCAACCGACCTCGACGATGGCGGTCGCGGCGCGGGTGGCTTCCTGCGCAGCGAGGTGGGCGGCATACTTGTCCCGCCACTACGCCCAACCGATCTGCAACGCGCTGATCAATACGTAGGCAACACTACAAACTGAAAATTCCTTCGATCCACGATTTTTGGTCGGGATTCGACTTGTAGTAAGGGCCATGGATTGACGCAAAGCAGCCCTTACTCTCAGCAATATCTCGATTCAAATGGGTCGCTACCCAATTGACCGAACAAATCACTTTGTCGGCGTCAAGAATCACGCCTCGAATCACGCCGATATGCATAATCCGGATGCCGGACTGCCCTCGCCCTTTCATCCTTTTGATCGCGATTCGGTCTCCAATTTCAATTTTAGTTGCTTTCTGATATTGCGCGGGCTGGTCATCTTTATCCCATCCCAGCATCCAGATGCCCTCGTTCACGAATCGTTCGTCTTGGTGGTCGTACCCTTCCCATGAAGCGCCGACCACCCAGTAGTTCGTTTCCTTATTCATAGACTTTTTGTATTATTTAATCGTAAACATCGTCGGCAAAGTTTGCCGTCGATGGTTTCCTCAGCCGTTTGGAACCAGAGGCCGGATTCCGCGGCGGTACAACAGGCGTTTCCATCCGTTTTACCAACGGTAAGCTGCATCTACCTGCTCCTAAACTTTCAACGGGTGCCTTTAGCGGTTGTTTTGGAGGGCTTGGGCGGCGGTTTTCATGTTTTCTCCAGAGACCTCTTGGTATTCGCGGCAGAGGACGATGTCGCGGGCGCCGGCTTGGAGGGTGCCTTCGCAGACGGCGTAGGTGTAGTCGCGGGGGGTGGCGCGGCGGTTTTGAGGGAAGACGATGGCG
>JBHJGW010000204.1:0-18226 GCA_050331415.1 Opitutales bacterium | reverse complement strand
GACGACGCCCGGCAGACGTGCCCGGAGGCTGAAATTGGTCCGTCCTGCGGCTGGGGAGGTCCAAAGCTCAAGGTCGAGCGGCGTCAGCTCCTCGGAGGACCCGTTTCCTCCGACATTGCTTTCTTTAAGGTTGCGCGCGTGGATCAGTTTTAGCGTCAGGGCAACCGCAAGGTCGTAATGGGGTACTTCGGCTTTGCTGAACGCAGCCATTATCTGCGCCCCGTAATAAAGCGCAGCAGATAAACCTCGCGGAGGGCCTTGCGAAAGCAAACCGTAGCGAAGCCGGGGATCCGAAAGCACGAGCAGCGCACACGGGAAACAGCTTAAGATTTCCCCAACCTCTTCACTCCCAATTCCATCGAGCTTGAGCACATCGCGGATGAACTCACGGTCGACCCCGGTAAAGTGACTGCGAAGTTCCTGGTAGGCGGGAGATTTTTTTCGAAAGCCATATTCCAAGCCGTTAGCGTTAACTATCGGAAAAAAGAGGTGAAGCTTAAACCCGGTTTTCGAACGAAAGGGCCCTCTGAAAGGGGCCGCTCACTTGAAGCTGGCCAAGGCCAAACAGCGGCGCTAGGCCCTCGTATCCAATGCCCGCCTGGATTGTCCGAACCTTTGGAGACGAGCAATTGACCCTGCTTTTTTGGGTGATTACCGCCCTGCCCTTGCCGCTGTGGGCGCTGATGATCGCCGTCCCCAACCAGCGCCTGACCCGCCGCGTAGCTGGCCCTCTGCGATATCCACTGGTCCTGCTGCCCGGGCTGCTCTACCTGTACATCCTTAGCTTTCGCTTGGGGATGCCCCTAGCCTTCGTTGACGGAAGGTATGCTGAATTCGAAAAATTCTTCACACACCCCATTGTCTTTCTGACACTTTGGGCGCAGTTGCAAGTGCTTCACCTGATCCTCGGGGTTGTCATTTTCCAGGATGCCAGGAGCCGGAATCTGACGGTTCCGGTTGCGTTGTTGATAACCTGGTTCGGCGGGCCTCTCGGATTGTTTTGGTACGCCATGCGCCTGTTGATTCATCGTCTCTTTGGCGGCCGATTAAAGGGTGGATTAGCGAAGTAAATGCAATTGGTGAGAAGCGACCGCGACCCAACCCGAGCCCTTGACAGAAATAGCCCGCACCTTTCCTCGGGTGATCATGGCTTGCCCTCGACGCGGGACCTTGCCAACCTTCAGAACATGCCTGAGCCGAACCGCTTACGCCGCGCCCTTTTCTTCACGGGCGACATTTACGAAGACATGGAACTTTGGTATCCGGTTTATCGCCTCCAGGAAGCTGGTTATGAAACCGTCATCGCTGGTGAGACCCTCGAAACCTTCACCGGCAAGCACGGCTATCCGTCCAAAGCTGACGCGCTGATCGATGACATGGACCCGGCGGACTTTGACGCCCTGATTATTCCGGGCGGCTTCATGCCGGATAAACTTCGGCGTAACCCAAAGGTCTTGCAGCTGACCCGAGATTTCGACGCTGCGGGAAAACTCCTTGGCATGATCTGTCACGCCGGCTGGATTCCCGCTTCCGCAGGCATCCTGCGCGAGCGCACGGTGACGAGCACTCCGGGCATCAAGGATGACCTCATCAATGCCGGAGCGACCTGGAAAGACGAACCAGTCGTCATTGACGGCAACCTGGTCTCGGCCCGCCGACCCCCTGACCTTCCCGCGTTCGGAGCCGCGCTCGTCGCCGCACTTGGCTAGGCTGTTTTTTGCCAAATTTTAACGACCACAACAGCCGGTCCAGGCGAAAACACCCTTCTCACGAGCGCTTCGGTAAGCCACATCCAGGAGTATTTGATAGCGGCTGAAGCGAATTCCACGTGGAGCCGCTCAATCGTACCTGGATAACGGCGCAGGCAACATCACCCAAAAACAGGTATCACACTGCGATCGGGGCGCGGATGGCGGGGTGCGGAGCATAGTCGCGCAGCTCGATATCGTCGAAGGTGAAGGCGTCGATTTCGGTGACCGCCGGGTTGAGGTGAACGGTGGGCAGGGGTCTTGCCTGGTCGCGTCGGGCGAGTTGACGCTCCACTGGCGTCTCCTCGCCGCCGAAGTGATTGCGGTAAAGGTGCGCATCGCCAAGGGTCAAAATGAACTCGCGCGGCTGCAGGCCGGTAATGTGCGCGAGCAGGTGCGTCAGCAAGGCGTACGAGCCGATGTTGAACGGGACGCCGAGGAAAAGGTCGGCGCTGCGCTGGTAGAGCTGGCAGCTCAAGCCGCGGTCTCTCGTGACGTAAAATTGAAAAAGCGCATGGCAGGGTGCGAGGGACATGCGACCCGCAGCGACGTTCTCCACGGGACTGACGGACTCGTCGGGCAGGTCTGCCGGGTTCCAGGCGCTGATGACATGGCGGCGGCTGAAGGGGCGCTCACGCAAATCGCGGACGAGCCCCGCGATCTGGTCGATTTCCCCGCCGGGCTTGCGCCAGTGCCGCCACTGAGCCCCATAGATCGGCCCGAGTTCCCCGTTCGAGTCGGCCCATTCGTCCCAGATGCTCACGCCGGCCTGCTGCAGCGATGCGACATTGGTCTCGCCCCGCAGGAACCAGAGGAGCTCGTGCACAAGGCTCTTCCAATGCACCTTTTTTGTGGTAATCAGCGGAAAGCCCGCGCGAAGGTCGCAGCGAAGTTGTGCCCCGAACAAGCTCCGGGTGCCAACACCGGTGCGGTCGCCGCGGTCTTCGCCGTCGGCAAGCACACGCTCCAGAAGGTCGAGGTAAGCCGCTTCCACCCGTTTATTTTCGGATCGCCACCCGTGGTGTCAAGGCCCCGGCAGCCAAGGCTTGCGAAACGTCATCCGGAGTGATAAAACCCCTCCACCATGGTCAAACTCACTTTCTGTCTCCTCATTTGCGTTCTGGCTACCCTCGTGCTCGACGCCCGCCCCCGGACTCTGAATGACCTCGGTGGTCGCAGCGATCTGAGCGACCAGGTCAAACCAAAGGATGTCAAGGAGACGGAAATGGCCGAAGGCTTCGAGAACCGGATAGATTTCCAGGATTACCATACCAAGTTTTCCGAGATCGGCACGCGACGCACCTCATTGCTCGAGCGCGACCCCGCAAACCTGAACACTGAAGTTCAGAAGATGGACCGCTTCCCCAGCCGTCGTGGGCGTTGGTCGACCGACCAGCGCTACGACAGTGAGCGCGTGGAGGTTCGTGATTGGAACCGCCTGCGTGAAGACATGTTTTCGCACCAGTTCAGCCGCACAGAGCTTCGCACGCCGGAAGCCCGCCGCATTCAGGACATGGTCGACAGGATTTCCCTGCAGGAGCTGAACCGCTTCACGGCCATCCGCAATCAGATGACGGACGGCGTCCCGGAGGTTCAGGCCGGAAGCGAGCAACCCGTTTCGTTTATGGGCTCGCGGACGGCGGAAGTCAGTGGGGGTCGCAGCATGACTCCCGAAATGACCACCACAACGCCTAACACCAGCGGCCCCGGCGAAGGCTGGACGACTGAAAGCCCCTGGAAGCGCAACGAAACCGGGATCAAAGAGCGGGTCACGACCAGCGTCCGCCTCCTTCCTGCAGGCGAGTAACGCCTTCTACCCCGGTTCGCTCCCGCTGTCGGCCTTGAGGGAAACGCGTCTCCCTTCAAGCTCGTTTTCCGAGCTGAAGGCGTCGGCTCTTGGCTTTTTTTGAGGGCGCTCGGGCTGCCACGAGTCTCTGATTCCGAGGCAAACCGGCGTACCCTCGGACGAGGATGGCAAGCGGGCGGCTTTGGATTCGGGCTTGCCAAAAATTGTCGAGGGCGTCAGAGACCAGGGGGTTATGACAACCGTCGCCACCGACACGGTGCAACTCTTGGGGCCAGGGCCCTCGAACGTTACTGAACGCGTCCTCAGCGCGATGGCGCGTCCCACGCTGGGGCACCTCGATCCGGTGTTCCTCAAGCTGATGGATGACACCAAGGCTGACCTGGCCAAACTAATGAAGGCTGGCGATGGCTTGACCATGCCCGTCTCCGGAACTGGCAGTGCGGGGATGGAAGCCGCCATCGCCAACATCGTCGAGCCCGGCGACCCCGTGCTGGTCTGCGTAAACGGCGTCTTTGGCGGGCGCATGCGCGAAGTGGCCACCCGCCTGCGCGCGGATGTCGATGTCGTCGAGTTCGAGTGGGGTACGCCCGTCGTTCCCGAGCAGGTTGCCGAAGCGCTCCGCAAGCGTCAGTATAAACTCGTGGGTTGCGTGCATGCGGAAACCTCCACCGGCGTTGCCAGCCCGGTCGACGAAGTCGGTAAGCTCGTGGACGAGCATGGAGCGCTGTTCCTGGTCGACTGCGTGACGAGCCTCGGCGGGATGAATTTCGACCGGGACGGCTGGGGCATCGACATCGCCTACAGCGGCACCCAGAAATGTTTGTCGTGCCCTCCCGGTCTGGCGCCGATTACCTTCAGTGAACGGGCGCTCGAGTTGATGCGTCAGCGCGAGAGCAAAGTGCCCAATTGGTACCTCGATGTTTCCCTTTTGCTGAGCTACTACACCGGCCAGAAGCGGCAGTACCACCACACCGCGCCGATCAACATGATCTATGCGCTGCACGAAGCCGTCCGCGCCGTGCTTGAAGAAGGTCTCGAAAGCTGCTTCGCCCGCCACCGCCAGGCGCACGAAGCGCTCGTCACCGGTCTCGGCAAGATGGGCCTCGAAATGTACGTGCAGGAGGGCTACCGCCTGCCGATGCTCAATGCAGTGAAGGTGCCCGAGGACGTCGACGAGGCAGCCGTGCGCACCAAGTTGCGCAACGAGTTCAACACCGAAATCGGAGCCGGCCTCGGCCCCTTGGCGGGCAAAATCTGGCGAATCGGCCTGATGGGAACCAACGCCCGCACAGAGGTCGTCGACCAGCTGCTGACAGATCTCAAGCAGTGCCTTTGATGGGATGACGGCGGGTCGCTTTTGGGCCGCCGTGGAATTCCTCAGCACGTCTTAAGTCCCCGAGCTGAGATCGGGGTTTCTGGGACTTTCGTTTTCGGCAGAAAGCGAGCGCGTGTCCCGGGCCGCCCAAGAGCACGACGCACCGCAGTGCCTGATTACGCTTTCAGGAGCCGGTCAAGCTCGGCGCGGAGGTCAGCGTATTCGAAGAGGGCCGGGAAGTTGGGATTTTCCGCGATAAAAGCGTCGCTGGCCCGAAAGAGGATCCCGTGGTCGGCGCTTTGCAGCATCGTCAGGTCGTTGTAAGAATCGCCCGCGGCGATAATACGGAAATTGAGGCTGCGGAAAGCTTCCACTGCCTTGCGTTTCTGGTCCTGCTGACGGAGCCGGTAACCGGTGATGCCTCCGTCACCGGTTACTTCCAGTTCGTGGCAGAACAGCGTCGGATAGTCGAGCTGTGCCATCAGCGGCTGCGCGAATTCCGCAAACGTGTCGGAAAGGATTATGACGCGGGTCTGGCCGCGAAGCCAGTCGAGGAACGCCTTGCCCCCTTCGAGCGGCGAAAGCGTCGCGATGATCTCCTGGATCTGCGGCAAGGTGATGCCGTGCTGCTCCAGCAGGTCGAGTCGATAGCGCATGAGCACGTTGTAGTCGGGCTCGTCGCGCGTGGTGCGCGTGAGGCCTTCGACCCCGGTTTCAGCCGCAACGGCCTTCCAGATTTCGGGTATGAGCACCCCTTCGAGGTCGAGGCAGACAATGTTCATGCGGCGCCGATGCTCGGCTGGCGCCGCATGGGCGTCAAGGCTTTCGAGTCCTGTCCCGGTGATTTTACCTCCAGACCGCGGTCACGCGCCTGGACGGCTCCAGCGGGAATTTCCGCAAAATGGACTGAAGCAGCCGCAGCGGCTCGGCGTTTTAATCATTGCCAAGGCTCTGAGGGCAGCCGTAGATACCGCAGCTTTCACGATTCCGAAGCCTTGACTGTTTTGAAAACGACTGAGCGCCTACTGACCAAGGAGTGCCCGGCCCGAAGTTGGCTGTTTTCGTTGGCTCCGCTGCTCGCCTGCCTGCTGGCGGCAACCGCCGCCGCCCAACCCACTTTCCCCACGGAAGAGCCGCCGACCGTCAATTCGATCGAGGTGGAGTTCGTTGGCGTGCGCAATGTCTCCGAGCAGAATATCCTCGCACACATCCTCCTGCGCGAGGGCGAGCCGTTCAGCCTTGCGCTGGCCGACCAGTCGATCCGCTCCCTGTACGAAAGCGGCAATTTCGAAAATATTCAGGTCCGGCAAAGCCCTGCCGGGGACAACCGCATCGACCTGACCTTCGTCGTTACGCCCTTGTATCGCATCAGCGGCATTCGCTTTCGTGGTAACCAGAAAGTCGACACCGACGACCTTGAAGACGAAATCGAGCTCGAGGTGGGCCAGGCGCTCGACCGCCAGCGGGTCAACCGCGCCGCGGTCGCCATCTTCGACTACCTTCAGGAGCGGGGCTTCAGCAACGCCCGCGTCACGTTCGAGATCGAACGGAACGAAGCGGAGGGCACGGGTGAGGTAATCTTCCTTGTCGAGGAGGGCCAGCGCTTCGAAATCAACGATATCGATTTTCGGGGCAACACCGCCTTCAGCGAAGGTGAACTCGAGAACGTGATGGAAACCCAGGAATACATCTTCCTGTGGTCGCTGATCGTCGGCAACGGACGCCTCGTTGAAGGCCAGCTCGAGGATGATCTCGAACTGCTTCGCGAGCACTACCGTGACGCGGGTTACCTCGATGTCCGGATCGACCCGGCAGCCGTCGAGTTCCTCTACCCCGATGAGGAGGAGGTCGACATCATCATCACCATCGACGAAGGTCGGCAGTACACCGTTGGCGAGATTTCCTTCGCCGACCATACACTCTTCAACACCGAGGTGCTTCGCGCGCAGCTCGACCTGCAGCCCGGTGACGTCTTTTCCCCCACCCAAATCGAGGAGGCCAAGACTGCCATCCGCGACTTTTACGGTCGTTTCGGCTACCTTGACGCCTTTCCCCGTGTCGAGCGTTCGCCGAATATGGAAACGGGGGCCATCGATGTCACCTTCCGCATTTCCGAAGGGGAACGCTACCATGTGGAATCGATCAACATCCAGGGAAACACCAAGACGCGCAGCGACGTGATCGTGCGCGAGCTCGCCCTCGCGCCGGGAGACGTCTTCGACCTGGTCCGGATGAAGACCAGTGAGGCCCGTTTGCGCAACACGCGCTTCTTCGAAAGCGTCAACTTGTCGCCGGAGGAAGTCAACGTACCGAACCGCCGCAATTTGCGCATCAATGTGGAAGAGGGCCGCACGGGCTCGATCAATTTTGGTGCGGGTTTCAGCACGCTGGAGTCGATCGTCGCCTTTGCGGAATTTCAGCAGACCAACTTCGATCTGTTTGCCTGGAACAACTATTTCATGGGTGGCGGCCAGAAGCTGCGCATCCGCGTCTCGGTCGGCCTGGAGTCCAACACTTTCATCCTTTCCTTCGAGGAGCCCTGGCTGTTCCAGCGGCGGCTCGCCTTTGGCTTCGAGCTGTTCCGCCAGCAGTCGGACTTCCTCTCCAACGACTACGACGAGCTGCGCACCGGCCTCGAACTCTACCTGCGACGGCGCTTGTTCGAGCTCGTCGACGCCCGTCTTTCTTATCGTATCGAGGAGGTGCAGATCGAGGATGTCTCGCCCTTTGCCTCGACGGCCATTCAGGAAGAAGAAGGCTCGCGCCTCGTCTCCAAAGCCGGCTTCGGGCTGTCGCGCGACACGCGCAACCGCTTCACCTGGACGACAACCGGCAACCGGGTTTCCGCAGACTGGCAGATCGCCGGTCTGGGCGGGGATACGTACTATCTGAATCAAGAGTACCGCGCGACACAGTTTTTCCCGCTTTTCGAGGAGCCTTTCGAGCAAAGCCTCCGCATCCACGGCCGCACGGGCACCATTTTCGACTACACCAACGGGCGCGTCCCGTTCTTCGACCGTTACTTCCTGGGCGGCCCGTATACAATTCGCGGGTTTGGCTTCCGCGACATCGGTCCACGCGACTCTTCGTTCAACGACCCCATCGGCGGCAACACGATGGCCCTCGGGCAAGCGGAGTACACGATCCGGCTGGCACAGCCCTTCGGTCTTGCGCTCTTTTATGATGTCGGCTTTGTCAATGATGACGCGTTCGACTGGTCCCCGGCGGACTATGCCGACAGCTGGGGCTTCGGGGCTCGCGTCGACATCATGGGGGCACCGCTCAACCTCGACTTCGCCTGGCCCATTACCCGACCCGATTTCGAGGAGGGCGGGCTGCAATTCCACTTCTCCTTCGGCACCGTCTTCTAAATTTTTTGCCTTGTCTCGCTCTCTCCATGGGAACATCTCCCCTTACCCGTTGACCCAACCTCACTACCGATGATTATGAAATCCCTTCGAAACACCCTCCTCGCGCTGTTCGCCGCAGGTGCCGCCGTCACTGCCTTTGGACAGGCGACCCCCGTCATGGTGACTGTGGACATGCAGGAGCTTTACCAGAAGTACGAAAAGGCTTCCGAAGCCCGCGAGCGATTCCAAAGCTCCGTGACCAACGCGCAGGAGGAAGTGCAGACCATGCAGCAGGAAATGCAGGAGCTGCAGGAAGAACTGCAGACGCTCAACGAGCAGCTGCAGAGCGATGCCCTCGCCGACGCGGCACGCGAAGAAATGACCCAGCAACTGCAGGAAGGCATGCAGAACCTCCGCACTAAGCAGCAGGAGATCATGCAGTTCCGCCAGCAGACGCAGCAGTTCCTGCAGGAGCGCTCCCAGAGCATCCTGCAGCTGCACTACCGCGAGATTCAGGACGTCGTCTCCCAGATCGCCGAAGATCTTGGTGCCGACCTCGTTCTCAATACTGGCGGTCAGATGGTGGTCTACGCCGACGAGAGCTTCGACATCACCGAGCAGGTGCTCGAGCGCCTAAACGTCGCCGCTGAAGAAGAGTAAGCTTTCTCCATTCAGATGTCCGGGAGCTTCCAACTCCCGTGCCGCTTCAGCCCCGCTTCTTGCGGGGCTTTTTGTTGCCAGCCCGCTGCGCCCCTCCGCAGAGTGTTCGGTCATGGAATCGAGTATTTCCTTCGAGGTCGAGCAACTGGCGGAGCTGGCCGGCACCGAGCGCGTCGAAGGCAAGGCCCCCGATCGGATCACGGGCATCGCCACCCTGGAGACCGCAGGACCGCAGGACCTTTCCTTTCTGTGGATGCCCAAATATCGCCCGCAGCTGGCGCGTTGCCGCGCGGGCGCGGTACTTGTGCCAGCCGACCTTCCCGGCACCCCACCCGAGGGCCAGGCCTGGCTGCGCTGCGAAAAGCCCTCGCTGGCGATGGCGGCCATCTGCCGGCAGATTGAAGCTTCCCGAACTACCCGCCCGCAAGCTGGCGCACACCCGAGCACGGTCATCGCGGAAAGTGCGCAAGTCCACCCCTCTGCCTGCATCGGCCCGCACTGTGTCATCGGTGCGGCGACGGTGCTCGAGCGTGACTGCGTCCTCGGAGCGGGAGTGATCGTAGGCGAAAACGCCCGGATCGGCGCGGGCACCCGCCTGCTTCCGCGCGTCGTGCTCTATCCCTATAGCGAAATCGGCCAGCGGGTCATCATCCACGCCGGAGCCGTGATCGGGTCGGACGGATTCGGCTACGAAACCGTGGCCGGCATCCACGAGAAGGTGCCGCAGATTGGCCGGGTGGTCATCGAGGACGATGTCGAAATCGGGGCAAATGCGACGATTGACCGGGCACGCTTGGGCGAAACCCGCATCGGCGCCGGCACCAAGATCGATAATCTGGTGCAGGTCGGTCACAACGTCACAATCGGCCCTGGCAGCATCCTGTGCGCGCAAGCCGGCGTTTCCGGCAGCACCACCCTTGGCAAATTTGTTATCCTCGCCGGTCAGGCGGGAGTCGCCGGTCACTTGCATTTGGCGGATCAATCCGTGGTGGGTGCGCAGGGTGGTGTTCACCGCGATACCGAGCCCGGAAAATATTACCGGGGAACGCCCGCCACCGAAGCCTCGGAAGCCAACCGCGCCGACGTGCTCCACCGTAAACTCCCGGAATTCCAACGCCGCCTTCGCGCCGTGGAAAAGCAACTCGAGCAAAACGGAGGCTAAGGGGAACCCGGCGCCATTACGGAACGTGCCGCAGGGCTGCGACGCAGTCGCTCAGGCGCGGCGCCCGCCGGCGCTGCTGCAAAGAAACAGAACGGCCATGCGCACGGCGATGCCGTTCGTCACCTGGCTGAGGATGACGCTGCGGGGGCTGTCAGCGAGGTCGTTATCCAACTCGACGCCACGATTGATCGGCCCTGGGTGCATGATGATAGCCTCCGGCTTGAGCATGCCGACGTTTCCGCGGTGAAGGCCAAATTGCGAGGTGTACTCGCCAAGGCTCGGGAAGTGCGTTGGCGTTTGCCGCTCGTGCTGAATCCGCAGCAACATGACCGCATCCGCCCCGGTGAGCCCGTCCTTGAGATCGTGGGTCACGCGCACCCTTCCGCCCTCGCCCATCGCGGTGAAGCCGCGCGGGACCAGCGTTGCCGGTCCCGCAAGCGTCACCTCGACGCCGAGCTTCGTCAGGAGCCAAATGTTCGAACGAGCAACGCGGCTGAACAGGATATCTCCCAGAATGGTGACCCGCTTGCCACGCAAGTCGTCACCGAAATGCTCGCGGAGGGTAAAAACGTCGAGCAGCGCCTGCGTCGGGTGCTCGTGAGCTCCGTCACCGGCATTGATGACTGGGATCTCGACGCATTCCGAAACGTACTTGGCCGATCCTGCTGCGCGATGCCGGATGATAATCGCGTCGGCCTTCAGAGCCTCGATGTTGCGCACAGTGTCCCGCAGGCTCTCCCCTTTGGAAACGCTTGAAGACGAGGCCGAAAACGAAGAGACATCGGCGCTCAGACGCTGCGCCGCCGCGTCGAAGGCCAGCTTAGTCCGCGTGCTGGGCTCGAAAAATGCCATCACGACGCTGCGGCCCTGCAGGATGGGCGAGCGCTTGTGGGGCCGTTCCAGTTGCTTCTTGAACGCGCGAGCGTTGGCGAAGATCGCCTCGATTTCAGGAACGGTCAGGTCGCCGATGCCCAGCAAATCCTTGCGGGTCCAGACATCGACAGGAGGCTCCGGCGGTGCTTCAGGGGCGGCGGTCATGCGGGCATCTACGCTAAGATTGGGCCAGTTCCGTTTCCTCCGTGGCCCACATGAGCGCGTCGGCAGGGTGAGGTTCCGCTTCGTTCAGCCGCAGGCTGACACGACCGGTCGGCGGTAAATTCAACACCACCCCAGCCAGGTCCGGCTGAATCGGCAAACGCCGGTGACCGCGATCTGCCAGTACGGCCAGCAGCACCACGCTCGGGCGGCCATGGCTGAACAGCTCGCCCAGCGCCGCGCGGACCGTCCGGCCCGACTGGATGACGTCGTCAACGAGCACCACGCTGGCACCGTCGACCGGCAGCGGCAGGTGCGTTTCGTACTTTTGGAAAGGCACCGGACGTTCGGCAAAATCGTCGCGGTGGTACATCGGGTTGAGCACACCGGAGGCTACCGGCCGCCGCCCGTGTACGAGCGGGGCCAACCGGCGGGCCACCGGAACTCCGCCGTTGGCGAGCCCCAGCAACATGCTGGGTCGCTCGGGAGGCAGCCGCATACCGATTTCGCGCGCAAGCCGCTTGAGTGCACGCTGCAGATCGTCCGAGCTGAGAGGCAAATCCGCCATCGCAGGAAAGTCTCTCAAGCCAAACGCCAGCATTGCAATCGAAAGCCGGGGGAAAATGCAGCCTGAAATCCCAAGTTCAATCGCGCCAGCCATTTACACCCATTGTTTGCAGACTCGATTCCGAATCTGGAGAGGAGGGTGATCGCACCACCTCGGGCTCAGATTCCGCGCCGTTGACAAGAGGGTTTTGACGTTTGGCATTTTCCCACGAGCCGCTAAGGTGCCTTCTTTATGCCGCCGAGCCGTCCACGCCGTCGCCCTTTCAAGACCGAGCTGCGCCACCGCATCAATGCCGGGCGGGTGGCTCTGCGCGCGCAGATTCCGTTCTTCAAGGGTCAGTTTGGCAACGTGGAATGCGACTGGAAAGAGGACGACACTCGTGTGACCTTCGCGGATTTCGCCATTTCCGAAAAAATCCTCGGCGCGCTCCGGGCGGACTTTCCCCTCGACGATTGCCTCAGCGAAGAGTCCGACCCGGACGACGAAGTTCACTCCTTGCGTGGGGACTTTGCCTGGGTGCTCGATCCCATCGACGGCACGAACAACTATTATCTCGGCCTGCCCTGGTGCGCCATTAGCCTGGCGCTGCTGCACGAAGGGCGGCCCATTTACGGGCTCTTTTACGACTTTTCCCGCGACCATCTTGTCGAAGGAGGCCCCGGCCACGGTCTCTGGGACAACGCCCGACGCATTGATTCTCCGAAAGAGCGCAATGGCCTGTGCGGCCTGCATTTTCCGTTAAAGGCCGAGGAGTTGGCCGCCCTCGGCCCGCTCCTAAAAACCTACCGCGTGCGCTCCTTTGGTTCATCCGCCTTGAACCTTGCCCTTGCCGCACTTGGCAAGCTCGACGGCGCTTATGACGGCAAGGTACACGTGTGGGATATCGCCGCAGGGTGTGCCCTGATCGAGGCCGCTGGCGGCGAGGTCTGTTTCCTGCGCAACGACCCCTTTCCGCTTCAGCTGTTTCACGTTCGCGCACCCCACTTGAGGCTCATTGCTGGCTCGCCCGCGTTCCTTGCCCACTGCCAGGAGACGGTTCCCGGGCTTTTCAGCGAATCGGAATAGGCCACGCCGCTACTCAGCGCGAAAAGTGCCTGCTCCACCGGGTCGGTGCCGTGACAGCGAAGGCTCAACGCACGGCCGCGACAGCCCCTGGGTGCCAGCGCAGTAGCGGGCAAAGGTATCGGGGTAGCAACGGTGTTCGCGCGTCACAGCAAATTCATTGCACAGACGGCAGCCTCCAGTTTCCGGACTGTCCCTGCGAGCAGCCGTCGTCGCGGCCCTATCAGCGCAGGCTGATCTGAGCGGCAATAGTTTCCGGAAACGCGGTTATCGGCCGAATTTTCAGGTCTCTAAAAAAGCATTCGGCGGCTTCGGACTGCAGCTGAATCTGGCCGCTGGTCAGGGGAGTGCCATCGCCCTTTACGGCATCCTCGACAACCATGACGACTTCGCCGTTGACCACATGCACGGCGTCGTTGCCTACGACAAACAGCTCGAGTCGGTTCCACTCGCCGTGAGGACTGTCGGGCTCGGCGGAGGCTTGGGTGTAGCCGCCGCGGGTATCGTAGGCATCGCTGTCCGCGTCGTAGCGCCAGCCGTTGCCCGCTTGAACCCCGCGCACTTGAGCGCGAGGCCCGGCTAGGGGAATGAAGTCGCCGAGGTCGCTTTCCTGTACCTGGAATTCCAGGCACGCTTTCCAGGCCTGCCAAAAGGCTCCGTGTTCGCCGTGGCAATGGTAGAGGATGCCGGAATCGCGCTTGCGGTTCAGCCGAGGCTCCCACTTCCGGTCCCCCCAGCGGAACTGCGTACTCAGTTGGTAGCTGTCGAACGACTCCTTTGTCGTCAGCCCGCCATAGATCTCACCAGTGATGTAGAGCACCGGTTCCGAGTTCTCGCCCTCGATTACGGTGAACACGTCCTTCACGT
The DNA here is from genome assembly GCA_050331415.1 of Opitutales bacterium. Taxonomy (GTDB): domain Bacteria; phylum Verrucomicrobiota; class Verrucomicrobiia; order Opitutales; family Cerasicoccaceae; genus DAIQNO01. Next base: position 4,652 of record JBHJGW010000204.1, on the reverse strand, counting down.
CGGCATCGAGGCCCATCGGCGTGCCGACGTGGACATTGCCAGACTGGAACGTGCCCTCGGGCAGGCCCTCAACCGAACTGTGCGGGACGCCCATCCAGATCTCGAAGTTCGAGAGGTCCACATCGAGTAGGGGTCGCCACTCCTGAGCGGCAGCGAATGGCATGGCAACCAGAACAGGAAAGCAAAAAAGCGAGCGAAGCATGTCGGCGAAAATGAGCACCGGTCACGGGTTTTCCAAGGCAAAAGCCGAATCCGGAAGCGGGAAGGCAAGCTCGAAAGCCGAGGTGATAAGGCCCTGAAATTGCTTGATATTATGAAACGAATAATCCCCAGCCCCCTGCTGTTTCTCAGCGTTCTCACCGCGCCGATGCTAGTTTCGGCGCAGGGTCACCACGATACCCAGCTAGCTCAGCCCGTCGTGCCCGCCGATGTCGTCTTCGCCGGCGTCGATGGCGTGCTTGCGGTCGAAGCCGAACACTTCTTTGAACAGAAGAAGGACGACGTTCGCCGCTGGTACCGGACGAACGTCAACGCCGCCCCGGATGTCAAACCCGACGGCGATGAGCCCCACGCCGCCACCGCCAGCAATGGCGCCTATGTGGAAATCCTGCCCGACACTCGCCGCAGCCACGGCGACCGTCTGATCCACAACCAGAACTTTACAGAGGCGGAGGGCACCATGGCTGTACTGAGTTACAAGGTGCACCTCGACGAGCCGGGGCGCTACTACATCTGGGTGCGCTCGCATCCGACCAACACCGAAGACAACGGCATCCACGTGGGCTTCGACAAGCAATGGCCGGAGACGGGTCGTCGCGGTCAGATGGGCCCGAAAAACCAGTGGGCCTGGACCAACAAGCAGCGCAAGAAATACCGGCACACCGGCGTACCGTGGGAGCACTACCTCGATATACCCGAAGCGGGTGAACACACCATCCATTTCAGCATGCGCGAAGATGGGTTCGAGTTCGACAAGTTCGTGCTCGCCAAAAGCCAGGACTTCCAACCCGAAGGCACTGGCCCGAAACCGGTCGTCCATGCGGGCGAACTTCCCGCCGAAGCCATCCACACGGTGGCCGAAGCCGCATCGGACAGCGATCCGCAGATGGCGGCCACGACCGCTGAGGCGACCGAACCCGAAGCCCGCGGGCCAGACGGCGATGGCACCGTTAAAATCGCGGGTGAAATGCGCCCCTGGCATCCGGTCACCCTGACCCTCGCCGGCCCTTATGCAAAAGAAACGGACACGGAACCCAACCCCTTTCTCGACTATCGGATGACGGTCCGCTTCGTCCACGCTTCCGGTGCGCCCGAATATTTCGTGCCGGGTTATTTCGCTGCAGATGGCGACGCTGCGGAGACTTCCGCCGACAGCGGGAACCAATGGCGCGCGCACCTCTCGCCCGATGCGCCCGGCACCTGGAACTACACGATCCTGTTTGAGGAAGGCGACAACGTCGCGATTGATGACGGCGTCGCCACGACCCCGGTCGACCCTTACCATCTGATTAAAGGCAGCTTCGAAGTTCAGGAAAGCGCCTCTGAGGAGCCGGGCTTCTATGCACACGGCCGGCTCGAGTACGTCGGCGGCCACCACCTGCGGTTCGCGGGTTCGGGTGATTATTTCCTCAAAGCCGGAGCCGACGCGCCAGAGACCGCCCTGGCCTTCGCCGATTTCGACGGTACGTACACTACGAAGCCCAATCGCGGCAAAATCAAAACGTGGGAGCCGCACCTGCAAGACTGGCGCGACGGCGACGTGACCTGGCAGGACGGCAAAGGCAAAGGCCTGATTGGTGCCCTGAACTACCTCAGCGAAAAAGGTGTCAACGCCTGGTCGTTCCTCACCTATAACTGGATGGGCGACGGTGGCAACGTGTGGCCCTTCGTCCAGCACGACAATCCGCTGCACTACGACGTCTCGAAGCTCGATCAGTGGAATCTTGTCTTCACCCACGCGCAGCAGCAGGGCATCTACTTGCACTTCAAAACCCAGGAGCAGGAGATCGACGACGAACGCCTGCGCGGCGGAGATCGCCCGGTGCCAGCCGCCCTTGACGGGGGGAAAACCGGGACTGAGCGCAAGCTGTACTACCGCGAACTGATTGCCCGGTTCGGTCACCACCTAGCCCTCAACTGGAATCTCGGTGAGGAAAACACGCAATCGACCGAAGAGCAGATCGCTATGGCCGAAGCCGTCCGCGCCTTCGATCCCTACGATCACAACGTGGTCATCCACACATTCCCCGGATGGCAGGCCCGCGTTTATGAGCCTTTGCTGGGCGAAACGCCGTTTACGGGCGCCTCGCTCCAAAACCATTGGAACAGGACGCACCTGCGCACCCTTCAATGGCTGCGTGCCAGCGCCGAGGCAGGTAAGCCCTGGGTCGTCGCCAACGACGAGCAAGGTGGCGCCGGCAAGGGCGTGCCCCCCGACCCGGGTTATCCTGGTTTCGACGAGAGCGAAATGGACTATGACCTGCACGACATTCGAAAGCAGACTCTCTGGGGCAACCTGATGGCCGGCGGCGCCGGGGTGGAGTACTACTTCGGCTACAGCTTGCCGCAAAACGACCTCTTCGCTGAAGACTGGCGCAGCCGGGACCGCACCTGGGACTTCGCCCGCATCGCGCTGGATTTCTTCACGGAAAACAAGGTGCCGTTCTGGGAGATGAGCAACGCCAACACGCTAATCTCGAACCCGGATAACGAGGCCGCCAAGTACTGCCTGGCCAAGCCCGGTGAAATCTACGTGGTGTACCTCGGCTACACGGGCGAAACCAACCTCGACCTCTCCGACGTGGAGCAGGGCTTGCGCTTCCAACTGCGCTGGTTTAACCCCCGCACGGGCGAGTTTGCCGCGATGGACCGCGCCCCGGTGCTCAATGGGGGTACCCTCGTGGAACTCGTCCAGCCCGAAGGTGAGCCTGATGATGACTGGGTCGCCCTGATCGAGCGCAAGTAGTCACTTGCCGGACGAACGTCACAGGTCGCCGCCATCAGATGGGCGGCGACCTGCCGAGGCGGCCCAATTCAGGCCTGCCCCTGCCGCCGACGTTGCTCGGCCTCGCGCATCGCGCGTTGCTTGAGCTCGAACGGCAGTGCGTTACACGCGCAAAACAGGCACAGCTGGCTGTGGTAGCGCAGAGCGAGCCGTTCGCGCCAATTCAGTTCACGCTCGGAACCGAGCTCCGCCAGCGCGATGGCGCTCCGGCAATTCGGCAGCACCTTTTCGTTGGCCCATTCCAGCGGCCCGCCCTTCGAGGATTGTTTTGCCATCGAGGCGAACCCTAGGCTGCGCGTTTCACTTGCGCAAGCGCGCGGGACAAAAGTCGCGCCAAACTCGGAAACGAAGCGCAAATACAGCAGTTGATAGAAGCTCCGCCACAATCAGCCCAAAAGGTCGATTGATGGCTACGCGATTCCGGAAAAAAATTGCTTGCTTGAAATAGAGAGATTTCGTGAAATCACGATTATGGCAAAGAGCAAAGCAGACCTTTTTCCACCGGAAGAAATTGCTCTAGCGGGGTTCGCGAAGTGCCTCGCGCACCCGGCGCGAGTCGCGATCGTGACATTTCTCCGTGAAAACCGTGAGGCCAGCTGCGGCCAGATCGTCGAGGCCCTGCCACTGGCACAACCCACCGTGTCCCAACACCTGAAGGCGCTCCTTTCCGGTGGGCTGTTGCTGGCCCGGGAAAGCGGGCCCATGATCTTTTACTCGCTCAATCAGGCTCGTATTCAGAACTTCTGCACGATCTTTCGGGATTCCATCAGCGGGCCCGCGTCCGCGTTGGCACCAGAAGCGGCTCCCGCGGCTTCGCAACTGGTTGCGAGCTGAGCAACCTGCCCCTTGCCCTGACGCTCAGCTTTTTCCGAAAAAGAGCTGGGTAAAGCCTCGCTTCGGTTTTTTCTCCGCCTGCGCCAGAAGGCCCTCCTCGCGCTTCGGCTCCGCCGGCGCCGGTTTCTTCACGGGCGGCGGAATGCGGATCTGCTTGACCACGGTTTCCAGCAACACCGGCTTACGGAAATAGAGGATGCCCGCTTCGTTGAGCTGATTGACGTCGGAGCGCGAAATCTCCTGAGAGAGGACGCAGACTTTTACATCGGGAAAGGCATGTTGTAGCCCGAGGATAAAGGCAAAACCGTCGCCAGCCATCCGGTGGTCGGCAATCACCAGTTGCACCGGCACCTCCTCGCCACGGAGGACCTCCGCCGCCTCCTGGAACGTGGCGGCCGTGAACACCCGGTGCCCCAAGCTCGACAGCTTGCTCCCGGCGTTCATGCGAACATCCTCGTTATCGTCGATGTAAAGGATTTTCATGCCTGCAACGCGAAAGCTAATAGGAAGGCTGTCCCATGGAAACGGAAAAGCTTTGAAACAGGGGACAAATGATAACGCCCTTCCATGATTTTCAGATTCACTTTTAAGGCATGAGAAAAGGTTCTACCAGCTCAAAACACAAGCCCTGGGCACTTTACCCCGGTTTTACAAAAATTGCGGGCAAAGCGCCGGATCCCACTGCAGTCGGCTTTCCTGAGCCGGTCGCCAGCGACCGGCCCTGGCGCTGCGCCTAATCGTAAAGGTAGGTGATCCTCTCTTCGCGGCAGTCGACGGGAAACGAGGCGTGCTCATGAAACACCTCCCACCGCCC
>JBHJGW010000203.1:0-2985 GCA_050331415.1 Opitutales bacterium | reverse complement strand
GTCGCTGAAGGCAGCGCTTTTCGAGCGGTCGAACGATGCGCTCCACCTACGCGCCGGGGCAAAGGTAAGCGGCCTCGCTTCGGACGAAGCAAATTTGTCGTTAAAGAACGGTGACGGCGAGTCATTGGAGGAACACGGCGGCGACTTCGCCGATCAGGAATCGGCGCTCGACGCCGTTTTTTCCGCCCTTGCAGGCCAGCCAAACCTTCCCGAGCCCGAGGCGATTGCCCATCGCGTCGTGCACGGTGGGCTAGACTTTAGCGGGCCGGTGGTGGTCGATGACGACGTGCAGCGAAGGGTCGAAGTGCTGACACCGCTGGCCCCGCTCCACCAGCCGGGCGCGCTGGCCGGGCTCAAGGCCGCGCGGCGGCGGCATCCGCAGTTGCCGCAAGTCTTGTGCTTCGACACCGCGTTCTTCCACGCGATGCCGGACCTCGCGAAGCGGCTTCCATTTGCACCAACCTTTGCGGAGCGGGGGCTGATCCGCTACGGCTTCCACGGCATCTCCTACGAGGGCCTCCGCGCAAGCCTCGGCGAGGAGCTGCGGCCCCGCGCCATCTTTGCCCACCTGGGCAGTGGGGCGAGTATGACTGCGGTGCGCGACGGCCAGCCCGTCGATATGACGATGAGCTTTTCGCCGACCGCCGGGCTGCTGATGAGCACCCGCTCCGGCGACCTCGACCCCGGCGTACTCATCTACCTGCAACGGGAATGCGGATACAGCGTCGACGCGGTGGAGACTCTCGTCGAGCGCCAGTCCGGCTTCGCGGGCATGACCGATGGCACCAAGGATATGCAGGCTCTCCTGGAGCGCCGCGCCAGTGATCCCGTCGCCGACCTCGCCGTATCCCTTTTCTGTTACCGGGCGCGCAAGCACCTTGGCGCTCTGGCAACGGTGCTCGGCGGCGTCGACCAACTCGTCTTCACCGGCGGCATCGGCGAGAACGCCGCGCCCGTGCGGGCCGAGATCTGCGCCGGGCTCGGCTTCCTCGGCATCAACATCGACGGGGCCGCTAACGAGACGGGTGCCGAGGTCATCAGTCCGGCGGCTGCCGCGGTCGAGGTCCGCGTCGTCCCCGCCGATGAGGAGCGGACGATGGCCGCGCAAGCCGCAGAGACGTTGGGCGGTCGCTAGCGTGGCTCTGCGGGTAGCGCCGCGCCGCTGACGCCGTTCGGGTGTTGCGCGGTGCGCGTTGGCTCGCGCTTTTGGGCGTTGCGGACCATCACCAGTTCACTGACGTTCTCGCTGGTCAGTAGGCCGACGAGTTCTCCGTTGCGGACGACGGGCAGGCTGCTGCGCTTGCCGTGGTGCATTTCGTCCATGGTCGCGACGAGGTTTGCGCCGACATCGACCGTTTTGCCGTCGCCGGTCATTGCGGCGGACACTTCAGCGGTCTTACCTCTCTCCGCCAGGTTGCGGATGAGATCCTGCCGGCTGAGCATGCCGACGATTCTGCCGTCATCGAGCACCGGAAAGTCTACCTGCGAACCGGCAAGCAGTTGGTCGACGGCCTCGGCGAGCGTATCGTGGAGCTGTAGCGTGCGGAAGCGGGTCTGCATACCATCCTTCACCGAAAGGCCTTCGAGCGCGGTGGTAAACTCGGTGTGCTTAGCCTCCGCCTCCGCGCCGAGGTAGATAAAGATCGCGATGAAGATCAGGATCGGGTTTCCGAGAAAGCCGAGGAAGCCCAGCCCCACCGCGAGCACTTGCCCGAGGCTGGCGGCGGCGTTGGTGGCCTTTTGCCGACGCATCTTCGTGGACAGCAGCGCTCTCAGGATGCGCCCGCCGTCCATTGGAAACGCGGGCAGCAGGTTAAAGACGCCGATGAACACGTTGACCCACAGCAGCCGCGCCAGCAGGTTGCCCTCGACGAAGGCGACGTCAAAAATCAACTGCGAAGAACCCGCGAGCGCCAGGATGCCCAGCAGCGCGAGTGCGATGACCGCGTTGACGGCTGGCCCCGCGATGGCCACCCAAAATTCCTGCATCGGCTTCTGCGGCATACGCTCCAGTCGCGCCACGCCGCCAATCGGCAGTAGCACGATGTCCTGCGTGTCGATGCCGTAGCGGCGGGCCGTCAGCGCGTGCCCCAGCTCGTGAAGCACCACGCACCCAAAGATCGCCAGCACGAAGCCGACCGCTCGCACGGCCTCCAGCCAAGCCTGCCCTTGCTTAATACTCGCCACGAGCACCCAGATAATCAGCAGGGAGAACGGCCAATGCAGAAACACGCCGATGCCGGCGACGCTGCCCAATCGTAATGACCACTTCATGCACCCACGATGCGCTGAGGCTGCGGCGGGGTCAAAGGCGTTGGCAGGTTCTCCTGAAATGGGAACGGTTCTGAAGCGGTCGCCATGCACTGTGCAGGTTTTCAACTGGCTGCGGCTCGGATAATGCATGGCAAGGATGCCGTGCAATCGGCGCTTTGAAGATGGATTAACCGCAGGGTAGAGATGATTGCAGAACCTGCGGCAGCCGGAATGCGAAATGCGACTCCGGCAGCCTAACTTCAACCTCGATTGTCATCTTATGAACAAAGCAAAACCGATCCTCCGCATTATGCTTGGTCTGGCCCTGCTCGTCTTTGGGCTGAACAAATTCTTTGGCTACATGCCAGCACCCGAGCTGCCGGAGCAGGCTCAGTCGCTGATGGGCGCGATGTCGCAGTCGGGCTACCTGATGCAGTTCGTCGGGCTGACGGAGACCGTTGTCGGCATCCTGCTGCTGTCCGGCTTCTTTGTCCCGCTGGCGCTGGTGATCTTCATGCCGGTTTCGCTCAACATCATCGCCTTTCATCTGTTTCTGGCGCCAGGCGGCATCCTGCCGGGCTTGATCATCTTCCTGCTCAACCTCGTGCTGATGTTCCTGTACCTGCCCGCTTACCGTCCGCTGCTGCGCCCCAAACCCGTCGAGGCCTGAGCGACCGGCCTATCCATTTTTGAGCACACACGTTGGGCAGGCTGCCTGATGATGAATCTGTA
>JBHJGW010000202.1:0-11870 GCA_050331415.1 Opitutales bacterium | reverse complement strand
CTTCTCGCGGCGGATCATGAGCGTCCAGAAGAAGTTGGCCGCGAAAACCAGCCAGATGCCCGTCACGGCGAGGTCGATCGGCCAGATCAACTCGGCGTACTCCTTGCCCTGGGTAAAGCCCAGCGGCAGGGTGATCGCCGCGCCCACGATGATCGCCTGCCAACCCCAAAAGTGAATCCAGCTGAGACGGTCACTCGCCATCCGCGTTTTGCACAGCCGCTGCGTGGAGTAATAGATGCCGGCGAACAACATATTGCCCACAAAGGCGAAGATCGCAGCGTTGGTGTGCAGCGGGCGCAGACGGCCGAAGGTCAGGTACTGCACGCCCTCGCTCTTGAAGAGCCCGAAAGTGATGTACTCCAGGAACTTGCCATTCATCTGCCAGAAGTTGAGCTGACTGGCGGCGAGCACGCCCGCGGCCATGCCCACGAGGGCGAATACGATGGAAGCGATCAGGAAGTACCGCGTAATCTTGTCGTCGTATTCGACAGTCAGGTTGGCGGAGGCGTCAGCGGAAGGCTTGGCGGCGGTGGACATGAGACGAGTCTTGGGCAAAAACCAGATTAGCGAAAAAATGCGATGATCGACCTCCAAAGGCGAAACGGCTCTGGGGGCGCGGCAGCTGCGTTAAAGACGCGGCGGCGGTTGATCATCATCCCGTAAGGGCAGCAGCGCATCGCGCTCCAGCCCTCCCTCACGACGGCTTTGCTGGTCGCTCCAAAAGAACGCTCCAAAGCCCAGCGCCAGCAGCACACTGATGAAAATGGTCAACAAAAGCACGGTCATCGCAACAGGAACGAGAACAGTCCTGGAAGCTGCCGCATTAGTTCCCTTAATGCAAGACTGGATTTCGCAGAAATGGGCGTTATTTGTCTCAGGTTCAAGACGAAACACACCTAATACCCGTTTGACGGAATGGCTAGTCGACTGGTGTACCGGTCGTTGGATCGGCTTCCGCCCGGAAAACGTTGCGCCTGAGCCGCTTGCGAAACGTCAGTTCCGGCAGGCCAGAACTCCGTTCGCTCCCGACTAGTGAAACCTCGCTTGGGGAAACTACAGCGGTTGCACAGGCCTGCCGATCTACTCCGCGAGCTCGAAGCCGAAGAAATCGCGGGCGTTGCCGTAGCAGATCTTGGCGACCATCGGCGCGTAAAGGTCCCACTCATTCGGGATCACGCCGGACTCGACGTCGCCGCCGATGAGATTGCATAGTACGCGGCGGAAATACTCGTGGCGGGGATAGCTGAGAAAGCTTCGAGAGTCGGTGAGCATGCCAACGAAGCGGCTCAGTAGGCCGAGGTTGCTAAGCGCATTCATCTGCCACTCCATTGCTTCCTTTTGGTCGAGGAACCACCACCCGCTGCCGAACTGTACCTTGCCGGCGATCGAGCCGTCCTGGAAATTGCCGACCATGGTGCCGAAGAGGTAATTGTCGGCAGGGTTGAGGTTGTAGAGCACGATTTTGGGCAGGGTATCGTCCTGGTCGAGGCGGTCGAGGTAGCGACTAAGCGCCACGCCTTGCGGGAAGTCGCCGATGCTGTCGAAGCCCGTATCTGGGCCGAGCGCATTGAAGAGGCGGGTATTGTTGTTGCGCATCGCCCCGAGGTGCAGCTGTTTCGTCCAGCCTTTCTCGGCGTCCAGCTGTCCCGAATAAACCATGACGGCCGTGGCAAATTGCCGCTGTTCCTCCGGAGTGACTTGCTGGCCGCCGCGCGCTTTGGCGAAAATTCCCGTGGCCTTGGCCTCGCTGCAGAAGTCCGCGTAGCAAGTCTCCAAACCGTGGTCGGAAAGTCGGCCTCCGAGGCTGTGGAAGAAATCGTGCCGCTGCTTAAGCGCCTTCTTGAAGCCCGCATAGTTGCTGACTTCGACTCCAGACACCGCCTCGAGCTTCTCGCAGTACCCATTGAAGTGCGCAAGGTCGTCGATCTTGAGCGCCTTGTCCGGGCGGAAGGTCGGGTAAACGCGGGTTTTGAGCCCGGGTTCATTGGCGATAGCCTGATGATAGCTGAGGTCGTCAGTAGGGTCGTCCGTGGTACAGACCACACGAACATCGAACTGTTTCAGGATGGTGCGGGCGGAGAAACCGGACTCGGCGAGGCGCGCATTGGCCGCTTCCCAAATCTGGCTCGCAGTGTCACCTGAAATGAGGACATCGAGGTCGAAGTAGCGCTTCAACTCCAGGTGACTCCAGTGATAAAGCGGGTTGCGCAGACAGGCAGGTACCGTTTCGCACCAGGCCTGGTGCTTGGCCCAGGGAGAGGCGTTGCCGGTGCAGAGGCTTTCGTCGACGCCGTTGGTGCGCATGGCCCGCCATTTGTAGTGATCTCCGCCGAGCCATACTTCGCTGAGGTTGCCGAATCGCCGGTCATTGGCAACATCCTCCGGCGGCAGATGGCAGTGGTAGTCGATGATCGGCTGGTCCTTTGCCACCTCATGGTAGAGGCGGCGCGCTGTATCTGTCTGCAGCAGGAAGTCGTCGTGGATGAACGCCATGACACTGAAAATGAGCGGTAGCGCACCCGGAGTTCAAGCCAACACTCGAAGCCACGGACGAGCGCCCCGGAGCCCTTGACCCTAACCCTTTCGCCCGGGCAAAGGGTGCCGCGAGGCTGTTTAGCTCAGCTCGGTGATACGCTGCTCGAAATCCCTTGCGCGCGCAGCAGTCACGAACACCACGACCTGAGCGCGGCCAAGGCTTCGCAAAATGCCGCTGGCGGAGGCGCGTGCAGCTGTAGGGTTTTGTGGGTTATCGGGTGGAGCAATTCGGTGTCGGCGCTGTGCAAGAGGACTTGCTCGAATGCCATTGGGTCGCCCTTTTTTGGGCGATAGCCGTAGGTAGGGTCGCCGAGAATCGGGTGCCCGAGATGGCTCAGGTGCACGCGGATCTGATGTGTGCGGCCGGTGTGCAGCGCGCAGCGGATCAGCGCGAATTTGCCGCCAGCGAAACGTTCCTCCACGTTCCAGCCGGTGTGGCTCTCCCGACCGTCGGGGCGTACGGTCATTCGGGTTCGATGCGTAGGGTGACGGCCGATGGGCTCGCGGACTTCCCCGGCCTCCCGGTCCGGAGCCCCGCGCACCAGCGCAAGGTAGTGTTTTTTCACGACACGCTCCGCGAACAGCTTCTGGAGCGCGTGAAATGCGAGGTCGGTCTTTGCGGCCAGGATGACGCCGGTGGTGTCGCGGTCGAGCCGGTGGACGATCCCCGGGCGCAGTTCCCCGCCAGCCGACGCCAGCGTCCCGCCAAGCCGGTGCAGCAAACCATGCACGAGCGTGGGGCCCGTGACACCGTTTCCGGGATGAACCACGAGCCCGGCGGGTTTGTTGACCGCCACCAGATGCTCGTCCTCGTAGAGCAATTCCAACGGCATTTCGACGGGCTCGACGGCGACCTCGACAGGCTCCGGCAAGACAACGTCGACCACCTCCCCGGCGCTCACCGGCGAACGCTTCTTAAGCGGCATGCCACCGCGCAGGACTTCGCCCGCCTCGAATGATGCCGCCAGCTTTTCCCGGGAGACATCCGCCAACATGCGCGCGAGGATCTTATCTGCGCGCTCACCCTGGACGTTCGGAGGAATCGTCAGCACTTCGATGCGTCGCTCGATGGACGCCTCAGGCTCGAAGTCGTCCTCCGTCTCAGGATCTGGCTCGATGGGGTCCACTCAAGCCTCCCGCATCAAGCCTCCACGGCGAGGTCTTTGGGCATTTCGGCGTCGCTGAGGCGCTGAATGTTGGCGTTGAGGCCGGCAAGCTTCTGGTCGAAGCGGTCGTAACCGCGGTCGAGGTGGTAGACGCGCTGCACCCACGTTTCGCCTTCCGCGGCGAGGCCCGCGAGAATCAAGGCGGCGGAAGCGCGAAGGTCACTCGCCATGACCGGCGCACCCGAGAGGGTGCTCGTACGGCCTTTGACGACCGCACTGGCACCCTCGATGGCAATTTCCGCGCCCATGCGCTGCAACTCCGGCACGTGCATGAAACGGTTGGGGTAGACGCGCTCGGTGATGATCGACAGCCCGGGCGTAACCGCCATAAGCGCGCACATTTGTGCCTGCAGGTCCGTCGGGTAGCCGGGGTGCGGCATGGTGATGACGTCCACGGGACGCAGGCTGCCTGGTTCGCCGCGCACTCGGACGGTGTCGGCGCCTTCGATATCGAAATTGAGCCCGGCTTCCTCGAGCTTATCGAGCAGCGCGGAAAGGTGCTTCACTGGTGCGTGGGCCACGGTAATGTCGCTCTTGAGCATGGCCCCGGCGATGATGTAAGTGCCCGCTTCGATGCGGTCGCTGAGGACACGGTGGGTTGCCCCGTTGAGGCGATCGACGCCCTCGATGGTCAGCGCATGCGAGCCAATGCCCTCGATTTTCGCGCCCATTTTGACGAGCAGCTCGCACAGGTCGACGACTTCGGGCTCGCAGGCGGCGCTTTCGATCCGCGTCGTGCCCGGCGTCAGCACCGCGGCCATGAGGATGTTGGCGGTGCCGGTAACGGTCGAGCCGTGCCGCCCGCCGAGAAAAACCTGCTGACCGGAGGCGCGGCGGGCATCGACGTGAACGTAGCCACTGACGGTCTCGACCCAGCAGCCGAGCTTTTTGAGGCCCTTGAGGTGCAGATCGATCGGTCGCGGGCCAATGACGCAGCCCCCGGGCAGCGAGACCTCCGCACGCTTCAGCCGACCCACCAGCGGCCCCAGCAAACAGACGCTCGCGCGCATTTTGCGGACGAGGTCATACGGGGCGCGGTAGGCGACTTCTTTTGCCTCGATGCGCCAGGTGTTGGCATCAATGCGTTCAACGGTCGCACCCAGCTTCTCGATTATCTGCCCCATGAACCGAACGTCCGAAAGGTCCGGCACGTTCTCGATCACGCAGGGCTCGTCGGTGAGCAAACACGCCGCAAAAATCGGCAAACAGGCATTTTTCGCGCCGCTGACCGGTACCTCTCCAATCAGCGAACGCCCTCCTTCGATCCGGATGACATCCACGGCACGGAGGTTGGCCCAGCGAGATATTTTCGCCAAGCCTATTCAGCGGAAAGGAACTTCCCCGGGCAACCCATCGAAATCGGGAACGCGAACGTCGTTGCCGCCGGAGAGGTAGGCACCGTGCGAGACGCCATTCCGGGGTCAGTAAGGCTCGGATTGCTCTCAAAAGGGTTACCAACCCGAGCGCCCGTAAAAACGAACGCCACCGGGCCGGGCATCACGCACTCCCGGCAGATTTGGCGGGCCGTCAGCTCCCAAACCGGCTCAGTGACGATCCTCGTCGTGGAGGACTTGGTCGATGACGATGCAGGCACAGAGGATGGCGACCGCATCCTCGTCGTCGGCAATGTCGATGCCATAGCAGTCATTGAAGCTCCAGAAGGCTTTTTCCACCCTGGCGACCGGCCTCCCACCGCGCAGGAAGTCGTAGTCGTGCTTCCAGAAGTGACCCTTGATGGTGTAGTCATTGGGACCAGGGACATCGAGCGTGAATTCCTGGTTGAACCAGCTGAACTCCTTGACCACCTCGGCGAAAAACTGACCGCCGCGGTAGATCTCGTACTTCGGCTTGAACGAGAGTAGCTTCTGGCTGATGAACGCCAGCTCATTGCCTTGCAGATCCTGGAACGAGAGCTTGTCGCCCCACGAAAATGCCTGGCCGTCGACAAAGAATACCGGCTGGCCCTCCTCGTCGAGGACGTGGAAATCGTTCCCGAAGGACCAGAACTTCTCTTTAATCATGAACCGCATGGCAGGATTGTCGCCCGGGCGAGCCCCGAAATCAAGGAAGATCGCCGCCCGCCGCAAAAAGCGAAGGCACGAAGGCACTCGCCAGGTCGAGGGGCGGCGTCTCCTTCGGCTTGCTGCTGACGCACCCCGAGTGCGCTTCCTCGCAGCCGCTTCATTTTCGCGCTTTCCAAACCCGGGTGGGTGTCCTAACGTCTGAAGAATGATCGCGAGAACGACCCCCTTCTGAGGAACTGATGGATCACCTGCACGCTTACTGGCGCATGGAGTACATCGAGGCACCGCGGCCAGCGGACGTCTCCAAGGGCGTCTTCCGACAATTGCCCGGCCTGAGCGACGAGGAAGCGTTGATTATCTGGCGCGGTGAGCATACCTATCTGGTACTCAACAAGTTCCCGTACAACGCCGGTCATCTTCTGGCGGTACCCTACCGCGAGGTTGCGGAGCTCGAAGGCCTCGAAGCGCACGAGCGGGCAGAGCTGATGGAGGCGCTCGTTATCGGGCAACGGGTGCTCTCGCAGGCGATTCGCCCGGACGGTTTCAATGTCGGCTTTAACTTCGGCAGCGCCGCTGGCGCCGGCATCCCCCGGCATCTGCACGGCCACATTGTTCCTCGATGGAACGGCGACACGAACTTCATGCCCGTGCTCGGCCAGACCCGCGTCCTCCCGCAAAGCCTCGAAGCCATGTGGGAGCGTCTGAAGAGCTTTACGTGACTGGTCCCTCGTCCCTCGTCTTTTTGTCCGGAGTCCCTCAATGCTCGCCCTTTTGATCCGAATGACACCCCGCGTCGATTCTTCCTGCCGCTTCTGGAGGTCCGGAATGCCCATCATCGCGTGACTGGAGACGAGGTGACTACGGACTAAACGACTTTCCCCTGCATGGCTACTGAAACGCTGACGTTCCCCACACCCCGGCACCTCAACTTGCTCTACTGCGGCCAGGATGCGCTTTTGCACCGGGCCGAGGAGGCCTTCGACACCCGCCTCACCAGCCGCGACAATTGGCTGGAAATCCAGGGCAACGAAGATGCCGTGGCGTATGCCTCTGAGTTCTTCAAGCTCCTGGACACCGCCCGCGCGCAGGGCATCGAGATCAAGCGTAATGACTACCTGAAGCTGATCGACGCCGTTATCGCCGGAGAGGGGCAGGAGTACCGTTCGGTCTTCGAGAACCCTGTCGTTTTGCCGTTCCGGCGCATGAGCATCGTCCCAAAGACCGTTAACCAGAAGCGCTACCTGCAGTGCATTCAGACCTACGATGTCGTTTTCGGCGTTGGGCCCGCCGGTACCGGCAAAACCTATCTCGCGGTCGCAGCCGCGCTGCACGCGCTGCAGGAACGGCAGGTGCGCAAGGTCATCATCACCCGTCCCGCGGTCGAAGCGGGCGAGGCCCTCGGCTTTTTGCCCGGGGACCTGCAGGAGAAGCTCGAGCCTTACCTGCGCCCCATCTACGACGGCATGAACGACATGATCGGCAAAGATGAGGTCGGCCGCATGATGGAAAAGGGACTGATTGAAATCGCCCCGCTGGCCTACATGCGCGGGCGGACGCTCTCGGAGGCCTTCATCATTCTCGACGAAGCTCAAAACACGACGCCGGAGCAAATGATGATGTTCTTGACGCGCCTCGGCGAAAACAGTCGGATGGTGGTTACCGGAGACATCACGCAGATCGATTTACCCCGTAAACAGCACTCGGGCCTGAAGCAGGCTACCGATGTGCTCGCGCCCGTGGAGGGCATTAAGCTGTTCTACTTCGAGACTTCCGACGTCGTCCGCCACCCGTTGGTTACCCGGATCATTCAGGCTTACGAAAACTTTCAGAACCGGCTCGTCTGAATCGGGCGCCTAAGCGTCGTTCAACCACTGCCGGTGCCCACGTTGGCCGATACCCGCCGAGAGCATGGGGATCCTTCCGCACAAAAAATCCAAGAAGCAACTGCTGGCGGAGGCCCAAAAGCGCCGCCGGCGCGAGACGCGCCGTGGGCGAGAGCTGTCCCCGTCACAACAGCTTGGCGCCGTCGCCCTGCTGGCGGTCATGATCGTGGCTATCACCTTGATCGCCTTCGCCGGGCAGAGCCCTGCCGGGCCACAAGTGCTTGCCGGGCAGGTTTCGCGGGTGCGGGTCACCGCCCAGATCCCGTTTACCTACACCAGTGAAATCCTGACCGATCGCGCCCAGCAGCGCCGCGAACAGCAGGTAAACGCGGTTTACCGGGTCGAGATGGACAGTTTCCAGGCCTTCGAGGCGGAAATCGAACAACTGGTCTTAAGCCTCAACGAGGAATTGCAGCCGCGCCTCGACGCCGCGGAGCCGGAGGAATGGCCGAGGATCGTCCGCGAGTACAATCAGCAACGCCCGGGCGTCGAGGCCAACTGGGAGGACATCCTGACGCTGGTCCGCCAAATCGAGCCCGATGAGCGGAAGGCGCTTTTCGAGGAGGCCCTGCTGGACTTGAAAGACATCCTGCGCGACGGCGTCTTCCAGCCAGAACCGTCGCAGCCGTTTCTCGAGCCCCGTGACGGTCTCCCTGAGCGGGACGCGGAGATGACCCTTCAGGCGGCGGTTACCGGCCTCGGCGGGGACCTGAACGTCTCCCGGGCCCTCTACCGCATCGTACGACGGGGCGTTACACCCAACATGGTGTTCGACGCCGAGCGCCACGCTGAGAACCTTCGCCGCGCCGCCGAGAGCGTCGAGCCGATCAAGCAGCGCTTCGAGGAGGGAGACGTTGTCATCGAGGCCGGAGAAGAGATTTCGCCGATGGATATTGAGGCGCTCGAAGCCTATCGCGGGGCCCTGCTGCAGCTCGAAGAACGCCCCGGTGGCTGGAACCTCACCCTCGTGCGGCGGATGCTCCTGACCGTTTTCCTGATGTGCGGCGCGGGTCTGGCCTGGCAGGTCGCCTTTGCGCAGCGGTGCACGGGCCGACAACTCCTGATGGCCTGCCTCGTGGTCCTCGTAAGCGTAGCCGTTTTGCGCATCACGCAGATGATCGGTGAGTTACAGGTTTTCCACAGCGATCCGATCGTGGTCGCCACCCTACCCTACGCGGCTCCCGTGTCACTCGGGGCAATGCTGCTTGCGCTGCTGGCAGGACGCAGCTCCGCGGTCCTCGGGGCGATCATCATTGCGATCATTTTCGGCATCATGCGTGGCAATTCGCTGACACTGGTGCTCATCGCAATGCTCGGCAGCTTTACCGCGATCTACCTCTGCCGAGGGGCTCGGCTGCGCGGCCAGGTCGTGCGCGCGGGTTTGTTCACGGGAGGCGCCATGGCGGTTGCCGCTGGCCTTCATGGCCTGATGACGGATGTCGGCGCGACTGTCGCTGGCCAACAGGCGATCGCCGGGCTCGCTTCCGGCGTTCTGTCGGGCCTGCTCACCATCGTGCTCCTGCCCCTATTCGAAAGCCTCTTCAAGTCGCCGAGCGACATCTCACTGCTGGAGCTGACAGACTTCAACCACCCGCTGCTGCGAAAGCTCCAGTTACGGGCGCCGGGCACTTACCACCACAGCATGATGGTTGCGAATCTGGCCGAGCGCGCGGCCCTCGAGATCGGGGCCAACAGCACGGTGTGCCGCGTTACCTGCCTTTTCCACGACATCGGCAAAATGCTCAAGCCGGAGTATTTCGTCGAGAACCAGCATCAGGGCGAAAACCCTCATGACGAGTTGAGCCCGAGCATGTCCGCGCTGGTGATCAAGAACCACGTCAAGGAAGGCGTTAAGCTGGCCAAGGAAGCCCGCTTGCCCAAAGTCGTGATCGATGTGATCGAGCAGCACCACGGCACCTCCCTGATTCGCTTCTTCTACCACCGCGCCGCCCAGCGCCAGAAAGCCGCTCAGCGAACTAGCGAAACAGCCGCGGACGACGACGCGCTCCCCGCCATCGACGAGGGCGCCTTCCGTTATGACGGGCCTCGCCCCCGGTTCACCGAAAGCGCCATCATCCTGCTCGCCGACGCCATCGAGGCGGCCTCTCGAGCGATGAAGAAAGTCAATCCGCAGGCGATCGAGGAGCTGGTCGACGCGATTATTGCCGAGAAGGTCACCGACCGGCAGCTCGACGACGCCCCGCTGACCCTGCGCGACATCCGCATTGTACGCGACAGCTTCTGCGGGACGCTGGGCAATATGCTGCACAGCCGCGTGGCCTACCCTGGTAAAGAACCCGCCGCTACCCGCCACCGCGCCGAGACGAAGGCGCCCATGCCCCTGACGAATCCCGATGCGGTCCGTGCAGCTGAATCGTGAGGCATGCACCTGCTGCGAGATTGCCGAGGCGGACCTGGCGCTTGCCTTGGCAACCCTGGACGCGCAGACGGATTTTCCGGTGGCTGCCGGTGAGCTTTCGATCGTCCTGATGGACGAAGCGCCCCACTGCGAGTTACACCAGCGCTTTTTCGGTGATCCCTCCCCGACGGATGTGATTACCTTCCCCGGTGACCCTGAGGATGACTTCGCTGGCGAGATCATCATCAACGCGGAGCAGGCGCTCAAAGTCGCCGCCCGCTACGGCCAAACCCCGGCGGATGAACTGGCCCTGTACCTGGTACACGGGTGGCTGCACCTTGCGGGGCTCGATGACCAGTCCGAAATGGATCGCGGCGCCATGCGCGAGGGGGAACGGGCTTTGCTTTGGGCCTTGAAAGCGGCGGGGACCCTGCCACCCTTCCAATTTGGGCGGCAATGAGCCAATCCGCCCGACGTGCTTTTCAATTCGAATGAAACTCTTCGACAAGCAAAACGCGCTTCGCGACCTGCGGAATGCCTTCATTGCGGGCATCGCCCTGCTGACGCCGATCGCCGTCACCATTTTTCTGATCTACTTTCTCGTGACGCGAATCGGTGAGCCGACCGCGGATTTCATCATCGAGCAAATTTACGGGCAATTGGAGAGCAGCGGACAACCCAATCCCTTGCGCATCGTCATCAACATTGGCGCCACGGTGGTCGTCTTCGTCGCCATCACCGCCCTGGGTTTCTTTTCGCGCTACGCTTTGGGCAAGTGGCTCTTCGGCATCGGTGAAAAGCTCATCAGCGCGGTGCCACTGGTCAACACCGTCTACACCACGGTCAAGCAAATCGTCGACACGTTCAGCGAGCAGCAGAAGGCCATCTTTCAAAAAGTCGTGATGATCGAGTACCCGCGGACGGGCTGCTTCGCGATCGGCTTCCTGACGAGCGAATCGAAGGGCGAAACCCAGGCCAAGACCGGCAAGGAGGTCGCCAACGTGTTCGTGCCCACCACCCCCAACCCGACGAGCGGCTTTCTGCTCATCCTGCCGCGTGACGAAATCACGGAGCTGGAGATGAGTATCGGCGAGGGCATGAAGCTCATCATTTCCGGCGGCGCTGTTTCGCCGCCCTATCCGCGCTCCGAGCCCGAAGCTGCCCCGGCGAAACGCCCGCCCAAAACAACCAGACCGCACGCCCCATCCGACCTGCCGCCTACCGCGGAGCCCTTGTTTTAGGGCTGCTTCGAACGGCCAGAGCACCGCAGGCGGCTGCCTTGCCCTTGGCGCTGAGGTTTTTTTCGGGTTCGGTTTTGCTGCAGGTCTTTTCGTGGTAAGCTCTGTGACGCCAACCATCTTGGTTTCACCTTCAACCCAACACCCTCATGGCTGAAACGAAACCCACCGCTCCCGTTGAAACCGACACCAGTCGCCAGAAGCCAGCCAAGAAAGCCGGCAGCGAGGTTAAAAAGAACTATCCTACCGGCCTTACCATCCTCGCGCAAACCCTGGTCGTGCTTGGGGGAATCGCTTGCGTGGAAAGCATCAACTCCTTCCTCCGGGCTTCCGTTCCGTCGATTAACTTTCTGGTCATTTTCGTCTTTATCGGCCTTGGCTTGCTCAACCGCCACCCCTTGTCGAGGTCCCTGGCCTTTTACAGCGCCCTCGGCGTGTTCATCTTTTACCTTTCGAGCTTGCTCTTCCGGACGATGATCGTCCAGCAAGACGGCGTTCCGCCGGGGTTTGAGGGCTTTTTGTTCTGGCTGACGACTGTAACAGCCATCGGTGCCTCGGGCTGGGCGCTGTACACGCTGAACCGCCCGTCCGTCCGCCGTCTATTCCGCTCCTGACGCCTTTGTTCTCATGCGCGGCCCGCTGCCGAGTTCGCCCCCGCCTGCACC
>JBHJGW010000201.1:0-3342 GCA_050331415.1 Opitutales bacterium | reverse complement strand
CACCTGAGCTGCTGAACCGCAACACTCGCAAACGCGGTGCCCTGCCACTGGCCGCCACGCCCTTTTCCCAAAAAAATTCTCACCGCCCCCCATTCTATGAAGACCGCCACCCGACTTCCCGCCCGTACGCTGACCGCCTCCGCCCGCGCGCGCTTCAACCCCGTCCGCACCCTGACCCCGGAGACCCTGGGCCGACTCCTGGAAGGTTTTCACGCCGGGGAACTCCGCGCAAC
This sequence comes from Opitutales bacterium, assembly GCA_050331415.1. GTDB lineage: Bacteria > Verrucomicrobiota > Verrucomicrobiia > Opitutales > Cerasicoccaceae > DAIQNO01. The sequence goes on along the minus strand of JBHJGW010000201.1, from coordinate 3,109 downwards.
GGCCCTGGCCTGGGAGGCCATCGAGCAGCGCGACGACGTGCTCAAGGCCGTTGCCAGCAAACGCAAAAAGGCCCCGGGCCGCTTTGGCTGGGAAATCGAGCAGCTCGACAACTCCGATGAGGCAAAGGCGCACGCTGACGCGCTCGACTACTTCTACCGCCACCTGACCGCGGCTCACGCGGTCGACGGCAACGAAATCGGCGGCTTCTCCCTGTTGACGCGCCAAATGATGGATGCGGTCGGCAAGCGCTACGCTGTGCACGAGGTCATCTGGCAGCCCCAGGCCGACGGCCACCTGACCGCGCGGCTGGCCTTCGTGCCTTTGTGGTTCTTTGAGAACCGTACCGGGCGCCTGCGTTTCCTGGCCACCGAGGGCGCGCGCGACGGGGTCGAGCTCGAGCCCGGGGGCTGGCTGCTGTCCACCGGCGAAGGTCTGATGGAGGCCTCCTCGATCGCCTATCTCTACAAGCACCTGCCGCTGCGCGACTGGCTGGTGTATTGCGAGCGCAACGGTATGCCCGGCGTACGGGGCGTGACCGATGCCCTGCCCGGCTCCGCGGAATGGGAGGCCGCCCTCGAGGCGGTGCGCGATTTTGGAGCCGAGTTCCACGCGCTCATGTCGCGCGGCACTGACATCGAGCCTATCGACCTCAGCAGCCGTTCCGCCCTGCCCTACCCGGGCCTCGTGGAGCGCATGGATACCGCCCTGGTCACGCTCTGGCGCGGCACAAGCATGGGCACCTTCACCGAGCGCGGCGCCGGGGTGACCCTGCAGCTGCGCGAGGCCAAACTGATCGAGCGTGACGACGCCGAGCACCTCAGCGGCCTGCTGCAGACTCAGCTCGACCGCTGGGTTCTACGGTATCAGTTCGGCCACGACACGGTGCCGAAAGCCCGCATAAACGTCCGCCACCGCGAAGCCGGTCTGCGCGAGGAACACGTCGAGGACGTTCGCGAAATCATTGCCGAAGCCCTGCCCCAAGCGGTGGCCACCTTCGTCAAACAGTTTCTCCCAAACGCCTGACACTATCGGACAAAGGCGGATGCGTGGATGCCTCAACCGCGTTCCTCGGTGCCCTCATCTGCCGCTTCTTCACCCTGGGCCTCCGGGTCACCGCTCGCTTCGAGCCGACTCCAGCGGCTGAGGATCCAGGCACCCAGCGTCGGCGCAATCCACGCCAGCGCAGCCGTCCACTGCCCCAGAACAAACAGTAGGGCCATCACCCCTAAACACAAGTAAAACGCACCGCCCGCCAGCACTTCCAGCTTCGACTTTTCCGCCATGAACCGACATTCAACCCTCGCTCCAACTGCCAACGCAAGCGCGTTTCGCCGCTACGCACGTCGCTTTACCGCCGCTTTCAGCCCCGCCGAATGGGTGACACTCGCCCCCTTTGGCGAATGGTCCCACCGGCTGGGTCTTCAAATTGTGGATACGGAAGCGGCTGAGGCAATGGCCGCGGACCTCGCCCGCCGCTGGCGAGCAGCCCCGATTTTCCTCGGCCATCCGGATGACGCAACGATTCAAGCGCCGGTCCGCTTCCGGGGCTCCCTGGGCGGCGTCGTTTCGCTGCGGGTCCGGCAGGGGTTTCTCGAGGCCGCCGTTCGCTGGCGTCGCTTGGGCCGCGCGCTGGTCGAGGCGGGCGCGGTTCGCTTCCTCTCGCCACGCTGGGAAATGACGCCACTGGAGGCCAGCGGTTTTCGCCCGGTCCGCCTGATTTCCGTCGGTTTGACGAACACACCGAACCTCCCGGTCCCCCCGCTTCGAGCGGACCGGGGGCGCGTCGATCCGGCGCTGCTGCACGCCCTCGGCTTTCGGAAAACCCCGCTCGAACTGCTTCCGGCTTGCCGCGAACTCGCCGCCGATGCTCGGCGCTGGCGCGAAGACGGTCGTACGTTGCGAACCGAACGCGACGAGGCCCGGGCCAGGGCACGCGACGCGGAAACCCGCCGCCTCGCCGAGCAGGGCCGCGCCGAGGATGCCGAGCACCGCTGGCAGCGCGAGCGCAAGGCGCGCCTCGATGCCGCCATCGAACTCGCGGCGCGCAGCGGCACCGTATTGCCCGGAGAACGCGAAACGCTCGCGACCGAACTGCAGGTTGAACCCGAGGCGGCCTTCGAACGGCTGCGCCATCGCCGACCGGTTTTGAAAACAAGCCCCGTGGCCGAGCGCCTGCACCCTGGATACGATGCGCCGGACGACCTCGCCGCGCTCGCCCAACGCGAAGCAAAAGCCTCCGGTCGTTCGTTCACGGAAGCCTGGTCACAGCTTAAAACCGCACGGCCAGAGCTGTTCCTCTCCGCCTCCGCATAGAAGCCATAGTTACAAACCTCTTACAAGACTTCGGAGCGAAGAAAACTTTCCCAAAAAACGGAAAACCCCGAACCCAAAACCCAAACCTAAGCATATGCTCAAAACCCACCCACATTGGATGCGCTCGCTTCCTGTTTTCGCCAACGTGGCCGAAGGCATTCACGCGGGCACCGTCACCCGGACGCTCGCTTCAGCCGTCACCACCCGCTACCTGCTCGCGCAGGCCGCCGAAACCGCCGGCGAAGTCGAGCCCTGCGCCGTCGACACCGCTCCGGTCGGACTGATGACCGACACGGGTGACGCCGGTGACGCCGTTGCGCTCGACCTCCTCGGCAATACGGCCACGACGCTCTTGATGGTCGCCGCTGGCCCGATTCAACCGGGCGCGCAGGTCTTCACGGCCGCTGGCGGCAAAGTGCAGGCACTGCCGGCGGCCGCCGCGACGCTCTATCAGGTTGGCCGCGCGCTGACAGAGGCGACCGCCGCGAACCAACTCGTCGAGGTCGAGCCGATGCTGCCCCGGCGCACGGCCCTCATCAACGCGCTCAGCACCGACCCCGTAACTGCCATCAGTCTGCTGCGCGACGCCTTTGCCGACGGAGTCGAGCGCATCGTATCGCTCCCCCTCCCTGGCTGAGAATGGCAGTCTGTCCATAGGGCACTTTGAACAACCTACTTCTGTCGCGAGAGCGAGGATTTTGGCTGCTTCAGCAAGGCTTGGGAAGTGAGGCGTAATCGGAGATTACGTCGATCTGAGCAAACGCTGCTGAGCGGCCAAAAGACCGCTCGCAGCAG
>JBHJGW010000200.1:0-20598 GCA_050331415.1 Opitutales bacterium | reverse complement strand
TCGGAGATCGCCAGCTCCTCTTTCATCTGCTGGAACTGCGCGGATGCCTGCGCGTCGAGAGCGTCGCCGGTGAAGAGGTTGACGGTCGAGCGACCGGTTTCCGGAACCGTGGTGCAGGCCACGGCAAGCGCGCCGACGAGGGCGACTTTCAGCGCCATAAGGGCGCGTTTCGGGCGAAATTGGGTTAGCGGATTCATAGGGATATCGGGTGTCGCGAAGGTTTCAGCCTTGTCGCGAAGGCGGTGCTTGGAGGGAATATAGGGCATGACGTCAGCAGAACTCAAGGCGGCAATTCCCGCTGAAGCGCTCACAACGGTAGCCTTGCCGCAAGACGCATTCCAACCGGTGCACTCCGGCAAAGTGCGCGAGCTCTTCGCATGCGAGGCGGGTTTGCTCATGATCGCGACAGACCGCCTGTCGGCCTTCGACGTGATCCTGCCGACGGGAGTTCCCGGCAAGGGGATCGTGCTGACTCAGATGAGCCGCTGGTGGTTCGAGCAGACCCGGGACGTGGTTGCCAACCACCTTGTCGAACCGCAGGACGAGGCCCTCGCTGAAGTCCTGGAGCGCTTTCCCCACCTCATTCCCCGGGCGATGCTGGTGCGTCCGCTCGAGCGCGTTCCGCTGGAGTGCGTGGTGCGGGGCTACCTTGCCGGATCAGGCTGGGCAGCCTATCAGAAGACGGGCGAATTGTGGGGGCGTCCCTTGCCGCCGGGGCTGCGGGAAAGCGAGGCTCTGCCGGAACCCGTCTTCACCCCGACGACCAAGGCTGCCGTCGGAGGCAAGGACGAGCCGCTGACACCGGAGGAGGCGGCGGCCCTCGCCGGTGAAGAGCGAGCCCGCGGGCTCACGAACCTCAGCGTGGAGCTGTTCCAGTACGGTCAGCAACGGGCCTCCGCAGCGGGGTTGATCCTCGCGGACACCAAATTCGAATTCGGCTACGGTGCCGACGGCTCCCTGGTGCTCGTTGACGAAATTTTCACGCCGGACTCGTCTCGCTATTGGCCAAGCGATGGCCATGGCCCGGGTCGCCCGCAACCCGCCTTCGACAAACAGTATGTGCGCGACTACCTCGCGGGGCTTGCCTGGAACAAGCAAGCCCCGGGTCCGGAACTGCCCCCTGAGGTCGTTCAACAGACCATGGAAAAATACCTCGAGGCCTACCAGCGCCTCTGCGGTACCTAGCGTTTGCCTCTGAGCCCGCGCATTTTCGGTCCTTATGGTCAGCGGGTAAAATACGGGACACCGATCCCCCTGGCGGCGGGTTGCGGCATCTGCGAACGAGGGTCGGGGGACTGCGCGAGTTTTCGTTTCTCGCCCTGGTGCCGGGCTCAGCAAGGGTTTTGCGCGACACGACCGATCGTAATACTTGATCGGCCCGCGTCACCATCCGGTTCGGGGAGGCGGAAAAAGGTTGCTGACCAAGGACTCCCATCGCTTGGGTTACGCAGCAACCTTCAGCTAGGGTGAATCAGGGCGGATCGGAACTATGGCAAGTGACCGGATAGCAGGGCTGCGGGAGTTTCTCACGCGACGCCCCTTCTCCTTTTTCCCGCTCCCGCGGCACCTGCGGGGCTATTCCCGGGCATCCTTACAAGGTGATGCGGTGGCAGGTCTCAACGTTGCGCTGCTGGCCTTCCCGCAGGGCATGGCCTATGCGCTGATCGCGGGCCTGCCGATCGAGTACGGCATTTACGGAGGCGCGGTCGCGGCCCTGCTTGGCGGGTTGTTCGCCGGCTCACGATTCATCACCCTGGGCCCAACCAATGCCACCAGTGTGATGCTGGCCTCGGCTTTCGCCGCGGCTGGCATTGCCGAGCCGGAGCTGCGCGCGACGTTTCTGCCGCTGTTGTTGCTGATGGTTGGGGCGCTGCTGGTCGCGGGGGCGTTTCTGCGGCTGGCGAACGTCATCCAGTACATCTCGCAGACGGTAGTCACCGGCTATATTACGGCGGCGGCGTTGCTGATTATCGCCGGGCAGGCGCCCAAGATGCTCGGAATCACGCTCGATCCCGGGGCGAGCACGTTTATCGAGAAGGTCATCGCGATCGGGCAAAACCTGGGCCATTCTCAGGTGGAGCCGATGACCGTGGCCGCGGTGACGGCCATCGTGTTCTATGGCCTGAAAATCCTCCCGGCAACGCGCCGCTGGCCCAACGTGGCGCTCACGCTGATCATCGTCAGTGCGTTGACGGCCTGGGGTGCCACCAGCATCGATCTGGCTTTTTTTCAATGGACGAACCTGCCGCTGCTGGACTCGATCAATCCGACCGAATGGCCCGTCGGTGCCGAAATCCGCTTCGAAAACGCCCGGCAGCTCGCAAATGCAGCCCTGGCCGTGGCCTTGCTGTGCGTCCTCGAGGGCACCAGCATCGGAAAAAATCTCGCCGCGCGCAGCGGAGAGCGGCTGGACAGTGATCAGGAAATGTACGCTATCGGCATGGCCAACCTCGGCAGCGCGTTTCTCGGCGGAATGCCGGCCAGCGGCTCGCTGACGCGCTCGAAGCTGTCCTGGTCCAGTGGCGGGCGAACCCCCGCGGCGAGTCTGATCAGCGGGGTAATTGTCGCCGCGGGCGCCTTTCTGGTTGGCGAGTACATCCGGTTCATCCCAATGACCGTCCTGGCGACCCTGGTCGTTACCATCGGCATCTCGCTTTACGACAAGCGGGCGATCACGGTGGTAACTTCTAGCACGGGCTCGGACCGGCTCGTGTTCTGGGTGACCTTCGTCAGCGGGCTTGTGCTCGCTCTGGACACCGCGATTTACATTGGCGCGGGGCTCTCGATCATTCTGTTCCTGCGCAAGGCCGCCGCGCCGGAGCTCGTCGAGTACGGCATCTCCGGTGAGGGTGAGCTGAGCGAGCGCGGGCAGGGGGTCGAGCGAGCCTCGCCGGAGGTCTCCATCATTCACGCCGAGGGTGACCTCTTTTTCGGGTCCGCGGAAATGTTCCGCGACCAGATGCGGCGTGTTTCCGACGAGGCCAATCTCAAGATCGTCATCTGCAAGCTGCGCAATGCCCGCCACCTCGATGCCACCACGGTGATGGCGCTCGAGGAGCTAGTGAAGTACATGAACGAACAGGGGCGCTATCTGATCCTCAGCGAGGTGAGGCCGGGAGTGATGCGGGTACTGCGGCAGTCGCGCTTGCTCGACTTTCTCAATGGCCCCGGCGGAGAACCGTTCGTTTTTGAGGATACGCCGGAAAACCCACCCCTTTCCACGGCTCAGGCGCTGCGGCGTGCGCAGGAACTCCTTGGCCACCAGGAGGCCAACATCCGCATCTACGTCAAACCGACGCCTGCGCAGCCCGACGAAACCGCCGAAAACGCCCGAAGCTGAGCGCCCCGTAAATTCGCTCGCTCCAGTTGGCCCGCCTGCGTTTCTGACTCGACGGAGAACGAGCTTCGAGCCTCGGACCCGAGGGTCTGTCCGAGCTTGCTGACGTTAGCCGTTTGTGCTTGAATTGCGGGTATGTTGGGAAGCTTGAATGTGATCCTTGGAACGTCGCATTTGCTTAGCGGCCTGCTGATCATCGGATTGTGTCTGCCGCTTGCGCTTGGGAAGGTCGCTCCCAATGCGCTCTACGGCTTTCGCTTTGGAAGCCTGACCGCCCCGCCAGAGCGCTGGTATGCCATCAATCGCTTCGGAGCGCAGCGGATGATTTTCTGGTCGGGCCTGCTCGCGGCAAGCGGGTTGACGGCAATCCTTTACGCGGCCCTCGCGGGCCCGGGTGCCAGGCTACTTTGCTGGTGTCTGCCGTGGCTTCCCCTGGTCCTGCTCCTGCCGGCTGCCCAGGCTTACCTCTACGCCCGGCGGCTTGCGGGTGAATCGATTCAAGAGTCTTGAGCCCCCGAAGCCAATCCCGGCTAAGCTCAAAACGCGCCGCTCCAGAAGGCTCCCTTTAGCCGTTATTTTCTCAAATCGGCTCTAGGCCTCCGGGTCGACTTCGACTTCGCGCGTGAAGCGGCCGGGAACGGTGCTGACGTCGAGTTCAGTCGTCTCGTTGAGGTACCGCGACAGCGCTTCGGTGTCACCGTGGGTCAGGCCGATATGGCGGGCGCCGGTTGCCGAGAAGGCGCTTAACAGGCCGGGCCAGTCGCAGTGGTCGCTAAGGACGAAGCCGCGGTCAAGCGCGGACCGGCGGCGATTGCCGCGGACAGCCATCCATCCCGAGGCGGAGGCGCGCGAGAGCGGCCCGAGCTTGCGCTCCCACGGCGTGCCTTGCACTGAGCCAGGGGCGACAACCAGCCCGTTGCCCTTCAACGCTTTGGCTTCCGCATCGCGAACGTGGACCCACGGCGGCAAGGGGGCACCTGCAGTGGCATATATCGGCAGAAATTTCGCCACGGAGCCGTGCACGCCCACGGGGCCAATGCTGCCGTCGAGCAGCGAAAGCACTCGTTGCGCCTTTCCTAGGGCATAAGCGTAGATGATGGACGTTCTGCCTTCCTCGCGGTTTTGCTGCCACCAGGCGTTGATTTCTTCGGCGATCTTTTGGGTTTCCGGCCAGCGGTATATCGGCAGACCAAAGGTGCACTCGCTGATGAAGGCATCGCACGGCACGGGTTCGAAGGCCTCGCAGGTGGCGTCAGGGGCGGTCTTGTAGTCGCCAGAGATCACCGTAACACCCGCGCGCCCGCCGAGGCGCACTTGCGCCGATCCGCGGATGTGGCCAGCGGGGTGCAGGGAAAGCTCGATACCGCCGATGCGCCGCCGCACGCCGTAGGGCAGGGTTTCGATTCGGGCGGCTTTCCCGAGCCGCTGCTTCAGGATTGCCCCGCCGCTCGCCGAACCGAGGTAGTACCCGCAGCCCCATTGCGCATGGTCCGCGTGACCGTGCGTGATGACGGCCCGGCCAACCGGCCGGTGCGGATCCACAAAAAAATCCCCTTCCGGGCAATAGAGCCCCTCCGGCCGGATTTCGAGGTTCGGGTACATGGAGGGGTCGGAGAAGGCCGAGAAAACTTCCGGGAACGTGGAGCGGATGGGCGGGAAAACTTGCCACAGAATGCCACCCCGCTCAAGGGCGCACGACACCACGCGCTCGAGCATCGTGCGTCATTCCTTATGCCATCTTGCCGGAGAGGTCGGTAAATTGCTCGAGATGATTTTGGATGCAGAGCAAGGCAGCGAGGGCGACGGCTGGGCCTGTAGGCCCCGCCTCGTCGTCGCGAACGCCGCTCTGCGCCAAAAGCATCTGAAGCCGCTACGCGGCGTTCAATCTACCGATCCATTCGGTAAGATGGTATTAGAACTGATCACTCACGTTCCACTGCTGATCAATCGAAGCAATCAGCTCCGGAAAGAAGTCGAGAAAGTCTTTCTCCAGCTGCGAGTAGTCCTTGAGAAAGGCGGGATAAAACGAGGCGATCGCGCCACGGGAGCGAGCGCGGCTGGAAAGACGGCTGTCTGTGCGGTACATTGCCCCGAGCACCGCTTCCGGTGCCTGATAATTGCCGAGGCGGTCGCTGCGGACAAGCGCCGTGAGGAAAGCTTCGGCGGCTTCGGGCAGCCTCGAATCCCGACCGGGCAGGTCGCGATAGAAGCTCTCGAGAAACTCCCGAAGCGGGCTTCGGGCGAACGTTTGCCAGTGGAGCGACAGATAATGGTCGTAAATCAGGTCGATGGCGATGCCGCGCAACAACCCCGTCGAGCCCAGGCGGCGGATGCTGCGGTGAACGAGCGGGTGCGCATCGGTGAAGGCGTCGATCGCATAGTGGCAGCGCTCGCCCTCCGCAAATGCCAGGCTGGTACCGGGCCAACTTTGCCCTTTCTTGACGTCAGCGAGCAGGTTCCCGAGCCGAAAATCGACCTCTGGCCGCGACAGGTACACGTGCGCGAGCCAGTTCATTCTCGGGATAGCCCGCCTTGCGCACCGCTCTCGCGACCGGCTTACCGAAGGCGGGAGAACGCGCTGTGGCTCCCGACTCGCTGCGGCTCGAACGCCGAAAGGCAATTCGGGAGCTCAGGGGGTGTCAGCTCTTGCTGTAGAACTGATTGATCTTGTCGGCGACGTCGCGGAAGCCGATGTCGGCAGCGTAGATCTCTTTGTACTCGGCGATGGCCTTGTCCTTGTCGCCGGCAGCTTCGTAGGCGCGGCCGAGCTCGTAAATAATTTCCTTTTTCAGGTCGTTCATGATGGGCGTTTCGCCCTTTGCACTGGCGAGCTGAGCCACGGCGAGGTCGCCCATGCCCTTGTGCAGCATGGCCTTACCGGTCATCAGGATAGCGCGTACGCGCACTTGCGGGTTGCGCTGAGCGCGCTGAAGTTCGCCGATGGCCTTGTCGTATTCTCCGGCTTCATAGTACAGTTGCCCGAGGCGGAATCGCGCGTGGTAATCGTTCGGGTAGCGCTCCACCATCTTCTCGGAGCTCTCGATCTGGAATTGCTTGAGCGCTTCTTTCGCTTCGTTGACGCCCTGCTGGGCGGACGCATCGTCGGGATTCGCTTCGAGCGCTGCTTCCTTTTCTTCAAGCTTGCGCTGCAGGACGGACTCCCGGAGGTCGGCCTCGAGCCGCTCAAGCGTGGGGTCGCCCTTGCCATTGGGTGTCTGAAGCGCTTTTTGAACGTATTCGATGGCCTCCTCGTATTCCCCGAGCTTCTGGTGGGCGTCAATGATGCGGCGGTAAAGATTGATGTCCTCCGGATTGGTCTCAAGCGTCTCCTTGTTGCGGTTGAGCTCCTTGCGCAGGGTATCGTCGTCCTTGTGGGCGCGGGAGGCCTCCTCGAGCTGCTGCGCTTCATCCTTGTCCGCAAGTACCTCGCGGAAACTCTCGGCCTTTTCGTAAGTCTTCTGCGTGGCGGCGACGGAGCCGCGGCGGACGAGGTCGGCGGCACGCTCGTCGCTCGTACCGGTAGCACGGATGATCGCATCACCCATCTTGACGGCGTCCTGAGCGCGACCGGCCTCGAGATAGGCGTTCCCGAGCGAAAGCATCGCATCAGTGTCGTCCGGGGCGAGCTTGTTGGCGTTTTCGAGTGCGACGACGGCGGTTTGCGGCATCTGCAGCGCCAGGGCGGCATCGCCGAGCAACTTGTAGCCGGAAGCGTCGTTCGGCGCGTTGGCGATCATTTTCTCAGCTGTGGTCAAGGCCGCTGCTGGATCTTTTTTGAGCTGGCCGGCACCTTTCATCTGGAAAGGCGCTTTGGTCACGCTGGAGAAAAGTTTCGTCAGGCCGCTGGATTTCGCGGAACCCTGTCTCTGGCGCGCTTCGAACAGCAGTTTGCGGAACTCTACGTCCCCGGGGAAGCGCGACACGCGGTCAGCCGCCAAATCGACTGCATAGGCCGGGTTCTTGGCCAAGTTCTTGCGCGCATTGTCGAGTTGCTTGCGCAGCCGGGGATCCATTTCCTCCAGCGTGATTTCCTTGGTGTCGATGGCTGGCGTGGTCGTCGTCATGATGAAAGAAGTGTAACACCTTGGAGCCAATGCCGCACGGCGTCAACCGACGGATGGTGCCATGCGACAGATCCGACCGCTCGAGAAACCGAGGGCGTGGTTGTCGCGCCCGGGTTCAACGGACCCTGTTTTCGGGTTTTCCCCGGCTTCCGGGGCGGCCTGCTTGACAGGGAAACCGCAGCTGCAGCATACTCACCAAAATGAAGCCGCTGCAAGAGCGCATCGATGAACTCGTCGACGAGCTTTCCGTGATGGAAGACCCGCAAGAGCGTTTCGGGTACCTGATCGACTGCGCCCGGGAGAAACCGCCGTTGCCGGACGAGCTCAAGACGGAGCCGTTTCGCATCCCCGGCTGCCAAAGTCAGCTCTGGCTCGCGCCGAGCTTCAAGGACGGCCGGTGCTACTTTGCTGTCGACAGTGACGCTGTTATCACCAAGGGCGTGGCCGGCCTGCTGGCCGAGCTCTACAGCGATGCGCCGCCAGCAGAGATCCTGCAGCACGAGCCCGACTTTCTCGCGCAGGTGGGCATCACGCAGCACCTCTCGCCGAATCGACGCAACGGGTTGAGCAACGTCTGGGCGCGAATCAAGAGCTTCGCGGAATCCTGTCAGGCCGAAGCGGGCAAGAATTGAGGCCTTTTTGCGGACCCCGGCTCACGCTTCCGCCATCGACACCTGCGCTGCTCCGGCCTATCCCAAAAGCATGAACGTTCTCATCGCCGAAGACGATTTTATCTCGCAAAAGCTTCTGGAGGCCAACCTCTCCGACATGGGCTACGATGTCGTGTGCGCCAACGACGGTGATGAAGCGTGGCGCATTTTCAACACGTCCCCCACCCGCATCATCGTCAGCGACTGGCTGATGCCCAACTGTGATGGTCTGGAGTTCTGCCAGCGAGTGCGTGCCCGGGAAAATACCGACTACACCTATTTCATCATGCTCACGGCCAACGTCGGCCAGGAGGAAAACTACTTCACGGCGATGGATGCTGGCGTAGACGACTTTCTGAGCAAGCCGCTCGACGCCACCCAGCTTAGAATCCGGCTACGGGTCGCCGAACGCATCCTCAAGAGCACCTCGCGGATCAAAAGTCTCGAAAACGTCCTGACGATCTGCGCGTACACCAAAAAGATCAACTTCCCGGAAGAGGGCTGGCAGACGATCGAGGAGTTTATGGACCGTCACCTCGGGATCCAGCTCTCCCACGGGGTTGAGCCGCGTTATTACGAAGACGTCCTGAAGCCTGAAATCGAAAAGCTGCGCCAGCAGACCGCAAAGTAGCTCGGATAACCTCGGGAAAACCGCATGTCGTTTTGCGTTAGCAACCGGGCCAGTTTAGATTAATCGAATAATGGTGGAAGTTGAAATCCCCCTGGAACTGCCGGTGATGACCCTGAGCAACGTGGCGCTGTTTCCGCGGGCCATGGTGCCGTTGTACATTTTTGAGCCGCGTTACCGGCAAATGCTCGCGGACGTGCTCACCGGGGACCGGATGTTCATCCTCGCCGGGCAAAACGACGCTGAGGCCGAGCGCAGCGGTGCTTTCGAGCCGCCGTACCCGGTTGCGACAGTAGGCGTCGTGCGGGCCAGCCAGCTCAATGATGATGAGACTTCCAATCTGGTCATCCAGGGTCTGGTGCGTGTTCGCATCCTCGAGATCCTGCAGGAGGAGCCTTACCGCTTCGCGCGGGTCGAGCCATTGCCGACGCAGCCCGGCGCCCCCGAGACCGAGCTCGACTATCGCGTTCGCGAGCTCATCAGCTCGCTTGAAGAGCTCCGGGCGCTCAACCAGGAGATACCAGAGGAGCTCCTAGACTACTTGCGCGCACAGGAAGAGCCGGAGGCGGTCGTCGATCTCGCCGCTTTCGCTTTTTGTCCAGATCCGGAGCAAAAGCAGGCACTGCTCGCCGAGGGTAACGTCGCTTCCCGTTTCCGCCAGCTGCTGACCCAGCTGCTCGCGAAGCGCAAAGAGCTCGAGCTGGAGGCCAAGCTTCGCGGAAAAATGAGCGACGACGATATCGGCAAAAACTGACCGCTTCAGCGGCGTTTGCGAAAAGGGAGGGAAGGCGTCAGCCCGACCTCCTCCTTTCTCCTTAACTCAGCCTGGCTCAGCGGCGGGCGTCCTTGGGCGCTTGGTATCCACCCTGCGGGACCGTTTTTCCTTTTGATTATAAGAGCCCGAGCTTGGCTTTGATGTCGGGGGCCTCGTCCACAGCAGCCTGGAATTCGGCGACGTCAAAGTCGGGCACGACGAAGTCGCCGTATTCGAAAGTCGGCGTCTTTGTTTGCCCGCTGATCTGTTGCATGCGCGCGAAGTCGTCGCGGTTGCTGGTGATGTCGCGGAGGTCGTATTTCAGTCCTTGCTTGTCCAGCCAGGTTTGCGCTTCGCGGCACCAGGGGCAGCCGGGCTTGATGTAGAGTTTCGGAGTATCCATAAGAGGTAATACCACCTTACCGAATAGATCGGTAGATTGAACGCCGCGTGGCGGCTTCGGATGCTTTTGGCGCAGAGCGGCGTTCGCGACGACGAGGCGGGGCCTACAGGCCCAGCCATCGCCCTCGCTGCCTTGCTCTGCATCCAAAATCATCTCGATCAATTTACCGACCCTTCCGGCAAGATGGTATTAAACGTTAACCAGGGTTGGCCGCTCGCGCAAGCTTTGCCTGCGGGGCAGCGAGCGTGCGTTAGGCGAGCTGACCAGTTTGACGATACTGGCCTTAAGGGAATCCGGTGAGGCGGCGCGTTCTCCTCGCAAAGGTCCGACCTTCGAGGTAAAATTTTCCTCAGGCAGCGCCGGCGGCTTGAAGCAGAAATTCCGGGAGCTGCGTCCGCACCCGCGCCCTTAGCGCGCCTTCGAGGTTGTACAGGCCGTAGTAGGCGCGGTTAAGGTAGATGGCGTTAGCGTCGCCGCGGGAGGTGGTGATTTTGTCGAGCTCCTTGTCCGTCCGAGTCCGCTCGGAGAACTCGTAAATCTCGTGCACATAAGTTTCGTCACCAAAATCCAAGACGCCTCGCGAGAAGGGTCGCGAGAGCAGGCTGATCGATTCGTGGTAGACACGGGCGAGCTTCCGGCGGGCGGCGGCGCTGTCGCCCGGCCTCAGCAAGTCGAGGTCTTCGAGCATTTGCTGAAAGTCGACGGGGCTGTTGCGGCGCGCGTCGTCCATGAGCGAAAAGAACCGCCGGTAGAAGTCCTCGGTGAGGGTCTTCACGCAGCCAAAGTCGATCACCCACAGTTCGTCATCTTTCACAAAGAAATTGCCGGGGTGTGGGTCGGCATGGAAGACACGCAGGCTGTGGACCTGGAAATGGTAAAAGTCCCAGAGTGCCTGCCCGATGCGGTCGCGGGCTTCCTGGTCGGGGTCGGTGCCGATCCATTTGTCCAGCGTCAGCCCGTCGACCCAGTCCAGCGTCAGGATCCGGCGCCCCGATAAGTCCGGGTAGTACTGCGGGAAGCGGACGTTGGGCAGGTGAGCGCAGGCCTCTGCGAGCTCTGTGGAGCGGCGGAGCTCCAGCGCGTAGTCCGTCTCTTCGAGCAGGCGGGTTTCGACTTCCTTGAAATAGGGTTCGAGGCTTTTGGCATCGAGGTTGAACAGACGCATCGCGACGGGTTTGACGAGCGCGAGGTCGCTCTGGAGGCTGTCCGCCACGCCGGGGTACTGCACCTTCACGGCGTAATCGCGATTGTCTTTGCGGGCCTTGTGCACCTGCCCGATGCTCGCCCCGGCAACCGCCGAGCGGGAGAACTCGTCGAACAATTCGGTAGGCGCCTTTCCCGTTTCGCGCTTAAAGGTCTGGACGACGAGTGGATACGACAGCGGGGGCGCGGAGTAGTAGCTCTTGGCAAAAGCTTCCGCGTAGGGCGCCGGCAGGATGTTTTTATCCATCGAAAGCATTTGCGCCATTTTCAGCGGGCTGCCTTTGAGCCGGGAAAACGTTTCGAAGGTCAGTTCCGCATTGGCGGTGTCGAGGGCGCTCTTCGCTTTCGCGGCGGCCTCGGCGTTGCCTCCGGCGAGCCGTTTTTGCACATTGTAGCGGGCATAATTGAAGCCTACCTGGGCTCCTGTGCCAACCAGCGAGGCAGCCCGCGCCAGTTTGTGTTTTGGAATGGAAGTTTGCTCCATGGGAAAATTGGTGGTTCCGGAGGTCAGTAAGCCCGTGGTCCGTTACGTTTTTGTCGCTTCTTTTGGCCCTCTCGTGTCAGAAAAATGGATACGGAATAGAAATGCGAAATCGGCTTCGCTGCGAAATTCCGAGGTAAAGACCTGCCGAATGGCTCAGCGGCGGCCGAGGACGAATTTGGCGAGGTCAAATGCCGAATCGAGGAACTGGTTGCCGGCACCATCGCAAAAGGTGTTGACGGACTTTTCGACCATCGCGTCGCTGTCCTGAAACCCGTCACTGCGATCCCGGAGGTTGAAGTCGGCAACATACCAGAACAAACCGAATAGAAGGTCCGGGTAGCGCTCCGAGAGCTGCTTGCGGTCGGCGAATTCCTGGCTCGCGATGGCTTCATCGACGACCGTCTCGGCCCAGGCGACGAACGCTTTCCGGGCGCGGTCGAGCGGGCAGGGGACGGGGCCCGGCTTGAAGCGCGGGAACGCCGCGAGCAACCGGGAGCGCTGGCCAAGCGCGTGCTCGAAATAGGTGTAGAAAAACGCGAGCAGCTTCTGTCGGGCGGGGTACCCCGCATAATCGGCGTCAGCCCGAAGGGTGGCCTCGGTGGCCGTGATGAGCCGCTCCCACGTTACGCTTTCGATAGCATCGAGGGAGGCGAAATGCTGGTAAAATTCCCGCTCGCTCAGGCCAAGCTGCTTGCACAGCACGTAGGCGCTGGCGGGCGGGCAGCCGTGTTCGAGCCGGTACTCCCAAAAGGCGTCGAGGATGCGGTCGGCGCCGCTCGGGGGCGTTTGCGGGGCTTCACGGGCAGCTGGATTCTCGGCCATAATAACTGCAAGGATAAGCTGACAGGGTCCCGTTGCAAGAGGGGTCGTGCTTTTGCCTCGATAGCCAGCGCGGGCGAAATGGCGGACCGGATGCCGAGGCCTTCGCCTCGCGGACGGCGACTGCCGTCAACCCGTTTGCCCCTTGGGCAAAAAAAAGCCCGCAGCAATCCCGCGGGCTTCGGCTGGAGGGCCTGTTCGCCTAGAAAAACCAGAGGAAGTCCCAGAAGCCGCCTTCTTCATCGTCGGCGTCCTCCTCCTCGTCATCCTGACCGGGGCCAACATCCGGTCGGGTGCGGCTGACCGGGGTGATCCAGATATCCTCCATTTCGGCCTCTTTTTCCTCCTGGATCCGTTGGTACTCTTCATAGGCCTCGCCGTAACGGGCACGCCACTCGGCGCGCTCCAGCTGGAGTTCGCGGTATTCATCGCGGTTCCAGGCAAACACGAGGTTGGGCAGCTCGCCGGGAGGCGGCGGCGGGCCGACGACCTCGGTGCTGGTGTAGAACTGGCGGACTGCCTTGAGCAGGGTCGACCGCGCCATATCGAACGGTTCCTGATAGACGGTCTGCGCGTACAGACGGTCGCCGCGCCACTCGCGCTGGAACTCGGTCAACCATTGCTCTTCCAGGTTTTCCAGGGGCACATTGGCGCGGACCTGACGCTCGAGCTCATCGAGGTTGTCCCGCTCGACTTCCGCTACGGCGGCCATTTGGCGTCGCAGAGCGGCCACGCCGTTAAAGGATGCGCGGTTGTAGTACTCGACGACAGCGTCCTCGGCTTCTTCGATCAGGTTCGGCTGGCGGATCAGGCTCTCGCCGAGCACCGGGTGCTGCCGGAAGATCGCGAGCACCCGCTCGAAGCTGACATCCTGCGCCGGGTTGACTGAGTCGAAGTACAGGCGCTGCACCAGGTCCTCGGGAAGGGGGCGGTTATCAACGACGATCGGGAAGGTATCGCGAAGCTGCACCTGAGCGAGCTCTTCGCGCGCGGTATCGAAGGCCGGTGAAAGGCTTTCGGCGATCTTGGCCGAAAGGTTCGACCGCAGGGGGGATTCCGCTTCGAGCCGCTCGATCAGGTAGTTGCGAACGTCGTTGCCGCCGCCCATTTGCTGGGTGAATTGATTTGCGACCTGCGGAATGAGGTTGTTCAGCTGATCCTCCATCAGAAGCTCGAAGGAAGCCTCGCGCTCCATGTGGGCGTCGAGGTTTTGCAACATCGCCTCGCGCAGTTGCGACGGGTTTGGCGAGCGGATCGCAAGGCCCTCGAGGAAGCTCTGCAGGCGCTCGGCTTCGAGCTCACCGGCGCGAGCCCGGGCGTAGGTTCGGGTGGCGCTGAACACCGGGTAGACGGGCGCGTTCCCGGAGGTTTCATCCGGCTCCTGGACATTGAGGTTACGCTCAACATGGTCGACCAGGAAGTTGGTGATCGCTCCGACGCGAATCGCGTTGTCGGGAACGCGGCTGAGGGTGGCGACTTCGTCGACCATTCCCACCTGCCGGTTGTACTGGCCCTGGATCTGAAGGAGCTTCTGGCCGACAGCGTCGCGCTGCATGGCGTCGAGCTCTTCAAAGACAATCCCCTCGGCGCTCTCGTCGAAGGGCCCGAGCCAGGGGCGCAACTCCTCAAAAGCGGTTGCCGGGATCTGATCGCCCTCGGCGTCCTCCAGCAGTGCGCTCAGGCGAGTGTTGAGCTCCGCGTATTCGGGGTAGTCCACACCGGTCTCGAGTTGATAGCGCTGCAACAGGACGGCACGCAGGCGGGCATCGTCGAAAGTTGGCCCGAAGCGATTCTGGGTCAGGTCGGTCAGAGTGGTCTGCTGGCGTGTGGTCCAGGCGCCCTCGCCCAGGCGGGCGATTACCTCGGCCTCGCTGACCGGCAACGGTGACTGCAGCCGTGCAATGGCGACAGCCTCGGCGAGGCGGTCGGCAAACTCCGCCTGCAAGAGCTCCCGGAAGTTTTCCAGCGAGAGCTCGCGGCTGGCGGAGCGTTGCTGGTGTTCGGGCACGTTGGCGAGCATCGCGTCTTCGAGCTGGCCTTCGAGGAAGGCGAGAGTCTCCGGTTCGCCGGCCGCGAGGGTCTCCATTTCACTGGCGAGAAACCGTGCCGCGGACTGGGTGGCGAGCGCCTTGCGAGCGAGGTCGCGCTCTTCGACGTCCTGGGCGTACACCGAGCCGCTGAACAAAGCGCCGGCGAGGCAGAGCGAGAGAAGGGACTTTTTAATCATGGGTAGAAAACAGGGAGAGGTTATTGTTGGGAATATTCGTTTACGACAGCGGGCAGTAGCGGGTAGCCGCGGTCCTCCAGCGCTTCGGCGATGCGTTCGAGCTGCTCGGCGCTGTTGGGGCTGCTGAGGGGATCGTCGATCGTCAGGGTGCTGACAATATGGTTAATCGTGGCCCACTGCAAGGTCTGGACTTGCTGCTGCCACTGGTCCATGCGCTCGTCGATGTAGCGTTCAGCAAACTCGCGCCTTTCCGGGGTGATGACGAACTCATCGCTGATGTCGTCCGGTCGCGTGCCGCCGGAGGCGGGGTCGTAGAGCGGGCGGAAGAGCTCGACCACCTCAGGCGGAGCGCCAGCTTCTTCCGGGTCGTATTCGAGCGCTCGCTGGTACAGGCGTTCGGTCAGGCGGCCGGGATCGGCCAGGCTTTGGGTGCGCTGCGAAAGGGCCGAAAAGTCACGATCTTCCGGGAAACGGTCGCCGAAAGAGATGTCGCTAGCGCTTTCGATGGCGTCGAGCCGTGCCTCTTCCTCCCATTCTGCGAACACCTCATCCAGGCGCAGGATCAACTGCTGTTTCCAGGGCTCCAGGAAGGACTCTTCCGCTTCGGCCCGTTCCACCTGAAGCGACATCAGCTGAATGACGATCGCCAGAATCAGAACCAGCGGCAGGGCAATCTGTACCAGAAGGTCGTTAGGGCTCATCTGCCATGAGCCCACGGGCTTGGCCAGACCCTTTTCGATGGCCTCCAAATCTTGAACCGATTTCGGCTTACTCATGGGTCAAGGGGTTTTGGGGTTATTCACCGGCGAGGACCGCAAGGGCCTGGCGGAAACGCTCGCGGTTGCGCCGCTCTTCGGCAAGCTGCTGGGCCATCGTGGCTTCGAGCCGCTCGAGCAGCTCGTTGGTCCGCGCGAGGCCAGCTTCGACAGTCTCCCCGCCGCTGGCGCTGGTCGGGGTGGTCGGCGTCGAGCCCGGGGCGGGCATGGTCTTGAGCATTTCGCGGTTCGCGGCGCTCAGGGAGCGCAGATCGCTGGTCAGTTGCTGCAGGACCTGCGAGAGTGTCAGGTCTTCGTCCTTGACCGGCAGGGCAGCTGCCCATTCCCAGACCTCGCGGAAGGGGCTCGCAGCAAGGAAGGCGACGATCAGAGCCCACAGCGAGCTCAGCAGCGCCGTAGCCGCACCGACAAGCAGGTTGTTGATCACCTGGCCTGTCTCGGCGGCGGTTGCCTCTCCGGCCACTGAGCGGATTTCCCCGGGGTTGATCCCGATCAACAGACCAAAGAGCGTTCCGGTGAGACCGAGCATCACCAGAAAGAAAACGAAATTCGGCGGGTAGGGGCTCGTATCGAGCCGCTCGACGGCGGCGTCCGGGTCCTTCGACTGGCCGACGATGTAGCGGATCGCCTTCCACATCGGAAAGAGGAACGCCAGGACGAAGACAAGGGTGGAAACGGTACTGCGGTCCGCGCCGAGGAAGCCTAGCGGGCTGTCGTCGGACATCGCCCCGAAGGTGACGGCCAGATTGATAATCCAGGCGGCGAGGCTGAGCACGAAGAGAACCGTGCTGACGATCGCGATAAGGGTGAAACGCCCTTTTCGTAGAGAGTGCTGAGTCGGGAGGTTGGACATGGCTGGAAAGAACGCGTTGTCGATGAGAGGGTAAACACAATTAGAAAATTGCCTAATTTTCTAGATTGCAATGCGTAACATTTCGGTGACGCCCCACATTCTGCCATCCGCCATTCCCCGGGTTCCCAGGCCGCCTCCAGCCTGATCAAAGCCCTGGCTGAATCGGTAGCCAACCTGCCCGTAGCTAAATAAAACGCTCGGTATTGGCGTTACGCAATTTCGAACATGCGTCGCGAGGGCTGAGCCGCGATTTTGTCATCCGAGTCGATCCGGTAAAACAGCTTCTTCGGGCCATTCGAGGAATCGATCGCGACATTGGCGTGGCGAGTGTCGTGGCCCCAAGCTCCCATGCGGGCGGACGCCCCCTCTCACAGGCGTCAGCGCCCGAAAAGCCCTTCGAACACGTTCGCTCCCGGCGGCTGTTCGACGGTCAGAGGCGGGCTTCCCAAGGGGCCTTCCTCCGTTTGCATGCGGCGCAGCTGGAGGGTCTGCTGCGGCGCCAGCGGGTCGGCGAGCTCCAAAACGACAGTGTCGGTGTAATCCGGCTTTCGGCCTGGGCGCGCTGAAACGCCCACGATCTCGCGCGCTGGCTCCAGAACGTAGTTGTCGGGGTTGGTCGCATCAGCAATCAGGCGGTCGGGGGTCAGCCGCAGCGTGATTTCGCGCCGATTCTCCCCAGCCACTTCGGCGCTTACGAAATTCTGTACAGGGGTGCGGACGCCGCTGGTCTGGAATTGCACCACGATCGGCTGGTCATTGCCCGCAAGGCCGT
Organism: Opitutales bacterium; assembly: GCA_050331415.1. Taxonomy (GTDB): domain Bacteria; phylum Verrucomicrobiota; class Verrucomicrobiia; order Opitutales; family Cerasicoccaceae; genus DAIQNO01. Next base: position 3,628 of record JBHJGW010000200.1, on the reverse strand, counting down.
ACGGGCCTCGGGCTCCGCTGATTTCCAGCGTGTACCACGCCAGCTCATCCAGCGGTTGTTGCGGATCCAGCGTCACCTCCGTTCCGAGCATCGAACCGCCAGAACGCAGGGTAATGGGCGTCGAGGGCACATCGTATCCGACTACTGGCGGGCGGGAGAAGGCGAGCTCGGCAGCGTCTTCCGCGTCGCGGAGGTGCAGTCGGTAAGTGGCCTTTTGCAAGGCGGAGCGTTCCCAGGGACCTTCGAAGTAAACGACGACAGGCTCGCTGGGTTCCGGAGCCTGCCGCGTCCCGATTTCGGGCGGGCTGGTCACCGGGCGCCCGCGGTACTGGTAGCGGTTGTCCCCGGCGAATACCGGCGAGTTGCCGCCCTCGTCGCGCAGGCCCAAAAGGGTGATCGTGACCTCCGGGCGCCCGCCGCCGGCGGTAAGAATCGGGTCGTGCAGCACAATGACTTCGGCGGAATCGTTGGCATTGAGCCCGATCTGGTGAACGGTCAACTCGCCTTCGAGAACGCTCAGGCGGACAGCCTCGGGCAGAAGGCTGGCCTCTGCGAGGCGTTCGTCTACCGTCAAAATGGTGAGGGTCGGGTGGATGTCGGCTTCGACGGCAGTCACGACCGGTGGCCGGTTATCCTTGAACCGGAACGTGCGCCCCTCGACGGGTTCCATCTCTCGGCCTAGGGCTGACACAACGCCCTCAGCAGTCAGGCCGTACTCGCCGCCCGGTTCGAGCGATTGCGTGCTCTCCAGGATGACTTCGCGCTCATTACGCAGTTGCACCCGCTCGCGCAAGTCGAGCCCATCGACGGCGAAATACGCGCTGCTGAGGCTACCACGGTCGATGGGCGTGTTGAACACGAGCTCGAGCTGCGTGTCCGTGCGGCCTGCCGAGATCGATTTCAGAACCGGCGTGGGCGCATAGGTGAAGAAGGTCTCGCTAAGCGGTGCCCGGTTGCCGCGCACGGAGGTGTCGCGCATGCCTTCGAGGCTCAGCTGATACTCGCCGCCAAGGTTCATCGCTTCCGCGAGCTCCAGCTCGACCACGTGGCCGCCGTCCAGCAGGGCGGTCGTGGTGATTGGCAGGCGCCGCCCCTGCGCGCGGATTTCAATTCGCGGCACCGTCTCGGGCTCCTCGTCGCCATCGAGCCATTCGCGCAGCGGCTCGTCGAACACCAGGCGCACCGTGCGCTCGCCGGGGGTCAACGGGTCCTGCGCCAGCCCCGGCGGTACGGAATCGAGCGAATAGTACCCAAGACCGACCAGGGCCAATACCACGGCGACCGCCACCGCCGCGATCCCCCCGGAGAGCCAGGCGGGCATCACGTAGGGGCGCCAGGCCTCCACCAGCCCCGGCTCGCCGGCGGGTTCGTCTGCCGCTAACGGGTCGGCATTGGGTTTCGGCTTGCTCTGGCTGACCAGCGGGATGCCGTCGGAGGGGTCGAAGTCGGGCGGGAGCACGGCCACTGGCTGGGGATTGAGCGCACTGCCGAGGTTGCGGTAGTGGGGCGATTGCTTGTGGAACCGCGGCACGCGTAAGGTCGCCCTCAGGCTCTGGCTGGCGTCACGTGAGCCGGGATCGCCGAGGTTTCCGCCTTGGAAATCCCGCGCGGCGGAGGCAAAGGCCTTAAAGGTCCACGCGTGCAAAAACGAAAACGGTTTCGCTTTTCGCTCGGGGAAGGTTTTTCCGGCATACTTGAGCACTGGCTTCCCGTCGGCCCCGATCTGGCGAACGGCGAGGAACCGCTTTAGCGGGTGTCCCGTTTCCAGGATGTCACGAAGGGCGTGCCGTTGCGTTTCGGCGGGCGGCGTTTCGCGAAGCTTGTCGGCAACGGTCGCGGTGGCACCTCCCGGGAGGGCCGGATGGCCGATGGGGGGCAACGAGGTGCCCCGCTTCTCCTCCACGCCCCAAAGGATGAGCAGCCGGCGGTCGTTCTCCGGGCCGTAGGTCCAGTAGGCTTCGGGCTCCAGGTCCGGGTCGGGCAGGACGAGGTGCTGGCGCAACGCGCGCTCCTGCAGGGGCAGGGGGCCATCGTCGCGAGCGGGGTCCAGGAAGCGTTCGGCGGCGCTGCGGAATGCCGCAATCTCGCTGGCCGGCAGGTAGTCGAGCGGCCGCGGGTCCTGCCCTTCGATGGCGCTCAGGTCGTAGACGACACGCCCTTGCAGGGTGCGCCCCTCGAAGCGCGCCGGAGCCAGAAACGAGCGCAGGGGCCGGTTCGGGTCGTTCGATGGCCCCAGCCCTGCATCGCCGAATAGAATCGTCCGCGGGCTCGTTTCGAGAAATAGCTTCTGTGCATCATAAGCCGCCGGACACCGCACCGGCTGGTAAGGCGGGATCGAGCGCTCCGTTGGCAGCGAAGGGGGACTAGCGGGGTCAGACATGGCTTGAGGGAAAAGGGTTAAGGCCCAGCGTCGCAAAGCATCGTTATCGGAAACGTCGGGCAAAGTGTTCAGCCGGTAGGCAGAAGGACCGACGGCAGGCCTTGTCCAGTTTCACGCCGGAGACGGCCTTGAGATTTGGGTTTGGGACAGCGAGTCCGAGGCTGGGTGTTCGTTATTTTTTTAGAGCGATCAGGCGAGGCGGACGCGGGCCCGCTCGATAAGGCGTGGGGGTGCGTCGCCGTTGGCTTCGGCCAGAGCCCAGGAGAGTGGCTCGCGGACGCTGGTGCCGCTGGTGCCGTCGACCGCGTGCATCCACTCGCTATCGAACCGTGCCCCGGGGTAAACCCGCTTGAGCAGCAGGGGAATGCCCGCGGCCTCGAGGTCGCGGCTGAGGCCCTGGCGCCAGCGCTCGGTGGCCTGGTCGGCCTGTTCGCGGGGCAGGGCGGGGGCGTGCTCGCGCAACGCTTCGAGGTAGCGGTGTAGAGCCGTGTCGAGGCGGCTCACGGTGGGAACCCAGGCGGCGAGATCGCCCGGCAGCGGCTTGCGCTGGCGAAGCTCGCCATAAGCGGCGACGACGTCCCAGAGGGCCTTGACTTCCGGGCGCAGCGCAAAGGCGGGGTCGGCGAGGAGCGATCGCTCGGGCAAAGGCCACGCTGGTCCGCACAACGGAGCCAAAGGCAGGGGCTCCAGCGACGGTGGCTCGGGGGCCACCGCTGGCGGGCTGGCGAGGGCCTCGAGTTTTGCTTTGAACCCTTCGAGCGTCTTCTGGAGTGCCTGCAGGGCGTCCGCGGTGTCTTGCTGTGCTGCAGCTTCGTTCCAGCGCCGATTCTCGGCATGAAGCCGCGAGATCTGCGCCTCCAGCCGCTCGGTGGCGCGGCGGATAAACACCAGCAAAATGACGCCGGTGGCGACACCCGCGAAGATCAACAGGCTGAAGGCCCAGGCCAGTGGGTGAAAGGCGTCGTCGACGACCACCGTCGCGCCGTTTTGCGCGGAGGCGCTCGCCGCGCTCCCCAAGGCGGCCATAATAGCCAGCGCAACCAGCGCTGGCGGCTGGCGGCTGGTCGAGGCCAATGCACCCACGGCCGCATTCGAGAAACGCGAAACGGCGGGAGCCCGTCTGCTGGACTCCCGTGGCTTGGTTCGGGGGCGCTCAGGCGTCGGCCGCGGCTTCATGGAAGGTCCGGGCGAGCTTCAGGCTCGGGTCGTTCATCCAGAACGAACCCTCGCGCAGGGTGCGGAGTTTCA
>JBHJGW010000199.1:0-2223 GCA_050331415.1 Opitutales bacterium | reverse complement strand
ATCATTCTGGGAGCCGCTGGACGTTTACGCCGAGCGGATAGGCGTGCCCGTGCTGCTGTTTTGGGCCAATGGTGCCCGCACTGATGAGAGCTTTGGCGCTGTCGCACCCGTTGTGCAAGTGAGGCTGGAGCGCCAGCGGCCTGCTGCGTTCGAGCTATCCGCTCGACCGGTCCGCAGCTGTTTTCCGCACCTGCTGTGCCTGCCCTTGCAGGGGGTAGGCCTGGTGCCAGTCTCTGCGGCGACCGCGGACGCGCCGCTGGAGCGCATGCCGGCGGTTCAAGCGGCCTCCGAAACGGCAGCTGTCAGCGTGGGGGAAACCGCCGAGAGGTCCGCGACCGTAATCCCAGCCCCTGCCGAAGCGGAAGTCTTGTCTGAACCGGAGCCAGCAAGCGAGCCTCCCCCTGCGCTGGCGAGCGTGCCAACATTGAGCTCTGACGAGCCCTTGCCGGGAGCACTGCTGGCCTCCGCAACGGCGGCGGGATCGCGTCCTTCTAACACCGCGGACTCTGTCGAGCCTACCGACAAAAGCGACTTCGATCAGGAGGACGACGATCTCATCCTCGATTGAACGGCGTGGCGATGGCCGCGAAGAGCGGCAACGCCCCGTACCTTCTCGAGGCACCTGGCCGCGGCAAGCCGTGGCCGGGTTTAGATACTCGCCACCCCGTCTGGCTTTTTTTCTAAGAACTTTCGGGTCTCGGCGTTGTATGAGGTAGCAGGATGCCCTTTGCCGACCTTAGCCCGCTCCGCGTGATCCGATGACCGCGCGGGGCCAACCAGAAGCCTCCGCCGACGGCGAGACGCTGCGGGCTTTGTTCCTGGCGAACGAGACGGCGCTTCTGCGATTCGCCCGCTCTATGGTAACCGATTTTTCAACTGCGCAGGATCTTGTCCAAGAGGCATTTTTGCGCCTGCAACCGCGCCTCGGCGACCTCGAGCGGCCGCGCCCCTGGCTCTTCACGACGGTGCGCAACCTCGCTCTCGACCATCTTCGGGCTCGCCGCCGACAAGTGCATCTGGTGCCCGCTGAAAGCGCCGAGGCGCCCACCGAAACTCCAAGCCCTGACGGTGAGCTGCTAGCCATCGAGCGCGCGAGCCTGGTGCGTCTCTGTATGGAACGCCTGCCAGCGCCTCGCCGCGAATTACTGCGGCTGAAATACGAGGAAGGCCTCAGCTACGCACAGATCGCCGAGCGGCAGGGCATTAAGACGGGCTACGTGGGTTACCAGTTGCACCACGCACTGCGCGACCTGGAAACCGAGTTGAGCAAGGAGGGCCTGAAACGATGAGCGACGCGCTCCGCAGCCTTCGCGAGGAGCTCGAAGCCCGCGTCCTCGCGCACTTTCACGGCGAACTCTCTGAAGAGGACGTCGCCGCACTCGAACGTGTTCTCGCCAACGATCCTGAGCTTCAGGCCTACCGCGACCGGATGGTTGGCCTCTGCGAAGAGCTGACGGATGTGCTGAAAATGCCGGACGGCGAGGCTGCCAGTTGGCAGATCGACGAGCACCGTCGCCGCATGTTTGCCGCAACGGCTGAAGGGACGGGCGTCCTGAGGAACGATGGCCGGAGCCGGAAAGCCGGGCTCTTGAAATTGTTTTCGCCCGCTTACCTTGTTCGGGCGGTGGCGGTGCTCGTATTCGTGGCGGTCACCGCCGCTATCCTGGTCCCGTCGGTTGGCTCAGACAGCAGCCCGCGGCGACCAGCTGGCGAAACCGTTGGAAACCAATCGGAGCCATCCTCGGCACCTCCGCCGGCGGCGCCCCCGTCGGCACAACCTCGAGTTGGAGTCGGTGCCTCTGCAGCTGCCGAGCCGGTGGCGATGTCTTCAAGGGAGTCTTCTGCCCCTGGAGCGCGCCGGCAGATTACGACGCGAGGGCCGGAGATGCCTGACAACAGCCCGTACGCAAACGCCTTCGCAGGCGAGGTTCCCAGTGAACCATCGGCCGAAGCGGACCTGGTGGGAGGTACAGCTCCGAAGATGCGGGATGAAGCCGTCGGTCGCGAAACGGCACCGTCGCGCGCTGAGTTGCTCGATGGCGTCTCGGTCTTTTGGCAACGGGCCAAGGTTTTCAATCTGCAGGTCGATCACGAGGAACAAGCCTTCGCTGAGCAGGAGGCGGTTGCGACGAGCGCACCAGGGCGCGAAGACCGTTCACAGATCGCGACACTGCCGCAGCGAGCGGAGCAGCCCCTTGTAGAGGGAGTGACGGAGATCGACCT
>JBHJGW010000198.1:0-4468 GCA_050331415.1 Opitutales bacterium | reverse complement strand
GAAGTCGGTCGCGAACCTCCACATGCTGGTTGGTCTCCAGCCAATGCCGAACCTGGGCGCATGCCTCAGACCCGGTCAATTTTATCCGTTTACGTGCCATCGACTCAGATAAGCAAATACCATGCAAAATACCGCCTAATTACGCGATTTGGTATTAGACAGGATATTTATGCATTGGATGCTGGCAGGGTCTACCGAAATTAAGTGATGCATCGTTTTATAAGGACCCTGAGATAGGAAGGGTTGCTTATTCTCACCGGTTGATCGGTCTTGCAATGATGCGGATGAATCGCGGGAGCGACGACTGCTCGGTGGCGTCGCGGAGGCTGACGGTTACCCAATCAGTATGAGGACCGTCGTCGCTCACCTCTATGCTTTGGACCAACTCGGGGTGTTCCTCCCAATGGTGGAGATCTTCTGAAAATTCGACGGCGTAAGTCGCGTGTGCCTCGCCTGACGGGCGGCGGTAGCTGATGCGCATCCCTCGATTTTCCGCCCGAACGGACATCGAGCTCCGCATGTTCGGGCGGACGGGGTTGTCCGCAAAGATGAACTCGCGCCAGTTAGAGCTGCCGTCCTGGTCTGGGTCTCGGTCGTCGCCCGAGACGTCCATTTCGATCCACTCGGAATCACTAAAATGCTCCCTTAGCCACCATTCTGGAATACGGCCCGCCGGGATGCTTTGATAGCGGATCTGCTCGATCCAGAGGGCCCCCTGATGATCGCTCGGCGGGGTGTAAACGATATGCACGGCCTGTTCGCCCTCGGGGATTCGGTAGCGGTAATTCGCATGGCTTCCGGGCAAGTCCAGCGGAAAGGCTTCAACATCGCCAATGAATATCCGCAAACGCCCCGGGCTGCCTCGCGGCACGGAACCCGCCCCCGAGCCAGCGTTGTCCAGCCAGAGCAGCGACGCCGTCAGATCCAGAATTCCCGGGCCTTCCAGGACTGCCGTCAGGCTCGGCTGCGCCGTCGCTGGGAAGGGCACCGTGACGACAGGCTCACCCGGATCAGCCCGGTCCCAGTCGTCGAGATGGCTCAAGAACCAGTCGCGGCCGTCGAACTCGGCGACCGGAGAGACGATTGCGGTGTAGATGGAGTGATTCTCGAGCGTCACTCGTAGGGGGTTGGCCAAGGACGGTCCGCCGAAATCCGGGCCGACGCCCTCGTACCACGCCACTCGGTCGCCAGCTTGCAGCCGATCAATATCCAGCACGACGGTATCCCCGGTCTGATAGCTCGCTCGCGAGGGGCTAATCCGCACCGAGCCTCGCTCGGCGGCGGCTTGAAGCGAAACGCCCGGCTGCCAGCTGGCGTAGCTCAAAGCGACGAAGCTGTCTGCGATCCTTGGCCGCAGGGAGAGGCGCAAGGCATGATCGCCGGGCGGAACGCGGAGCCTGTAATGGGTCGCTAGGTCTTGCGGAGTGCCGTCGAGCTCCACCACGAGGTCCCGCTCAGCGGTGTCGACGGTAAACCTCAGAATCCCGGGCCCGGTCACCGTGGTCTCTAAGTTGGCAATTTCATCCGAGAACGGATCGTTCCAAGTGAAGGTTTCCGCGTTCGCAACAACACGACCGCTACCCGTAAAAGTCCACGAGAGGCCGCCAAACTCTATCGGCAGTTGCCGCCGGGGCGTCAGTTGGCGATGGCGGTCTGCCGCGAAGCTTAACGTCGATTCTGCCGAGGACAAATCGCCCGACCATTCGAGAAAGCTGCCCGCGTCGCTCGGGAGATAGCTCAGAGTGAGTTCTGTCCCGGCGGGGAAAACCGCACTTGGCAGCCCGTCCACGGCTTGAAAGCCCATGTCGGGCTCCCAATCGATTTCCTCAGGTCGCGCGGCCACGGTGGTGGCGTACCCCGGAGTGAAGGAGAATCCACCGATGAAGGCCTCAGCCGTATGGTTTGGCCCGCCATCAAATTCCCGATACACGAAACGGAGTTGATGCGTGCCTTCTTCCAGGAGAAAAGTCTGACGCTCGGCACTGGCTCCCGCGAGGCTTGCGATTCGGTCGCCATTTAGCTCCAGGGATAAGGTTTCAACGTCCTCTGGAAGGGGAGGTTCGGCGGCCACAGCCTGAGCCAGCGCCATCGGGGTCGAGCTACGTTGGATCGTGGCATCATCGACGCTTTGAACGCTGGTAACGTTCTGCCCCAACGAGTCAAACGAGCCGCCTATAGAAACACTACCGCTACCGGTGGCTATGCCGATAACCCCGACCGTTCCGCCACCAGAGGAAGGATAAGCGATGCGCCAGTTGAAACTGAGCACGCCCGGACCCTCGACGGTGGTCTCCGCCCAAGTGCTTTCGCCGCTGCGAGCGGCCCGGCTCCCGGCTTCCAACGCACCACGCCTAAACCTCCACGGTTCGCGCCCGGTGGTCGTCCAGTCCCGGCCAAAGGCTTGCAGTGTGCTCTGTTGCCGGAAGTCAGCGGTGACTTGCCAGTGGTCGTCAGGCGTGATCGTTAGCATGGGCTCGTCACCCAGACCGTGAGACCAGCCCGTGAACACCCAGCCTTCGGCGGGTTCGGCGGTCAACGTCAGGCTTTCACCGGCCGGCACGAGCCCCTCCTGGGAGCGAAGAACGTCACCTTCGCCATCGACCCTGACCCGGACACTGAAGCCGTTGTCCGGTCCGAAATAAACCAACCGGGCACTTTCGGAAGGACTCGCCCTCAATGCAAGCTCATGCGGGCCCGGCGGAATGGCGATCCGCTCCTCACTTCCGGCATCCGCGACGACCCGTTCCCCGTCGAGGTAAATTTCCACCTCGGAGTCCCAGCCAAACACCAGCAAGAGGTTCAGGGGGCCCTCGACGGTGGTCGAGGTCGCGGAGGCCGGGCGGATGACTCCGCCGCCAACCCACCCGGTGTCGAGTTCACCGGTTTCGGCATCCAACTCCCAGTTCTCCGTCCAGAGGGGATCCGCAAGCCAAGTAAACCATTCGTAGCCGAACGCCCGGACACCGAACTCGGCGCGCAGCTGCAAGTGCTCCCGCAGCTCCAAGTCCAAGCTTGCCCCCTCCGCCAGCAGCGTCTCCGTGAGGTCGACCTGGTCGATTCGATACCAACGGACATCGCCCGTCGTGCCGGCGGGAGCGTTGTCGTCGGGGACCGCGGTTAGCGTGAGCCTTTCGCCGAAGGCGAACAGACCCGGAGGTACGGGTTCAAGCAGCTCGCCGTTGGTCACCGTGGCTGTGACTTCGACGCCCGGGGCGAAGGTGATCGCTTCGAGCGACGCGGCTCCGTAGTGCGCGTCGTAGCGAAATGCCTCAAAGCGCACGGGGTCCCCGGAGTTTACAAGCAGCCGCCCCGGGACCGTCCGGCGGAATCGGTTTTGGGAGAAGGCGGTAATCCGGGGTTGTTCTGGTGCCGAAACCTCCAACCGGGCCTCGACTGCCGTAGCGGTGAACTCAAGCACGCCCGGTTCCGCGAAAATGCCTTCGGCGATGGCCCTCGCATCCTGGGGCAGATCGCCAAAATTCGGCTCCAGAATGATCTCCGCGTTGCTCGAGTAGCCCGGCAGCCAAGTGGCTGGCTGGTTCTGGCCATCCTCGTTTTCGCCAAGTCGCCACTCCGCGCCAAAGAGGTCTCGCGGAAAGCCGAAGGCAAACATCCACTGCCGGTGACGGTCGGCGGTGAGGCTGGTTTCGGCAGGCGGGTCGGTGAGTTCTTCTGGCCATGACCAGAGGTCGTTGCCTTCGTCGGGCACCGCCTGAACCGTAAAGTCGCTGCCGGGCGCAAGGGTGTTCGGAGCCTCCGAAACCACTTCGCCGCCCGCCGTCGAGCGGACCTCGAGTAGGTAGCCGGGCGTTACCTCGGGGTCTTCAATATGGACCCCAATCCCGGAGGTCCCGACTGTCGCCACGAAGGCGATCTCATGGGTCCCCGCTTCAATGGGGATCTGGTACGTCCGGCTGGTTCCGTTAAACTCGAGCACCGTTTCGCCGTCGATCTGCAAAACGAGGTCGCCGATGCCGGACGACGACCACCAGTCGGTGCTGAAAGTGAAAACGGCCGGGCCCTCGACCGCGCGCCGCACGGTGCTGGTTTGGCCTTGCGCGCTACTGCTTTTACTGATGCGCAGCAGCCGGTTAGCGCTGCTCGTCCAGCGAAAGTCTCCTTCGTAGTGCCATCGCTGATTCTTGACCTGCAAGGAACCGTTCTTGGCCGTAATCGGCCTGAGCGAAAGGCTTTCGTTGACCACTACGTTCAGGACCGATTCGTCGGACTCGACATCGCCGGTCCAGCCGATCACCGTGCAATCGGGGCAGTCCACTGGGGTAATGGTGACCGCCGTGCCGGGCTCATATCCGTCTTGCGCGGGCTCGAGGGTGGCGATGCCCGGAGGCGTTATGGTGATCATCGGCAGCGGCGAAAAAACGACATCGCTGACCGACAGGCCCCGGAAATAGCCATCGAGGTTGAATCGTAAGCGTAAGCGGTGGTCGCCTGCGGGTACTCGCACGAA
>JBHJGW010000197.1:0-5837 GCA_050331415.1 Opitutales bacterium | reverse complement strand
TGGAGGCGATGGCGGCGGATCGCTGGTCGCCGCAAGCTTCGGGCGAGGGCCTGGGCCAGCTCTTCAAACATGGCAGCATACACTTGGTACTCATCGGGCCTGCCAGCTACGCACACGCTCAGGTAGCCGCCGTCGCCTTCGCTTGTTCCTAGCGCGACCGCCAGGCTGTAGTCGCCAGCCAGGCCCCACTTTTCGCAGTCATGGCATTCGGCATGGGATTTCCAGGACGACGTCGTTGTACCGGGTACCAATTTGGTGAGGCAGCCAAAGGCTTCGCCTTGCGAGCGGACCTTTGCGGCCAGTTCCTCGTGGTGCCCTTTTAAGCCCTCGGATACCACAAAGGGCCCGCCCCACTCAGTCTCGTGAACGTAAACCCACGCGCTTTCGATGTCGGGGCTCTGACACAGCAGCGTGCAGGCCTTTTGGGCGATGGCCTCGGTAGAGTCCTCTTCGGTCAACCGATTGAGCTCTTTCAATACTACGATAAGGCTGTTCAGGCCGTCGATTCGGCGTTGCAAGGCTGTTTGTGTGCCCCGATCCAGCAACACGCCGAAGATGGTGTCGCCAGAAGTGTCGTAAGTAATGGTCGCTTTCAGCGAAACCTCGACCGGCATTTCCGCATTGATGATTAAACCGGCGCTTTGCGGATGCCTTGTGATGACCAGCCCGCGCAGAAGCTTTTGAAAAACGGGTTTGGACGCTTCGCTCAGGTGCCAGCTAAAATCCTGTTCCTCCAGCCCCTGTGCTTGCTTGCCAATAACCTTGCCGAAGGCGGCATTTGCGTTGGTGATATGGCCCTCCGCGTCGAGCATCACCGCCGGAAGGGGAAGATCCTCGAAACTGCAATGGAGGAGGCGGTCGTAGGCCCGCGAGAGCGTGCGCCGCTGGCGCTCGGCAGTCTCGTCCACGTCGTAGCAGAGATAGGCCTGCAGGGTTCCGCCGCTGTCGCGTTCTGCGGTCATGCGCACGTGCAGGTACCGCCAGGAACCGTCCACGTGGCGAAGCCGGTAGTCGGCCTCGAATGAATCAGGGGGCTCTGCATAGCCATCAAGGGCCGCCTGATTGGCAGCGCGGTCGTCAGGATGCACCAATTTGCCCCAGAGCATGGGATCCGCCTCGAAATCCGCTGTTGGACGCCCGGAGATCCGGGCATGTGAATCGTTTACGAAGACGCATTTGCCGTCCGGGAAGAAGCGGTAGACGGCGGCATCCGTCAAGCCTAGGAACCAGGACGAATTGATGCCTGGCTTCGGATCTTGCTCGCAGGCGGCTCCGCTCTTATCGGTAGGCGCGTACAGAAGGTGCCAGAGCGTGACCACCCCGCCCGCGCTCGCGACAATCAGCCCGTGAGCCCACCAGGCCGAGGCTCCACCTCCGGCGATCAGGCACACCTCCCCAATCGCCATCAGGCCAAGGCCCAAGGCAAACAGCTGCCGGGTGAGGGGAGCGTTCCGCGAAGAGTCTAAACGTAGATTTGAGATAGGCCGTGCAACGAATCTAAAGACGGTGTCTGGATGTTTAACTGCGGCAAAGTATAAGCTCTTCCACCAAGTAAAACAATCGGTATGTTCCAGTAATTATTGAGGGTTGATGCCGTGTGCCAGCATCTCCGGCTATATTGCTCTGGTTGCACGGATGCTGCGGTTGGTGTCGAAAGCATTTGCTACGGCGATTCTTGCGGCTGGTGCCAAATCCGCACTTATAAATGCCAAGACAAGTTGCAATCGACTGAATCCAAAGAACAATCCCGAGTCAGATGAGCCAAAAAATTGCGGTGATCGGAGCCGGACCCGGGGGCATGACCGCCGCCCTGATCCTGGCAGGACAGGGGTTTGATGTGACGGTGTTCGAGCGAGGTAAGCGTGTCGGCGGGCGCAATGCCTCCTTCACGCAGGGCGGCTACACCCACGACATCGGCCCGACGTTCCTGATGATGAAGTACCTCCTCGACGAGGTCTTTGCCGCTGCTGGAGAGCGCAGCTCAGACTGGATCGAATTCATGGAGCTCGACCCGATGTACCGTCTGGTCTTCCCCGATTTTGTTTACGAGCCCACCACGGACCTTGATCGTGTCAAAGCGCAGTTAGCCGCGCGGTTTCCCGGCTCCGAGAAGGGTGTCGACCGCTTCATGGCATACGAGCGGGCTCGCTTCCAGCGTATCGCGCCCTGCCTGCAGAAGCCGTATTTGCAGCCCTGGGATCTTGTGAACCCCCGGACGATGCGCTTGCTGCCTGACGCGCTCAGCCGAAAGAGCGTTTACGACGTCCTCAAGGGCTATTTTGGGGAAGACCAGCTCGCGATTGCCTTTTCCTTCCAGAGCAAGTACTTGGGAATGTCGCCGTGGGAGTGCCCGGGCTTCTTTTCGATGCTCGCCTTTATCGAGTACGAATACGGCGTTTACCATGTCAAAGGCGGCCTCAGCGAGATCTCGACAGGCATGGCCAAGGCCGCACAAAAGCATGGTTGCAAGATTCGTCTGGAAACACCGATCGACGAAATCGTGGTCAAGCGCAATCAGGCCAAGGGTGTCCGCCTCGAAGATGGCTCGGTGGAAACCTTCGACGACGTGGTCGTCAATGCAGACTTTGGCTATGCCGTGACGAATCTCTTTCCCGAAGGCACAATACGCAATTACACCCCGGAGCGCTTGAGGAAATTGGGCATTTCGTGCTCCACCTTCATGCTCTACCTTGGTGTCGACCGTGAGTACCCGGATCACCGGCATCACACGATTTACTTCGCGGAGGATTACGAGAACTGCGTGAAAGATATTTTCGCAGAACGCCTGCCCCGGGATTATTCGATTTATGTGCGCAATGCGAGTGCGACCGACCCGACCTTAGCGCCGTCGGGGCATTCGTCGATCTATGTGCTCGTGCCGATGCCCATCTGCCGCGCGGGCGTCGATTGGGCTGTCGAGGCTCCTCGAGTGCGCGAACGAACCCTCGAATTGTTGGAGTCCCGTTGCGGACTTGCCAACCTCCGCCAGCACATTCGCGAAGAGCGGATGATCACCCCGGCGGATTGGCGCGACCGCTTCAATGTGTTCGATGGGGCCACCTTCAACCTCGCCCACACGATCCCGCAGATGCTTTACTTCCGCCCACGCAACAAGTTTGAGGAGGTGGATAACTGTTACCTCGTCGGCGGCGGCACCCACCCGGGCAGCGGGCTGCCGACCATTTACGAGAGCGGGCGTATTACCGCGAACCTGCTCCTAAAGCGCTACGGCAAGCCCGAGGTCAAGGTGGGTACGGAAATGCCGGAAAGCCCCGGGCCCACGACCGTTTCGATGCCGGCGGTCGCCGCCAAGGCGTCTTCGGTTTGAGCCTTTTCGGAAACCGCGGTTGCCGGACGGGCGGGAGTGAGTTAATCTGCAAAAGATTGTGTAACTCGTTCCTCGTGTTCGGGGTTGATTCCGTTACCCCATGAAATTTCCCGTTGCTTTCTCGATTGGTGTCGCCCTGCTGCTGGCGGGTTTTTTCGCCGGACGCTTGAGTCAGCTCGATCCTGCGGATGCGGCGACGCCGGATGCGGCGATGGAGCGCTCAGTAGCAACGACTGACACCGCCTCTGAGGCGGAAGCAGAGGCAGCGGGCGCCGTACAAGAGGCGGAGCAAGCCGCAGGGGGAGGCGTCAAGGAACCCGCGTCACAGGCGCGCTTGAACCCGGAGGACGCTCAGTCGTTTCGCGACATCCGGCTCGGGCTGCTGACGGCGACGGCGGAAGAAATGCCGGCTTGGTTTGCGCGGCTCCGTGAAATGCCTGCGGGCGAGGAACGCGACCAGGTTATGGCAGAACTTTTTGAGCAGTGGGGCCGCGTCGACCCAATCACCGCTCTGTTCACGGCTGCGGATTTTGAGACGCCCGGCCAGCGCGAGCTCGCTTTCACGGCTGCGTTTCGCGGTTATGCCGAAGTCGATCCCGAGGGCGCCTTGCGCTATGTTTCTGACCACGAGAGCCAGTTGACCCGCCGTGAAAGCAGCGGGTTGACGGTTCAGGCACTCCGTGGGTTGGCGGTGGCGTCGCTACCGGCGGCATTTGCCTCTGCGGCGGCGCTGGAGCCCGGAACTCTCACCCGGCAGGCCGAGCAGCAGCTGCTGGAGACCCTCGCGGAAGAAATGGTCGCGCAAGGGCGGACGGAAGCCGCAGCAATGCTCATTGCGCAATTGCCGGAAGGGCAGCAGGCCGAAGCCTGGCGGGAGCTCGGCGAAGCCCTCGGTCGGGCTGATCCGGAAAACGGCCTCGAGTTCCTGGCCCGGCAGGCAGAGCAGCAGGGCGAGTCGTTTCCGCTGGCGCAAACCCAGGCGGAACTGGTGCGCAGTTGGGCCGGAGAGGACCCCGCGGCAGCGGCGGCCTTTCTCGACGCCTCGCCCGACCTGCTCGCGAGCCAGCCGAACCTTGTCGCGGCCCTGGTTCGGGAGTGGTCCCGTTACGATTTGGAGGCTTCCGGGGAGTGGCTCAACGCCATGGAGCCCTCCGAGGCTGTCGATCGCGCTGTCGGCATGTACGCGATGCGAGCGGCCAGTGAAGATCCCGCCGCGGCGATGGATTGGGCGCAATCGGTTGACAGCAACCGCACGCGTGGATGGGTCGAGCGGCGTGTCGCCTCGATGTGGTACCGGCAAGACCCTCAGGGGTTCGAAACCTACCTCGCCAGTGCTGACCGGCCCGCGGAAGAGATCGACCGCTTGCGCCGAGCCGCCGAGCAAGACCGTGGTCCGCCCTGGTGGATGCGCTAGGTGGCGGCGAGCTGAAGAAGCATGAGAATTTCCAAATAGCGGGCTAAGCGCTCAGGTGCTTTCCGCATCACTACCTTAGACGAATGAAAGTTTCGGCCCCGGCCGAGTCTTTGGAAGAGTTGCCGATTCGGTCGCAAGGCTTGGGGAGAGTACTCCTATCGATAAATCCGCCTTAGAAGTCATACCACCTTACCGAATAGATCGGTAGATTGAACGCCGCGTGGCGGCTTCGAATGCTCTTGGCGCAGAGCGGCGTTCGCGACGATGAGGCGGGGCCTACAGGCCCAGCCGTCGCTCTCGCTGCCTTGGTCTGCATCCGAAATCATCTCGAGCAATTTACTGACCTCTCCGGCAAGATGGTATAAGTGACACTGGAGGTGTCGAGGCGGTTCAGGCTGCCAGCCCTTTATCCCAAGGCTTTTTTCCCTTTTCCTGCGCGCTCGGACCTGTTTAGCTTCCCGGTTTTTCCAAAGGGTTATGTTCGAGCAACCGCGCATCGTGATCACCGGCTTAGGCCTGACCGCTCCCAATGGCAATTCGCTTGGAGAATACCGCGCGAATTTGCTCGGTGGCGTGGCGCGCATCGCGGAGATCGAAGTGCGCTACATGGGGCGCCATCCGGCGGGGGTTTGCGATTTTGATGCCCGCAAATACCAGTCACGCAAAGAGTTGCGGACAAGTACACGGGCTGGTTCGATTGGCATTTTCTGCGCCCACGAGGCCCTGCTCGACGCGGGGTACGCGGTCACCGAGGAAAACCGCCACCGCATTGGCGTGTACGTTGGCACCACCGAGCACGGCAACGTGGAGACTGAGAACGAGATCCACAGCATTTCTCAGTTCAACTACGATACGAAGTTCTGGACCCACCACCACAACCCTCGGACGGTGGCGAACAACCCGGCGGGCGAGGTGACGATGGGCCTCAAAATAACCGGACCCCACTATTGCATCGGCGCGGCTTGCGCCGCCGGAAACGCGGGGCTGATTCAGGGTGGGCAACAGTTGATCCTTGGGGAGGTCGACATGGCGATAGCCGGGGGCGTCAGCGAATCCATCCCTACCTTCGGAAACGTTGCAGGTTTGCAGAAACAC
>JBHJGW010000196.1:0-6190 GCA_050331415.1 Opitutales bacterium | reverse complement strand
CCCAGGGGTCTTCGTCGGGGTCGCAGCCCATCTCGAACCCGCCTGGCGGAATGTAAGCGAGCTCCATCCCCACTGCGTTGGTGATCGTTTCTCCGGCGTCGAATGCGTTGCGGAAGAGGAAGGCGAGGGCTTCCTGATTCTCCGGGGCGACCATAACCAAGCGGCGGTAGATGGCGAGGGCGGGCTCGAGGTCGTCCGGGTCGCTGCCTTGAGCGGCCGTTTCGGCTGCTTCCTTACCCATCGTCAGCAGAGTGGCAACCACATCTTCGCGGATCTCGGGAATGCGCTCCACGAGGTCTTCCAGCGTCTCCACCGCCTCGGCGTACTCCTGCGCCTCAGCCTGGCTCGCTGCGGTATTACGGGCCAGCCGCACTTGCGGCACAAACTCTGGCCGATTCTCGAAAAGCTGAAGAAGGCGATGTTCGCGAAGGGCTTCATCGACGTCCGCATCGAGGGACGCCATCAAGGAGCGCCCGTACAGCTCGAGCGCTTCGAGATATTGTTGGGCGGCGGCCTCGTAGTTGCCCGCTTTGAACTCGGCGTCGGCCGCTCGCTGGAGCGTGCCGGCGGCGACGTACTGCTCGGCACCGGCCGCGTTGCGGTTCCCCCGGGCGAGCTCGGCGACCTCGCCAGTTTGCGTCCGGAGCGTTTCCGCGCGCTCCTGGGGCGTCGCTTGCGGCTCTTCGGGTTCGGGCTCAGGCGCGGGGGGTTGGGTGACTGGCTGAGCGGTGGCGGGCGCACCTGCGGGCTCACTTTCGCCCGGGCCAAGCAACAGGATGGCCACCACGACAAGCGCCGCCACGAGGGCCACGGCGCCGAGAATCAGGCCCGTGGGCGGGCCCTTCTTGGCTTTGCTTTCCGGGGCCTTCGAGCCTTTCAACCCGGCGGTTGACGAAACGGGTTGCGGAGCCGCCGTGGGGCTGCTGTCGCTGATGCGCAGCAGCATGGTTTCCCCCTTGCGCGACGGCGTGCCGGCGGATTCCGCGGTCTTGGCGGGCAGCGACGTGTTGCCTTGGGTACAAAGCTGGGAAAACGCCGCATCGAATTCGGCGAGGTTGGACTCATGGTTGAGCACCACGGCGAACTGGTTGGGGCCGTCGCGGCGCAGGTAGAGCACCAGGTTCTCGAAGCGCAGCAGGCTCGTGCGGCTCTCCGGATAGTATGTGTCGATCGCGTGAAAGTAATTCAGCACCCAAGTGGCCAGATCGGCCTGCTTGACCGACTCGGCCAGTGGTCCCTTGTGCTGGGTCAGCGAGCGCCCGTTTTTATCGAGCGCGAAATAGGCCAGGACCCCTTTCGAGGATCCGACCAGCTTGCGGAATTTTTCCAGATTCATGGCGGTTATTGCTCGGCTTCGAGGCCGACATTTCGGTCCTCCATGCTGGCGAAAAAGGCCTGGCGATCCGGTTGCTCGATGAGCACTTCGTCGCAGTCCGAAAGCCCAAGACTCTTGCCCAACATCTGACCCAGCTGGAGAAAGCTGTTCGTTATGGTCGGCAACTCGTCGTGCTCCGCACCTTGCTTGTGGTGGACCCGGCCAAGGTGGTCACACTCGACGTAGTGCAGCAGACCCGGCAGCTCACGCCACGACTGTACGCCGGCTTTGGTTTTCAGAAGCGATTTACCCATGTGAAACAACGCTTGGTAAAAGGAACGATCCCCTAAGCGTCTATTCTTTCCGGGCTAACAGACCGTTTTTTCACACAAAACGCGCCCAATCGTTACTTTGCCGTTGCAATCGGGGTTACGCATGAGTGAAAATCATTGACATTACCGAGGCGAAGCGTGGTGCGGTTTTTGTCACGGACCTGTGACAATCTGCCAAATTGACGGAAACGCGTCGACAATTCGACTAGCTGCCCCTCAGTTTCAAAAGGGTTCCTATGGAAGAATCGCTGCAAGAATTCACCCTCTACGAGTTGCTGAGCCACTCCCGGCCGGAGCATCATGCGAATATTCGCATGCTCTGGGCGGATCCGAAGGTGCAGTACATGGTGTTGTTCGCTGACGACCAGGATGGCAAGGCGATCATTACCGTGGGTCCCGAACTGGACTACCGAACGCTGGCTGAGATTCAGGATATCGAGCTGGATGGCATGATTCCGGTTGCTTTCATCAAGGGGCGTCATTTCTCGCGCTTCGATTCACCGCGGAAGAAGATTCTTGAGCGGCTCTCCAGCGTGAATCGTACGCTGAGCAAAAATCCCTTTGGCGGCCTGTACGGGGTCGCTGCGGAGGAGGCGCCTGCCGGGCGGACACCCGCACCTACCCGTTCCAACGAAGGCCGTGCTTCTCCGCAGCCTGTCGGCGCGCCGAGCGCGACGGTGCTGGAAAAGGCCAGTACCGACGAAGCCTGGGCGGAACTCCGTCGCAAAGAAGAAGGCATCGAGAATCTCCGTCAGGAACTGCTTGCACGCGAGGGCTTTATCACGGAGAGCGAAAACCGGCTTCTCGAAATTTCTCAGCAGCACCACGAGCAGCAGGAAGAGCTCAACCACCGTCTCGAGTCGCTGAAAAAGTGGGAAGCCCAACTCGAGGAACGGGAAGCGCGATTGAACAAAATGGAGGCAAACGCTTCCTGATCCCTGGGTCAGCGGCCCTGTTGGCTGCGCTGAAAGGCCCTTGCATGACTTGGCAACTGGCTTAACGTCAGGGGCATGCCGAGTTATCGTCCTTGGGATCAAATCGTCCTTGGCCACCACGAGCGTCTTCGCTGGGCCGTCAGGGATGTCAGGATCTATCTTCAGCGGGATTCGCAAGCCTGGTGGTATTGTTCCTTCCGGGGCGAGCAGGCGCTTTTGATGCCCGACGTCCAGACTGGCTCCAAGGATGACGGGTTGCCCGAGAAGTCGGACCTCAGTTGGCGTCGCTGGGCTTTCGGGGAGGAGCGACCTTACGCGGTTATCCGGCCCGCTGTACCCGACCGCCCCTTGGTTGTGCGGACAGATCCCCCCGCCGTCGTGCCGCCGGAGTGCCGGGCGACTTTTTACTTGGCGATCCCGGTCTGGGCAGCGATCGCTATCCCCTCTCCGGAGCGGGCCGACACCCTTCGCGACCTTCAGGTCGTGCCTTCAGATGAGCTTTCGAGCACATGGTTCGGGGATTTGGGCTCAGGCATCCTCAGCTATTCCCTGACCAGTACCGCCCAGCCGGAGGTCTCGATGCTCCCCCGGGATCCCCTCAGCGCGGTCTGTTGCTGCACGTTGTTCAACAAGTCTACCGAAGACCTGCCTGTGGAGAAAATCTGCCTGCAGGCTAGCCACCTCGCCCTCTTCGAATCGGGCGGGCGCCTCTGGACCAACGAAGCATTCGTTTCCATCAAAGGCGGCGACGAAGGCAGCCGCGTGCGCTTCGGCAAACTGCCCCCCAGGACAATTCGCGAGCCGGTGCATCTGCGGGAGGCAGAGAAGGTGGACGACGATAACCCGCTCAAGCGCAGCTTCCTGTTTGGACGATGACCTTTGATTTTCTGCATTTCCCTCTTCCCGGTTTCATCGAGGACGCGCTCCGCTTCCTGGCAGCGGACCGCACGCAGCAAATCGTCAGCGTCGTGCTGACGCTGCTCGTCGGTTTTATCCTGCTGCGCATCCTCATGCGGGTGGTCAGGGGTATCATCCGCAAGCACAGTGACGAGCACACCAGCATCGTCATCAGCCGGATACTCTTCTACATTCTTGGTGCGATCCTGTTGCTGGTGGTGCTTCAGTCTATCGGGCTGGAGTTGACCGCCTTGCTCGGCGCTGCGGGCGTGCTCTCGCTGGCCTTTGGTCTCGCGGCACAAACGGGTCTGAGCAACCTCATCAGCGGCTTTTTCCTTCTGTGGGAGCGCCCTTTTCGCGTGGGTGACCTGATCGAAGTCGACGGCGTCGTTGGCTCCGTGTTGTCCGTTGACCTCACCTCGACGAAGCTGCGGAAGCTCGACAATATCTACGTACGCATTCCGAACGAAAATCTTGTTAAAGCCACCGTGATGAACATTACGCGCCACCCGATCCGGCGCATGGACTTCACGATCGGCGTCGCGTACAAAGAGGATCCGGCCCGGGTTATCGATGTGCTCAAGAAGGTCGCGGCAGCAAATCCGCTCGTGCTCGACAGCCCGGAGGCCCTGGTGCTCTTCCAGGGTTTTGGCGACAGTGCACAGGAATTTCTCTTTGGCGTCTGGTTCGAAAAAACGACCTTCGTCGCCGTTCGCAACAAGGTGCTTTGCGACGTGAAGGCGAGCTTTGACAAAGAAGGCATCGAAATTCCGTTCCCGTACCGCAGTCTGGTTGCCGGCTCTGGAGATCCCATCCGCGTCGAGCTGGCCACCAAAGCGACCGGCCTGGTTCTGCCGTCCACCGACAAGCAATGACCTACAGGAGCACTCACCTGAGCTCCCCCCGCCAGACGATTCAGGAATTGGTTTTTGGGCTCTCCTTTACCGTTTCCCCTTCGATCCACCGCGACGGAATCAGGGTGTGGCGCGGCATTTCCGGGAAGCCGCGGGTGTTGTAGCGGATGAGCTGGTCGAGCAGGATCAGGCTTTGCTCGGCGATGATGTCGGTTTGCTGGACCAGACCCGCCACCCGCACGCCGTTGGAACTGAGCGGACGGCTGAAGCCGTGCAGGCAGGCGACGCCAAGGTCCTCGGGGATGCGGAAGCCAGCTGCAATCAGATCGTAATATTGACCCACGCCAAAGGTAACGACAACCTCGGGCTCCTCGCGCCGGGCCCATTCGAGGAAACAGTCCTTGTCGGCAAATTCCTTCTCATATGGTGGGATGTAGTGAGCTTTGGGCACCTGAAAGTGCAGCATCGCCAGCGCCGCGCCCAGACGGGCTTCGTCATCCTCCATGACCACTCGGTGGCGCCCGGGCGCGAAACCGATCCGCTGATAGCCCCGGTCTCGCAGCGTTTGGAAAATCAGTTTGATGCTGCGGAAGATGTCGGAGCGCACCGTATGGAAGGGCAGGGAGGAGCGATAGCGCCCGCATTGCACCATCGCGAAGTGCTTCCACCGCTCCGGGTCGGCAAACATCTCCGGCGGCGGCTGCCCTGTGGCTATGACGCCCTGCATCCCGCAGCGGTAGAGCATTTGCGGGAGGTCGCGGTAGCGCTCGATCTCCGGGAGGTCCATTAGCCGCGCTTGGTAGCCCAGCTCTTTGGCGTAACGAATGAGGGGCGTGTGGTAGGCATTCGGCGATGGGCCGCCTTCCATTACCGGAAACTCCAGCAGTGCAATGAGCGTGCCCTTGGCGTGGTCGCCAGTGCGGAAGCGTTTGGAAGCCAGCGATGCCAGTAAGGGGTTCGGCACGTAGCCGAGTTCATCCGCCAGTTTGCGAATCCGCTCCTGCTGCTGCTTCGAAATATTCCCCTTGCCGCTCAGCGCCAGGGAAACTGCCGACACCGAAACGCCCGCCCGCTGCGCAATGTCTTTGAGTGTCACCCGCTCCATAACCCTTCCGCTCGAAACTTTCGATGCTGCGCACGTGCTAATCCAATGCCTATGCTCGATTATCCTAGCCGATCATCACCGGCTGATCCGCATAGCGCGTGCAGATTTCGAGAAAGTCAACGTCGGTGATCTTCTCGTCATTCTTGTAAAAGTTCTCAATGCGCACGTTCTCGACACGGTTGTCCTCGCTCCATCCGCCGATCAACGAGATGGTGTAGCCCTCGTTGAAAGGCAGGTAGTTCCAGTAAATATTTCTCAGCAGAACGTCGCGGATGCGCCCGCGTTCGCCGTCGGTACTGAACCGTGATCGGGAGATGCGGAAATCGAGGAACTTGTCGAAGCAGTGTTCGACGCGGATATTCTCGAAAACAACCCCCTCAACCGTTGCCCGGTCATTGTTGTGCAGCGAGAAGACGGCCCCGACGCCGTGAACGGAAACGACGTCGATATCTTCAAAACGCACGTTGCGGATATGGTCGACACTCAGCTCATGGCCGATCTCCATGGCGTTGCCGGCTGGGCCGTTGACGAAGACGCAGCGGCGCACCGAGACATCCTCTACCGCTTCGCGGCAATCGACGTGAGTCTGATTGAGGTTCTTTTCGCCAACCTCGAATGCTTTGATTACGACACAGTCGTCATTGTTACTCAGGAAGCAGTCGTCGATCACCACGGAGGAGGAGCCCACGCCGGCAAACCCCAAGCTGCGGACCACCCCCCCGGCTAGCTTTAACCGGCGGACCCGGTCGCCC
>JBHJGW010000195.1:0-10512 GCA_050331415.1 Opitutales bacterium | reverse complement strand
CAGGCTACCGGTGCCGCGAGATCGTCCGCCGCTCCAATCGCCGGGAGGTAGGCTGGCAGGTGTTCGCCTTCGAATTCGCTTGGCGTCAGGATCAGCGTGCGGTCGTTTTTCATCTGCAAAGGCGTCGACCAGAACAGGGTTGCTCCGCGACGGGGTCAACCGCAGGCTGAGGGCTGCATGGATTTTTCTCCCAGCACGGCCCTGCTGATCGGCGGACTTCTCTTCTTCGCGCTGATCGTGGCCATGTTCTTCGACTTCATGACCGCCGGTGAAGCCATCCTCGAATCGATCGCGGACTGGTGGAAAAAGGTCCGCCGCAAAGGCAGACGTGACGACGCGAGCGGGGAGAAATCTGACAAATCCGGCAACGGCTGATACCCTCTTGCCGGATGATTTTGGAGGCAGAGCAAGGCAGCGAGGGCGACAGCTGGGCCTGTAGGCCCCGCCTCGTGGTCGCGAACGCCGCCCTGCGCCAAAAGCATCCGAAGCCGCCACGCAGCATTCAATCTACTCATCTATTCGGTAAGATGGTATTACAAGGGTGTTCGTTAAATGGGTCCTACTCGAGAACAAGGTTGGCCTGGGCTGCCTCTTCGGGCCATAGGGGAGTGAGCTCACCGTTTTCGAGCCAGCCCTCGGCGCCACCACGGGAAGTCACGAGGTGGAAATCCCGGAATGACTCCTGCCACTGCACAACCTCCCCTGGTGCGACCCGCAGGGGTGGTTGGGCTTGAAAGTCAGGGGCGGCCGGGCTGGGTCGGAGCGGAGCGTCTGTCAAGGCGATCCGCCAGGTGCGGGTTGCCTGCTGCTGAGAGAAACCCCAGGCGCTGACGAGCACAACGGCAGCGGCCAGGCTGGCACCCGTGTGCCAGGGCCAACCCCTGACAAGACGGTAATAGCGGAGGAGGCCCAAGGACGCCAGTATCCAGAATGCAGTAACTGCAGTGACGGTCCATTCGTCAAGCGTCAACCATGACCAGGCTTGTTTGAGGCTTTCCGGAGCAAGGCCGATAGGCCGCAGCCATTCAATGCGTTCGCGCGTGCCGGCATGTCGGGGGTCGATGAGCCAGGCGCGGTGATCATAAACGGCAGCCGCGCCAGGGCGTCCTTCAGCTTCGGCAAGGCGGGCGAGGTTAAAAAAGGCACCATGGCCGGGACGCTCTGTCAGGGTCTGCTCGACGCGCGTCTGTGCCTTGCCATAGTCGCCTGCGTCAGCTGCCGAAAGTCCCTCTTGAAAAAGCGCGTCAGCCGTCCCCGTGGCGGGCCTCGCCTCCACCGCCAGGAACGTGACTGCGGTCAACAAGGCAGCGATTCGCGCTCCGTCGCGCTGGGACCACCTCCCCACACGAGTGCGGAGCCGCGCTCGAGCCACAGCCTGTGCTCCCTTGCCTCCGAACCGGGATAACGAATTCAGCACCTTCGCCGTTCGATCGAAAAACGTTGATCGCAAGGTTTGCTGTTCAACGTCGTTCATGGTCAAATCCGAGTTCGCCGAGAGCGTGCAGGGTGGTGTCCGCGGGCCGGGCCTCGGCGCGGCGGCCGTAGCGCAGGGCCTCGTCGGTATCGAGGACCTTTCGGGCAGCCTGCAGGCGGTCTTCCGGCCACTTGGCGGGCGCGAGTTTCGTCAGCGTTTCCTGGGGCGTCAATGGCTCTGGCGGCTGCTGAGTATCATCAAGGGCAGCCGCGGCCCAGCGCAGCGCCCACGCGGCGTGGTGCCACGCGTCATGCGGTTCAGGGGACTTGCGCGCCATTTCGAGGGAGGCTTGCGCCTGCTCCTGGCAATGGCGGCGCCAGCGCGCAAGCGGGTTGTTTTCCCAGAAACGTTTTTGTTGCTGCCGCCTCGCCAGCAGAGCCGCCCCGGCAAGCAAGGCGCCGTTGAGGAGCCAAAACGAGGGTTTGCGAACCCACGGTTGGAGGCTTGTCACCGTACGCCCCGGCTCTGGCAGCAGGTCAAGCGGCGGGGTATTGAAACGAGCGGCCTGCTCGCCGCCGACATCAGCTGCCGGGGGCGCCATGCGGGTCGGCTTGACCTCGAGCGGGGTCGGCTTGAGCGTTTCTTCGCGGTAGGTTTCGGTTTCGGGGTCGAAGTAGCTGAATGCCAAATCCGGCAGCGTCAACTCGCCCGTCGCCTGCGGGATCAACGTGTACTGAATGCGCCGCGTGCCGCTGATTTCCAAATCGGAATCCATTTCGAAAAAGCTCTCCGGTCCAAAGCTCCGCCACTGCGGTCCGGGATCGTAGGCTGGCGGTTGAAAGCGCCGAAAATTTCCCGTGCCGGAGATCGCCAATTCGAGCGTCACGGGTTGGCCACGCTGGAGTTCACTGGGTAGGGGCGCCAGTGTAGCTTCGAAGTCTCCGATCGCGCCACTAAAACCGGCGGGCTGGCCATCTATGGGCAGCGGCAGGACTTCGTAGGTCCGCGCCCCACTGGTGAGCGTGACCTGCTGACGGTCCGGGAATAAGTCGAGCAAGCCGGAAAAGCGGCGATTAAATTCGCTTGGCACGACAACGATGGCGTTTGCCTCGAAGGAGAGCTCGTGCTCTCCGGTGCGCAGGGCGGTCATGGCGGCGGGCCAGGTAAAGCCGCTCCACTCGCGCCCGTCTTCGCGATAAGGCCGGATGGATTCGTACTGGCCCCAGGTGACCGCAAAAGCCTCGGTGATGGCCGACGGTGCGTTCAGGTTCTCCAGTCGGCCCAGCTGATAGCGAACGGCAACCGGAAAGGATACCCGTTCGCCCACAAAAATGCGTTGTTTGGGGACATCGGCCTCCAAGGTCACATAGGGAGTGTTGCGGATGATTTCGACGGTTGCCGCAGGCACTGCCCAAGGCTCGCCTTCGACCTCGATGGTGAATTCGGGCACGGTAAAGATTCCGGTCTCTTTTGCCACCACCTGGAAGCCCGTCGGGTTCATGTTTAGGGCGAGGCCATTGTTCGTGCGGTATTCAAAACTTCTGCCCAGGGGCGTCACTTCGAAGGCCTCGGGCCAGGGAATGGCGTCGAGGTCGACCTCGATCCTGGGCTCCTCCCGTGCAGGGGTGACGACGTAAATTTTGTACGTGAACGCCGCTCCCATGGTTACCTTCTCACGCTCGAAATTACCCTGCACCGCAAGCACGTTGACGTCGGCTGAGGCCGTGGCAACGGCCAGAGTCCACGCGGCGATGAAAATTAACCGGAGCCACCGGAGTCTAATTCTGGATAAGGAGCACATCACCAGTCGCGCACGGGTTCGTCTTGGTTTTCGGTTGAAGACTGCGGAAGGGTAAACGGTAGCACGCGGTTGCCGCGTCGATCCCATTCTTCGAGCAACCGGCGGATTTCCAAGGCGCGAATGGCTTCCGCCTCGTCGGGGTCGGAAGTGGCTCCGCCAACGACGGTGCCACCTTCTTCGGCCGCTTCGCCGTCTGCCGGGCCGGCTGCACCGGTGCCCTGTTTCTCACCGTCCGGTTCCTGAGCCTCTGCCAGGGCAGACTGGGCATCGCCCTGCTCTGCAGGGGCCTCGTCAGGGTCGGGGCCATTGGCCTGCGTCGAGTTGGATGCTTCGGGTCCGGTGCCTTCGTCCTCGGTCGGCGGGGCAGGTTGCTCGCCTGGGCGCGTTGCGTCGTCTCGCGGCCCTGGCTGCTCGCCCGCCGCCACTTCGTCCGTGGCTTCCTGATCTCCGTTTGCGGAAGCCTCGTCTTCGGTTCCGCCTCCCGCGGACGGGTCCCCGGAGGGCTCCTGCTGACCTTCTTCGCTGGCACCGGGGTCGCCTCCCGTGTCACCGTCGCCGGGCTCTGCATCGCCCGGGTCTTGGCCCCCGCTTTCTCCCTGCTCACTCTCGGGCGAGGATTCGGCCTCTGCCTCGTCGGATTCGGATTCTTCTCCTTCGGATTCGCCGGGGTCGTTGTTTTATGGGGACTACTAGTTGTACTCCGACGCTGCTTATTATTTGGATTCTGGTTGGGGCGGGTCGGGCAAAAGCTCGCGCAGCCGTTCGGCGAGGTCCTCCATTTCGACGTGGAGTCGCGCGATCGGCGGGGCGTCCGTCTCCCGCGAAAGATCCGCTGCAGTCGAGGTAACCGTCTCCAGTTTTTGAATAGTCTCTCCGGTCGGGAATTCCTTGCGGCGTTCCTGAATCCAACGAACACTGTCCTCAGCGGGCAGCTCCAGCTCCTCGTCGAGGTAGCCCGCCGCCTCGAAGTACGCATCCACCGTCGACCACGCCTCCTCGAGTTCCCGGGCGGCCTGAAGCTCGGCGGCGGCCATCTCGCGGATTTGACCCAGCTGTTGGGCAGCGTTTTCGACGCCTTGCAGGACGCTGCGGATCGTGCTCTCATCGGGCACGTCGGCACGGCGAAGCATCGCCGGGGTCGCGAAGTCGGTAGCAGCGGCATAGACCTCTTCGCCAAGGCGTTTGGCCGCGTCCGTCTGGCGAGCGATGGCGTCGAGCTGCGGGTCGAACGTTTCCGAAAGCGAGGCCCATTCGGGCATTGCCTCGTGCAGCGGCCACGCGTGCCGGGCGGCAAGGTGCCCAAGGTTGAAGTAAGCCCGGGCCTGAGTCTCAGGGTTGCCAAAGGTCACCGCTTTTTCGAGGTAGCCGCGCGCTTCCGCAGCGAAACCGGCTTCCATTAAGATCGTGCCGACGTTGAAGTGTGCGCGCGCATCGGTTGGATCGCGTGCCAGGCGGCGGACGTACGGTTCGAGCGCTTTCTGAACCTCCGGGGGCGGGCGCTCGGGTTGTGTTTGCGCCGACGGCACCTGAGGGTCGTCGGCCTGCCGTGCCGCAGCCTCATCGGGGGCTTGAGCCAAGGCCTCGGAGCCGGGCAGCGCCAGCGCTGTGAGCAGCAGGCAGGCGACGGTTGCCGAGGCCGAACCGGGCACGGGAAGGCGCTTGCGGCGCAGCGGCAGTAACCAGGCCTCGACCAGCAGCAAAAGGGCCGCGGTCGCGAGTGGGTACTGGAAAAATTCTTCGCGGCTTTGATGCACGCGGCTCTCAGCAACAGTTTCGGCAAGCGCCTCCAAGCGGCTGCCGATTTCCGCCAGGCCACTTCCGGTTGCGCCAAGCGGCACGTATACACCCCCGGTCATCTCCGCCACGGCGATCAGGGTTTCCGGCTCCAGCTTGGTGACAACCGGTTCGCCCCCGGGGCCGAGGATGCGCGTGCCGTTGGCATCCCGCAGCAAGGTCCCCTCCGGCGTGCCGACACCGACCGTAAATACCGTGATGCCGGCATCGGCGGCGGCCCCGGCGGCAGCCAGGGTATCCCCACTGAGATTTCCGCCATCGGACAACAGGATGATTGCGGAGGAACGGGTGTCGTCGGGGACGGCCTTGGTTGCCTCGCGAATCGCAGCAGCAAGGTTGGTGCCACGGCCCGCGACCACGCCGGGCTCGAGCGCCATGAGCGTGTCACTGAACGCGTTGCGGTCGAGGGTCGGCGGAACTTGCAGAAAGGCGCTCCCGGCAAACGCCAGCAACCCGAGGCGGTCGCCGGGCCGGTTTTCTGCGAAGTCCTGCAGCGCCAGCTTTGCGCGGAAAAGACGGTTGGGCGGCAGGTCATCGGCCAGCATGCTCCGGGACACGTCAACGCTGATCAGGAGGTTGGCGCCCTGTACGCGCGCGGTCGTTTCCAGCAAGCCGCCTTGAGGTCGGGCCAGCGCAACCAGCAGGCACAGTAGTGCCCCCAGCCAAAGTACGTGGCCGGTGAAGCGGCGCCGGTCGTTCGCCGGTGCCAGAGCGGGCAACAGCCGGGCTGCCACCAGTCGGTGCAGCTTTTGCCGGCGCTTGCGCTCGGAGAAAACGATCAGGCCGACACCAGCGGCTAGAACCACCAGCGCCACCAGGAGCCAGAGGGGTTGGGCGAAAGTCATGGCAATCGTTGCCAGCGGGTGCGTTGGAGGATGAAACCGGCGAAGAAAAAAGCACTGCCGATCCCGGCGGGCAAGGCGAACCACTCGTCAGAAATGGTGATGGCGTCAATCTGAGCTTCGGTGCGCTCCAGGCGGTCGATTTCCGCGTAGATATCGCGCAGTTCGCGAAGATCGGTCGCCCGGTAGGAGCGGCCCCCGGTAATCTCGGAAATCTTTTCGAGTTCGGAGGTGTCGAATTCGTTGTAGGTTTGCCGACCGGCGCCGACGTAAACTTGTCCCTCGGCGTCGACATTGCTCGGCACGATTACCCAGCCTTCTTTGCCGATGGCGATCGTGTAAATGCGCACATCATGGAAGGCAGCGGCCTCAGCGGCGGCGAGCGGCGGAAGGTCCTGGCGGTTGTTTTCGCCGTCCGTAAGCAGAATCAGGATGCGCGATTGGGCGTCCTCGAGCTTTCGGAGCTTGTTCGTGCCCATTGCGATCGCCGGGCCGATTCCGGTTTGCTCTCCGGGGATGAATCGCAGTCGCAGCCGGTCGATATTCTGGTGCAACCACGTATGGTTGAGCGTCAGGGGGCTCAGCAGGTAGGCGTCCTCGGCAAACGCGATCAGCCCAAGGCGGTCGTGCGGGCGCTGTTCAACGAATTCGCGGAGCACCTCCTTACCCACATCGAGTCGCGTGACGATGTTGTCACGATCCGCGAAATCCAGGGCCTTCATCGAGTCGGACAGGTCGACCGCCAGCATAATATCGACGCCGCTCGCACGAATTTCCTCTAGTCCCTCGTGGGTTTGTGGCCGCGCGAGCGCGATGACCAGCAGGCCGAGGCCCGCAGCGCGCAACACTCCGAGCCAGCGCCCGGTACGGCGTGATGGGCCGTGGGCAAGAGAGGGAACTTCGAGGTTCGGGTAGCTCAGGGCGGGACCGGGGTGGCGCCGCCACCAGACCAGGACTGCCCAAAGCGGCAGGAGCAAAAACCAAAGGGGCTGGGCGAAACTGAAGTCCATCGTCAGAGTCTTGCCCTACGAGGTGCGCGCGCGGTTGGCGGGGGTCAGATCAAGCAGTTGTTGCTCCAGCGAGCCTAGCTTGGGCGCTTCAGCTTCTGCCGCGCGCGGAAGCGGGCGCGGGCAGCGCCGCAGCCATTCTCCAGTGCGCCGGATCAGCGCCTCACGCTCACCGGCTTCAAGGTTGGCGGGGCGAAAACGTACGGCATCGCAGCGCTCGAGCAGGGCAAAGAGCTCATCCCAAAGGTCCTCGGGCATGCGCTGACGCAAGGCAGTATCCTCTCGCAAATCGTCACTGGTGCGCGAGGCATCGGTCTCCCAACCGTGCTGCAGGCCGGTCCGCAGGGCGCTCACCACCGCATCCGTCAACTCGCGGTCAGGCTGGTGCAACGCGGTTGGCAAATGGAGCTGGGCGCGGCCGATGGGGTCGTCGATCGTTTCGCCCGCAAGCAGCCGGCGCCGGGCGAGTACGAAGGCCACCACGGCCCCGAGCGCGGCAAGTGCCCCGAGCAACCACCACCGGTAAGTCTCCCAGAACCCGGGTTCAATCGGCGGCAGCGGTCCGTGCGGCATCGGTGGACTGGCGGTGTTTAACAGGATGTCCATCATCGGCATGCTGACATCAATCCCGCCGGAAGGTAACGTCTACGAAAAAATTTTTTCGGCTCACCCGTGGTTGCAACCCCTTGTCCAACGAGCGCTGCCGCGCCAAAGGCCCAGGCCAGCCGATCGAGGCGTCCGGCTGCAGTCAGCCCGTCAGTGCCGGCGCAGGCGCTGGCGTCTTTCGAAGTACTGGCGCAGGTCGTTGATGTAGGGGGCGGTGGTGGAAACCGGCACGTGGCCGACCCCGGCCCGCGCCAGCCGTCGGGCGAGGTCGGCATCCCGTCGGCGCGCCTGCTCGATGAAGGCGTCGCGAACTTCCGCCGAAGACGTGTTGAGTTCGATCAACTGGCCCGTTTCGGCGTCCCGGAGGCTGACCAGGCCGACATCGGGCAGCGCCTTCTCCAGCGGATCGGATAAGACGAGGGCGGTCACGTCGTGCCGCCGCGCCGTCAGGCTCAATTTCTCGAAGAGCTTCCCGCGGTAGTTGGGATCATAAAAATCGCTCAGGATGAAGACCAGCGCTTGCCGCTTTTGGACGCGATTGAGCGTGTCCAAGGCGTGGACGAGGTCAGTCCCGTGGCCCGCCGGCTCGTAAAAAAGCACGTCGCGGACGATCCGCAGCAGGTACCGCCGGCCTTTCCGGGGCAACAGCAGATGCTCGACGCGGTCGGTAAACAGCATCAGGCCGGCTTTGTCCTGATTGCGAGAGGCGGCCAGTGTCAGTACGGCGGCAACCTCCGCCGCACGCTCCCGCTTGGCCTGCTCGACGGAGCCGTAGGCGGTCGAGGCGGAGAGGTCCACCAGCAGCATCACCGTCAGCTCCCGCTCTTCGCGGAATTCCTTCAGGAATGGTCGGTTCATGCGCGCGGAAACATTCCAGTCGATGGCGCGGACATCGTCACCGGGGGTATACTCGCGCACCTGCTCAAAGTCGATGCCCTGGCCTTTGAAGACGCTGTGGTAAGCGCCGCTGAGCGCGTCGGTGACAAGCCGGCGGGAGCGGAGCTCGAGGCGCCGAACATCCTGATAAATCTGGCGGGGAGGAACCATGGAGGGACTGTTTGGTGTGCGATGGGTGAGCGCGTGCGCTCAAGAGGTTGCGGGCGCAAGGGCGTCGGTGACCTCGACCGGCGTCGGGCAATTGGCGGGCAGGGGGGCTGCCACGCACCAGAGGTTGTCACTCGTAGGCAGGCATTCGAAAAAGCCCATCCGCTCGATACCAAAACCGGCATGGTCGAGCAGCAGCCGCAGGGACTCCGGCGTGAAGTAATTGACGTGGTCGGGAAAGCGGAAGCCGCACCAGCGATGCTGCCGAATACGGCGATTCCAGGACGCGAAATTCGGCACTTTGATGATCACGGCGCCGCCGAGGGTCAGTTTCTCGCGGCAGGCCTGCATCAACTCCAGCGGGTGCACCTCGTGCTCAAGAAAGGAGTGCAGCATCATCAGGTCGATGGAGGCATCGGGGGCTTCGTCGATGCCCATCAGCGCCGGTGAGCGGATGACACTGCCCCCTCGGGCTTCGAATTCCTTTTGAGCCATGCCAGCCAACTCCCGGGAGATCTCGATTCCCATCGGAATTACCCTGAGCCGGCAGGCGGCGCCAATCCGGTCGGCGAGCAGAGAGCCGTACCTGCCGTTGCCGCAGCCGATGTCGAGCAGGTGCAGGCGGGCGCGGCCTTCGCCGACGCGGCGGGCGACCGCCAGCGGGAGGGTCTCCTTGCGGGGGGCTATCCGGAAGGTCTTGCGCAGGCGCTTGGAAAATGCGCTGACTGCAGCAAACAGAGGCTCGCGGGCTTTGCGCGCGGCCCTTTCCCGCTTCAGACTCCGCTCCCAAGCATAGGTATCTTCGAGTTCGGTGTAATCGGGCGGGTTGTCGAGGTAAACGAGTCCGGTTTCCCGGCACTCCAGAAGCACCCAACCGCCGCGCGAATACTTGGAAACGACGGTCTTCGCAGGGCGATCCAGGATCGGGTGCGGGCGGCTCATGGGCTTCACGAGGGTCCGGAGATTCTCATGTGCGAGAAGGAGGGAGCAAGGCGATTTCCGATAGGCAACAAGCTACCCGAATCCTCGGCATAAAGCTAACCGACCTTGCCGGTTTTAGGGCGCTATGCCGGTCTCAAGCGGGAGCAATGGAGCGGTCGAACGCACCCGCCTCGGGTGCGCATCGAGCGTCGCTGCCCGCAGCTCGAGAAAGTCGGGACGGCTTCGAGGCTCATGGCACCGGCACCTTTGCCAGGATGCGCTCGATCAGGTGGCCGCTGTCGAGTGCTTCAGCCTCGGCTTCGTAAGTCACGCCAACCCGATGCCGCAGCACGTCCGGAGCGAGGGTCTTGACGTCCTGCGGCGTCACGTAGTCGCGACCGGCGATCACAGCCCATGCTTTCGCCGCCAAGGTCAGCGCGATCGTGGCCCGGGGGCTTGCGCCGTACTCGATCAGGTGGTCGAGCTTCAGCCCGTAATCAGTCGGGGTTCGAGTGGCCCAAACCAGCGAAATGACATAATCTTTGATTTTCTCGTCGAGGTACACGGCATCGACCTGCGCCCGGGCGGCCAGAATTTGCTCTGGGGTCACAACCGGCTTGACGCCAGCCAGTGGCTCTGTGCGGCCCATGCGGTCAAGGATGAGCCGCTCTTCCTCACGGCTGGGGTAAGTCACCACGAGCTTCAGCATGAAGCGGTCGACCTGGGCTTCCGGCAGCGGGTAAGTACCTTCCTGCTCGAGCGGGTTTTGCGTCGCCAGCACGAGGAAGGGCTCGGGCATCGCCAGCGTCTGCTCACCGAGGGTGACCTGATGCTCCTGCATGGCCTCGAGCAGCGCACTCTGCACCTTTGCCGGGGCGCGATTGACTTCGTCTGCCAGCACGATTTGGGCAAAAATCGGTCCTTGCTTGGGCTCAAACTCGTGGCGGTCCGGGTGGTAGATCAAGGTGCCCACAATGTCGGCGGGCAGCAGGTCCGGCGTGAATTGGATCCGTGAGAACGAGGCATCGACTGCTTGGGCAAGGGTCTTCACCGCCAGGGTCTTGGCCAGGCCGGGCATGCCTT
>JBHJGW010000194.1:0-4699 GCA_050331415.1 Opitutales bacterium | reverse complement strand
GGGGTTCACTCTCGGGCGTAGCGGCGAAGGTGGCCTCGCGCCAGCGGTGAACCTCGCAGTCCAGCACTTCGATGGTCCCCGCCTCTGGAAAATTGCGTTGCAGCTCCGCCGAGATCCGCTCGCGCAACGCGGCATTCGAGGTGGCCTCATGCTGCCCGGCCGCACTGATGACCAAGGCGTACCACGCACTGCCATCGTGCTCGCGCTCCTTCGTGAACACCCAGTGCACGGGCGAATCGAGCAAGCCGACAAAGCCGACCGGCCCCTCTGAAAGAGCGGGACGCACCCTCACGTGCGCGGAGATTATCGATGCCGCCGGCAGCCGTTCCAATCGACCCCGCAGCTCGCCTTCCGGCAGCAGTCGGACTAAGCGCGTCCACGGCAGCGCGGCGATGTGCACATCTGCCTCGATCCGCTCCCCCTTCGCGGAATGCACCGCTGCAACGAGCGGCTTTTGCGAGTCAAATTCTCCGGAAGCCACCCTGGAGGCACCACTGTCCGGAAGAGCCAGATTTCCTGAAGCAGAGTGTTCGGATTCGGGGTTCGGGAAGGATTCGACGCTTTCCAACCGGACGCCCATCCGCAGCTTCCCGCCTATGGCCGCCAGGTATTGCCCCGCACGCGGGTGAAAAAGCTCGGAGAAACCACCCTTCGCCATGATGACCGCCGCGGCGTCTTTGGCGCCAAACAGGCTGCGGCGCAGGGTCTCATGCAGCAGACCGGCATCGGCAGTGTCCAGGGGCTCATTGAGCGCGGCCACGCAAAAGGGTTCCCACAGTGCGCGCTTAGCGCCAGAAGTCTGCCCGAGCCGGTCGAGCCACGCATCGGCCGTTGTGCCGGGGGACGGCCGATTGCCCAGGCGCAGAGCCGCGCCGAAGGACAGGATCGCGAAGCGGTCGTTCCAGGAAAGCTCGCGGAAGTTGAACAAGGCTCCAAGCAGGTGCCAGGGCGCCGGCAGGTCGACCGCGGCCAGCCGGCTGTCGCCCCGCTGCGTCCGGTACGGCACCGCAAGGCGCGGCGCGACGTGCAACTGATCGCCCGTGCCGAGAAGGTCGATGAGGCGCAGAAAGGCCTTGTAGCAGCCCATCAGGATGTGTTGGCCGTTGTCGACCGTCCGCCCGGTCCGAGCGTCACGGTAGCTGTGGGCGCGCCCGCCGAGGTGGCCTTTACCCTCGAGCAAAACTGGCGTATGCCCGCGGCGCCCGGCCTCCAGTGCCGCGGCCAGGCCGGCGGCTCCGGCACCCCAGACAGCCACGCGCCGGGGCGGCGCAAGGGGCTGCACGGGCCGATCTTTCTCCCGCCAGGTCGCCAGCATCAGCTGAATTTTCCGCGCCTTCCCGAGCTTGATCCGCCCTGGGCCAAGGCGGAAATCGCGCCGGCGGATCACGCGCAGGATGTCCTGATAAAACGCCGCCATGACAAGGGCCGAACCGAGGTTGCGGCGCTCACCGGTGGGCATGAGGCGCCGTGCCTTGGCAAAGAAGTGCTCGCAGCGATAGTGGCACATCCGGAAAAGCGCCTGCGCGCCGACGTGTTGGCGCGGATCGGCCAGTGCCGCCTCCTCCACGCCAAAAGCCCGGAGTTCCGCCTGCTGAAGGTACACTCGTCCCATCGTACGGTAGTCATCGACGACGTCGCGCAGAATGTTGGTCAATTGCAGCGCATAGCCCAGGGTGATGGCGAATTCCCGCGTCGCAGTCACGTCGCAGCCGAAAATCCGGATGGAGACCAGGCCGACCGCCGAGGCGACGTGCCAGCAGTAGTGCAGCAGGTCGTCGATGGTCTCGAAGCGCCGTTCCGAGATGTCCATGGCCACCCCGTCAACGATCGCCATCGGTTCCTCCAACGGGACATTGTACGTCTGAAAGACGGGGCAGAGCTCGGCTGCGGGTCCGGGGTCGCCGCCTTCGTAGCAGGCCCGCAAAGCCCTCCGCCAGGCCTCGAGCTGGGCGCATTTTTCAGCCGCCGGTAGCGCGGGGTCGTCAGCAATGTCGTCCACTCGGCGGCAAAAGTCGTAGAAAACGCACATTGCAGCCCGGCGCTCGGGCGAGAGGCCTCGCAGCGCAAACGCGAGATTGCTCTGATTGCGCGCGGCCACGGCCTCCGGCGCGGCCGACGGCGGGGGAGCGGGAGAATCGGAGCTGATAAATTCGGCCACTGGCGAAGAACGTTGAGCGTCAATCGCCTACGGGCAAGCGCAACCCACGCGTGATCGACGCGCCCCAGCGCAGGCGGCAGCCTTCCCCCCTCGGTATCCACCTCCTCCGGGGTCGCCAGCGTGGGCGTTGCGCAAGTTTGCGAACTCAACCGTAGCGAGACGGCAAAACGCTTGCCCGAGCGGGCGGCTGGCTCTAGGCCTTGGCGGCATGCGGGAACTCGTTCAGGGGCTCATCGCCGAGCTCAAAGACTGGCGGCGCCAGGGCACCGACGCTGTTTACCTGTCGGACGCAACCGTCGCGGACGTTCACCGCCTGGCTGCGCAGGCCACCCCTGGCAAGGCCCAAGCGCTAGCGGAAAGCACAACCCAGGTTGAAGCCCCGCCGGCAGCAGTACCTTCGAAAAAGGGCCCGGCGGTGGCACGCAAAGCCGCCGAGCTGCCACCGCTGTCGCTGGGCCAGCCCGACCCGGCGCCCGCGAATCGCTCCAAGGCCACCGAGGATCCCGCTGTCGCGCAGGGTCTGCCGCCGGGTTGCGAGCCTGTCCCGGAGCCAACTCCCTTCGACCTGCCGGATGGCGATAAGCAAACCCGCTGGGACTGGCTGCGCGAGAAGGTGCTCAACTGCCCGGTGTGCAATGCCCACCTGAGCCCTCAGGGCAAGGTTGTCTTCGGCGTTGGCAGTCTCGATGCGGAAATCTTTTTTTGCGGCGAAGCGCCGGGTGAGCAGGAAGAAAAACAGGGCGAGCCATTCGTCGGTCCGGCCGGTGAGTTGCTCAACAAGGTTATCCGGGCGATGGGCCTGCGACGGGAGGAAGTGTACATCGGCAATATTCTGAATTGGCGACCGGAGCAGACCAAGCGTTCGGGCAACCGCAAACCGGGCCCCGCTGAAATGGCCTTTGGCCTGCCCTACCTCCGCGCTCAAATCGAGATCGTTCAGCCCAAGGTCATTGTCGCCCTGGGGCTGACAGCCGTCGAGGGCCTGCTGGGCAGTGGCCAGAAGTGGACCCTGCGCGCGGCGCGCGGCAAATGGCACACCTTCGATGCCACCCCCGTCCGCGCGACCTTCCATCCCAGCTACATCCTGCGCCAAGAGGCGATCGGCCCCGAGCAGGCCCGCAAAACCAAACGCCAACACTGGGAAGACGTCCTCGCCGTGATGGAGCGCCTTGAGATGCCCATCACCGAAAAACAGCGAGGATTTTTCTCTTGATCGAACCAAGTGACGACATGGCCGGTAACTTTGCGTGGCAACTTTCGATCTGCGGCAGAGCAGCAAGGGCAACAGCCAAGCGAGGCCCTTTTTCGTCTTCAGGAACGCCGCTCAGCGCGCAAAGCGTCCGCGCTCGACGGGCTTTCCTTACGGGGGGAATTCGTCAACCGGATCTAGCGTCTCGCAAAATGCTCACGAAACGGATCATTCCCTTGCTCTCGGGCCTTATCTATCTGCCGGTCCTGGGATTCTTCTTGGTGGTGGCAGCCGTCAACGGAGTGGTTCCGATGTTCCTGATCTGCGTTTTGGCCCTCCTTTGCCTCGCCGGGATCGGCTACCGACTTTGGAAAGAACAGTACCTGCCTAAAGTCTTGGTCGGAACCTTGGCCGCACTTCTTGGCAGTGTATGGCTTTTTCAGCTGGTCCGGCGTACCCTGTTTGTTCTCACAGAAGGCGGGATGGAACGGGCAGACGGTCATGGCTCGCCCCTCGCCTTTGCGATCGGCCTGGCTGCAGAAGGCTTGCTGCTCGGGCTGCCAGCCGGGTTGCTCGCTCTCATTGCTGCCCTTCACAAAAACCCGACCCGTGCCCGAATGAGGGCAGAGAACCGCACCCCGCTTGACGCTCCGTCATGAAAGGGTTCGCATTCGCACCTCGGTAACCGTAGCCCCAAGCTTCGCCTCTCTTCAATTGCGCCATGAACCCATCGACGAAACTTCCCTGCAAGAATTGCGGTGCAGAGCTGGCCTTCAGCCCCGCGGAGCAGTCGCTGCAGTGTCCCTACTGCGGCACAACGAACGCCATCGAAACCGGATGGGAAGTCAGCTACGCCCATGAGGAAAAAGACTTCGAAACGGCCATCGCCGAAGCCCGCGCCGCCACTGCCACTGAGCTGCACACGCTCAGCGAATGCGAAGGCTGCGGCGCAGAGGTGGACCTGCCAGCCAACGTCGCCAGCGAAGCCTGCCCTTTTTGCGGTGGCACCATCACGCGAGGGAAAAAGCAGGAAGAGCTCTTCGAGCCGCAGGCGGTACTGCCCTTTGCTCTGGAAAGCAGCGAGGCCGGCAAACGCTTCCGCCGCTGGGTGAAGAGCCGGTGGTTCGCGCCGGGGGAACTCAAGCGCATGGCCAACAGCCACGATGGACTCAAAGGGGTTTACCTGCCCCACTGGACCTTCGACGCCGACACGGTGACGCGCTATCGTGGCGAACGAGGGGACGACTACACCGAGTGGTACGAGGACGAAGATGCCGACGGCAACAAAGTCCGCAAAAGCCGCACGAAAACCCGCTGGAGCCGCGTTGCGGGCTGGGTACACAACCGTTTCG
>JBHJGW010000193.1:0-11645 GCA_050331415.1 Opitutales bacterium | reverse complement strand
GCCGGAAGTCCTGCAGCACGCGGCGGAAAAGATTCTTCTTGGACATGGCATCGGCGTCGAGGCGTACGCAGGTAGCTGTCGGCAGCAGGGTCCGCACGGCGTCCTCGATTCTCTGCGTGCCATGGCCACGCCTGCGCACCTGGGCGCTGCCGCAGGCAGGGCACTCTTGCGGGGCGCGCTCGTGGTGGCCACAGAGGTGGCACTTCAGCCGTTCATCCACCCGGTGGTAGGTCAGCGTGACGGAGCAGTGCGGACACTCCGGATTGTAACCACATTCCGGGCACAACAGGCTGGTGGCGAATCCGCGCCGGTTGAGAAACAGGATGCTCTGCTCGCGCTTTTCAAAGCGGTCGCGCAGACGCTCAGCGAGTGAGGTCGACAGCAGCCGGGGCTGCCCTTTGCCGCTCGGCTTTTCTTTCGTCATGTCGACGATGTACAAGTCGGGCAGCTTGCGGTCGTCCACGCGGCGGGTCAGACGGGTGCAACGGTAATGCTCTGTGGATACGTGATAAAGCGTTTCCAGGGCGGGCGTGGCCGAGCCCAGCAGCGCCAGCGCACCTTCGCATTTTGCCCGGTAGACGGCGACATCGCGACCGTGGTAACGCGGGCTCTCGCTCTGTTTGTAGCTGGGTTCATGCTCCTCGTCGACGATGATCAGGCGCACATCCGCAAGGGGTGCAAACACGGCCGAGCGAGCGCCGACGACGACCCGTGCCGCGCCCGTGGCCATGGCGCGCCAGGCGTCGACACGCTCGCCGGCGGAGAGGTGGCTGTGCCACACCACGACCTGGTGCCCGGCCGCGGAGAGCCGCCCGCGCACCCGCGCGACCGTTTGCGGCGTCAGTGCAACCTCCGGCACGAGGTAGATGGCGCTGCCGCCCTGCGCAAGCACGTCTTCGAGGATGCGCAGGTACACTTCTGTTTTTCCGCTCCCGGTGACGCCATGAAGCAGGTGGGTGATGAACCCGCCCGCACCGAGAGAAACGCGCAGCTCTTCGACTGCGGCAGCCTGCTCCTCAGTCAACTGCGGTGCTTCCGTCGATACCGCCGTCTCCTTTTCGCCAAGTTCGTCTTCATAGGCGGTGCGTTGCTCGACTTCGCGCACTTCGAAGACGAGACCCTTGTCGGCGAGGCTCTTGCAGCTCTGCGCGCTGACGCCGAGCCGGCTGAGCACGTCGGTCTTGGGCAGTGCGCGGGCTTGATCCCGGAGAAACGCGAGCAAGGCAGCTTGCTTCGGCGCCCGTTTCTCCAGCTTGGCAAACTCGTCCGGCGGCAGCGGGTAGCCGATCTTCAGGAGCTTGGTTTCCTTCGGTGCGACGCCCTGCCGCACGACGGCCGGCACCATCGTTTCCAGTACGCTCTGAAAGCCGCAGGCGTAGTATCGCCCGAGCCAGTCCGCCAGTGCGAGTAGTGACGGTGTCATGACGGGCTCGTCGTACAGCCGCTCGAGGATATTCTTGAGGTTCGGCACCGGGGCCTCCGTTTCCGGGACCAGCCGCTTGACGATACCCAGGAGCGTCCGCCGCCCCAGCGGCACCCGCACCAGGTGTCCGGGCCGGATCTCGCCATCGAGCCGCGCTGGCACCCCGTACGTCAAGGCACGGTCGATCCCCGCCAGTGGATACACTTCGGCACGCGGGCCGGAATCAGCGATCGCCAGATCGCCAGTTGCCGGGGTCGGTTTCGCAGCGCTGGCCATCTATCGATCTACGGAAGCTGGGCTTCGGAAAAGCCGATCGGCAAGGCGGCGCTGCCGGGTGGCGCATGCGCTATTGGCCACCGCCGAACATCTGGGCGGCCATTTCCATTTGGCTGCGCTGCATACGGAGGGTCTGGGCCTGGGTTTGCTCGAACACGGCCAGTTGCTCGTGCGTCAGCATGTCGGCGGCGCGTTCGAGGATGCTTGCGTTGAGGCGTTCCATGTCGGCGAAATGACGGTCGAGGTTGGCCCGCGAGAGGCGCTCGGCGCTCACGTCTGCGTTTTCGGCGTCGTGGAGGTTGGTGCTGAAATCAAAATTCTGCCGCGTTTCCCACAT
Source organism: Opitutales bacterium (assembly GCA_050331415.1). GTDB lineage: Bacteria > Verrucomicrobiota > Verrucomicrobiia > Opitutales > Cerasicoccaceae > DAIQNO01. The sequence goes on along the minus strand of JBHJGW010000193.1, from coordinate 9,609 downwards.
CAGGTCGATGAGTTCGCGGTTCTGGCCCTCGGCGAGTGGCACGCCGACGGCGGCGAGTTGCTGCTCCACGCCGACTACCTGCATGCGGTCCTGCATGGTCTGTTCGAAGTGGTCGAAGGCCGCGGCGTCCTCTTCACTGTTGAGAAAGAAATCGATTTCCTCTTTCACCTCGCTTGTGATGGCGTTCAGCTGAAGCGCGAGTTCCCGCCTCTCTTCAGAAGACAGACCTCCCGCGGCGAGCTTCATCCCGAGCTCCATGTTTGCCATCTGGCGCTGCAACAGCAGGTCGAGGAAGTGGGCCTGCTCTTCCTCGTTGAAGGCAAAGTCCACGATAAGGTCTTCGTAGAGCACTTCCAGGGCGGCGCGCTGGCTGGCCACCATCATTTTGTTCATCTGCGGGTTATCCATCATCTCGCCGAAATCGCGCATGATGCGCGCGCCTTCTGAACTCTCGTCGTCTTCAACGGCTTCCTCGGGCTCAGCGGTGGCGAGGGTCCGGCGCTGCCTCAGGCGCTCGTCGACGTTGTCGAGTTCGGCTTCCAGCGCAATGCGACGGCTGATGTCTTCGCTGCGCGCGGCGTCGAGTTCCTCGATCTGCTTGTCGCGCTGAGCGAGGGCGGTTTCGGCGCGGTCGAGCTCCGCTTCGAGCGCGTCGATCCGGGAGCGGAGTGCGTCGGCCTCGGTGGCGCCCGCCTCCGGTGACCGGAGGAATCCGGCGGCGGCGAAGCCCGCAAAGAGCAGCGCGAGGCCACCAAGAACGAAATTCAGCGAACGAGAGTTCATTACTGGAGTTTACCGCTTCTGTGAGACGGCGTCGATTATAATCCGCGGGCCGGGTTCCCTTGGCAAGCGACGGCGAGCGCTGGAAAACCCGCGAGGTCGCGGCTAGGTTGAGTCTATGCGTTTTCTTCCCTTCATCATCGCGCTGGTGATCTCCCTGGTGCTCACGATTATCTTCCCGGGGTTCTTCCTGTTCCTGCTCCTGCCGTTTGCGGTCCTGCCGTTCTCGTTTGGAAAACGGGGGAAGGGTTAGCGCTCAATCACGGACAGGCACACAGGGACGCGGCCTTTGCTTCAAAGGCTCGTACGGCTTCCGCGAACTACCGGCTCCGGGCGTCGAAGTCGGCCACGATTGCCTGCATCTCCCGGACAACGTCGGCGTAGGCGGGATCTTCGGAAAGGCTGCGGGTTTCGAGGGGGTCGCGCTGGTAATCGTAGAGCTCGGTGGCGACGACTTCACCGAAGGGCTCTGCTGCGCCTTTGTCCCATTTGCGCCAGACGGTGTAGCGGTAGCGCGGCGTGCGGAAGGAGTGGCCCATCAGGGTGTCGTCTTCTCGGCGGTACTGGCTCACGGCGTAGCGCTTGGGCCAGGCAGCTTTCTCGCCGCGTAGCAGTGGCGTCAGGCTGATGCCTTCCAGCCCCTCGGGCTGCGGTAACCCGGCGAGGTCGCAGAGCGTGGGAAAGATGTCGACGAACTCGGTCATGCCCTGCGCGCGGTAGCCGGCGAGGGTGCCGCCGGGCGCGGCAAAGAGCATCGGCACACGGGCCGCCTGCTCAAAGTTGGAGTGCTTGCACCACAGGCCATGATCGCCAAGGTGGAAGCCGTGGTCGCCCCACACCACGATGATGGTGTCATCACGAAGCCCGAGTTCGTCGAGGGTTTGGAGTACCTTGCCGACCTGCGCGTCGACGAAGCTGACGGCGGCATGATAGCCGTGGATCAGCTCGAGCTGCTTTTCCTCGCTCAGCGGGCCTTCCTTGGGGATGTCGGTGTAGCCGTTGCGCAGCTCGCCAAAATTGTGGTACGCAAAGTCGGGGCTACCCGGGGCCTGTTGCTGAAAGGCGGCGAGGTCGAAGTCCGCGCGTTCGTAGAGGTCCCAGTAGCGTTGCGGCGCGGCAAAGGGCAAGTGCGGCTTGGTGAAGCCCACCGCCAGGAAAAACGGCTGGTCGCCGTCGGCCAGCTTGCGCATGGCGGTGTTGGCGACGTGGGCGATGGCGCCGTCTTTGTAAACCTCGTCGACGACATCGGCGGCCTCCGTTGACACGCCGCGCGCGGGACCGCGAGGGCTGTAACTTTCTTCGCGCGCGTAGAGCGCGCCGCCACCCCAGTCGGCCCGGGCGTCCCACGAGCGGCGGTCCTGAGTATGCCATCCATCGCTGCAGCGCCCGTCGAAGATTTTGCCGAAGGCGAGCGCCACATACCCGTTTTCCTTAAAATGCTGAGGCAGAGTGATGACGTCCGGCAGGACCTGCCGCATCTTCGTGTGGAAGTCGTACACCTTGGTCGTGTCCGGGCGCAGCCCCGTCAAAAGGCTGGCACGCGAGGGCCCGCAAACGGCCTGCTGGCAGTAGGTGTTCTCGAAAACGACGCCGCGCTCGGCAAGGCGGTCGAGGTTGGGTGTCTGCACGACCTCGTCGCCATAGCAGCCGAGCAGCGGCTTGAGATCGTCGATTGCGATGAAGAGGACGTTGGGCCGTCGGGCGGTTTTAGCAGCGGGATCTTGCGCAAGCAGCGGGCTCGCGAGAAGGGCCACCAAAGCCAGAAGGGAAAGGCCGCGTTTCATTTTGGGCATATATCACCTCAGGAGAAAAGGGGCGCCTTCCTGACCAGCCGGGGAAACGATGGTGCGACTAAAGGTTCTTATGCATATGGCAAAACGACTCCGACTGCTCGCGCTGCTCGCACTGCCAGTCTTGGCCCTTCTGGCCAGCCGTGCGGATGACGACCTGCAGAGCTGGCACATCGCCAACTTCGCCCTCTACTGGCAGGACCCGCTGACGTGACGCTGGCCAACGAAACTCGCGTGATCGGCGACGGCTTCCTCGGCTTCTGGCTGTTTCAGCCGAAGGCCTCTTACCGGCTGAACTCCAACTGGCAATTTGCCCTCGGCGGGGCTTATGGAGAGTCGCGCTCGTGCGAAGATGGTCCGTGGAACAGTTTCGGTCGGCTGGAGCTGGAGGCCAACCCGCGCGTCAACCTCACCGTGGTCCTGCGTTTCGACTTTCGCGTCCGCACGGACATCCGCTGGGAGGAGCGCCGCGATTACGACCCGTTTCCACTCCTGCGTCTGCGAACCCGCCTCACCTGGCAGGCGGACACTGGTCCGCTGCGCAGCCTCGCTGCGGCCAACGAAATCTTCTACCACTTCGAGGACGACCTCTGGAGTGAAAACCGTTTCTTGCCCGTGATCGCGACGTGGAACCTCTTCGAGGGGCACGGCTCGACACCTATGCTATGCTCCGCTCGCGCCGATCCCCGGCCAATCGTGACTAGACCAGCGACCACGTCTTCGGCATTACGGTAAACCTCGACTTGCCCGTATTCTTTACCCGCCGAGAGCCGGAACCGATTCCGGGCCAGCGCCGGTGATCGGGCGAGAGCGCGGAGGCCGGCCTGGGGTTTCCCGGCGCATTTTCGGAAACCTCAGCGTCTCTGGGGTCAGCTCAAATGGAACCCGGGTGGTGCTACCGCCCCGGAAGCATGGCGCCCTTCTCGTCGGTGGCGCGTTCCCCTTCCGTTTCCACCGTGACGGGCCGATTCGCAGGCCAGCCCCACAGCACGCGCGCGCCGGGGTTGAAGCCGACGTAAGCAAAAAACCACGACAGAAGCACCGTCACCTTATTGCGGAAGCCGACCAGGAACACGAGGTGGACAAACAGCCAGGCCAGCCACGCGAGCAAACCGCCGAATTCGGCCTTGCCGACGTATGCGACGGCTTTGGCGCGGCCAATCGTCGCCATCGCCCCCTTGTCGAAGTAGGCGAACGGCATGGCCTCGCGGGTGCCGTTCAAGTCGGCCTCGATGACCTTCGCAACGTGTCGCGCCATCTGCAGGGCTGCCGGCGCCACGCCCGGGACAAGGCGACCGTTGGCGTCTTCGAGGTAAGCAAGGTCTCCGACAGCGAAGGCCTCCCGGTGCCCGGGGATGGAGCAGTCGGGCGCAACGGGTACGCGGCCCGCCTTGGCGAGTTCAATGCCCAGCGTCTTCGTTAGCGGGTTGGCCTCGATGCCCGCACCCCAGACGATATTGGCGGCTTCGATGGTTTCCTTGTCGGTGATGACTTTTCCCCCTTGCACGTCCTTGACCATCTCACCCGTGCGCACCTCGACGCCGAGTTCCTCGAGTTGCCGCTTGCCGCTCTCGGACAGGCGTTCGGAGTAGCCGGGAAGGACCCGAGGGGCGGCATCGACGAGGATGACGCGCGCCTGTCGGGTATCGATGCGACGGTAGTCGCGTGGAAAAGCGCGGTAATAAAGATCGGCGAAGGTGCCCGCCATTTCTACTCCGGTGGCACCGCCGCCGACGACCACCGCGGTCAGCAGCCGGCGGCGTTCCGCATCGGAAACGCCCGCCTCGGCCCGTTCGAGCGAGTCGAGGAGGTTGTTGCGGATGCGCTGGGCGTCGTTGAGGCTTTTGAGCCCGGGGGCGTGCTGCGCCCAGTGGTCGTTGCCGAAGTAGAGTGTTTTGCCGCCGACGGCGAGCACAAGGTAGTCGTAAGTAAAGGTGGTGTCACCACAAGTCACGACACGTTTGAACAGGTCGATTCCGGTGGCGCGGTGCATCAACACCTCGACGCGTTGCCGTTTGCGCAGGATGGCCCGCAGCGGCTGCGCGACGTCGGGAGCGCCCAGGGAGGCGGTGGCAACCTGGTAGAGCAGCGGCTGGAAAAGGTGGTGGTTCTCGCTGTCCAGCAGCAGCACGTCCGCCAGATCACTGTCGAAGGCTTTGCAAAACTCCAGCCCGGCAAAGCCGCCGCCAAGCACCAGAATGCGGGGCCTGGCGCGGGCGTCACTGGCTTTGGTTGGGCCGGTCGGGTAGGTCGCAGTCGTCGCATCGTCCATGCATCAGAGTTTAGCACGGTACCGGCGACCGGGCAAGCCGCCGCCCTCAGCGCTTGCGGTACAGCGCGACCAGCGCGCCCAGGCCAACCAGAAGCGGAGCCGCGGCCGGCTCGGGGATGGCGTTGACGATGATCGCGCTCATCGCGAGGTCGTTTTTATTGACATTCGATTCAACCTTAACCGTCACCTCGGTGCGCAGCTTCAACGGGATGATGCAACCGGCGACGGAGGTTTGCTTGTTGAGGTTGTCAAAGAAGCTATCCGCGACCTCAAGCCTATCGGGCTCTACCGAAAACGTGAGCGAATCGCCGGCGTGGCGATCGGTGACCGTGGCAATGGCGAATGCCCCCGGTTGCGACGTCCGAAGGGTGGTCTGTAGGGTCGGCGAGGCGTTGTCAAAGGCGGTGAGTGAACCCCGTGCGACCGTCGGGAGCTCCGGGGGGACGTTCCAAATCTCGTAGAAACCCACGCCGACTGTCGATTGAACAGGAGCCATAAAACCGTTGAAGCCTCCCGGAGCGTTGATGACCAAGGATTGATTTCCCGGAACGGGATCGACAAGAGCGAAAATTGCGGTCGTGGCGCCATATGGTATCGGAAAGTTCGAGGCCGTAATGAGCGTCATTCGCTGTGACCCCCAAAAAACCTCGGCATCCTCGAAGCTATTGATGCCTTGGTCTCCGCCGCTCCCCTCGGTAGCGAGTGTAACGACCAGCAAGCGGTAAGCGTTGTCGCCATCCACGCTGAACTCGGAGGAGGTGATGACGAAGGTCTCTTCGTTTTGCGGCACATCCCGGTAGGTCAGTCGGTGCTGCGGTTCTAGCGCGTTTGCGGCCGAAAAGACGAACAGAGCGAGAAATACAAGGGACGGTTTCATGGGGTAGGTGAGGAGAATGTCGGGAGGCTAAACGAAGGTCCGCCAGACCGCAATGGCTTTCGCGCGCCGAGGTCTAGTGAACGTTACCTATACCAGGGATTCAGGAGTCCACCCGTGCAGTGCGATCTTTAGGCGCCGCGCTTCGGCGAGCACGGTGGCTTTGTCGAGGATGATGACATCGCCGGCCTTTAACGCGGCAGCGGAGATGCCGGCGGCGGCCATTGCCCCGAGCGTGCCTTCGCCGAACACGGGCACGTCGAAGCGATAGTCCTGCACGGGTTTGACCGTTTTGACGAAAAGGGCTTCGCCACTGCCGAATTCGCCAGCGCGGCGCAGCATGGCGTCCGTTCCCTCGAAGGCCTCGACGGCCAGCACGGTGCCCCTGGCCACCACGACGCCTTGGCCGATGTCGAGTTCCGCGCAGGCAGAGGCGATGCGGATACCGTGCGCGAGGGTGTCGCCATCGGGGGTGAACCGGCCCGCGACCATCGGGCCTTCATCTGAGAGCTGGTCGTCGAGGAACGATCGGGCGTCGAGGAGCTCGCAGCCCGCGGCAGCCATTTCGCGGGCGATCGCGCCGAAGATCGTTTCAGCGTTGCGTTCCTTCAAGCTGGCCAGGATCCGGATTGCCTTGAAGTCCGGGTGCAGGCCGCGAAAGAGTTTGCGGGGGCTGATCTGGCCGGCCATCAGCGCGTAGCGTGCGCCCCAGCGCTTCACGGCGTCGAGCATGTGCCCGAGCTGGCCGACCTTCAAGACCACCCGGTCGGCGGCGGGCACGGCTCTGATCAAGTCGCGCGGGGTCTCGCTCTCGAAGGCGATCAGCCGCAGGGGCAGGCCCGCCGCACGGACGCGTTCTGTCAGTAAAACTGGATACCTGCGTTGCCCCGCTATGACCACGATGGGCGCGGTGACATCGAAATCCTGGGGCAGAAACCGAGAAACGGGCGGCATGGGCGTTGGCGAAGCAGAGTAGCTGCCTCAGCGCTTGACGGCCCGGAGCCCGTACATCACCCGGCCTCTCCACGAGTCGTCGTCCTGCAGGAAAAACCACGTCCGCAGTTGCGCGCGGTTGACCAGCGGCATCAAGGCCTTGCTGGCGCGTTCAGTCTCCGGGAGGGTACGGTGCGCGGCTTCAGAGGGCGAGCTGTCCGCTGCTTCCCGCAAGTCGATCTCCCAGCCGGCCGAAAGCAGGAAACTAGCGCCCGTCGCGTCCATCTCGACGCGGGCATTCCCGCGACCGACGTGCACGAGCTGTTGCTGTTTTTCCAGCACGACGACGAGCTCCTCCGGGCGACCCGTGAGCGTTGCTCCCGGCAGTTGCAGGGTTAGCTCAGATGACGGCAAGGGGCTTGCCCAGACCAGCGCAAACTGCCCCTCGCGCAGCTGCAGCATGGTACGCGAGCGGCTCGGCTCCGCCTTGCGGTCGTGGGCGAGTGGCTGCGTCAAGGGTCGCTGCTCGAAGGCGCCGAGACTCAGCTGGCTTCGGGGTGCGGCGTAGAGGGCCAGTCGCTGCGTGCCGACCAGGGCGACGCCGCCGGCCGGCCCCACCGAGAGCTCCCGCGGGCCCGATGGCACGGTGGCCCGTCGCTCGAAGCCCGCTGCGGGCTCGACGGTCGTGCCCTCACTCAAGGTGTCGATAAACCACCAGCCCGGAACGAAGGGCGTGTCGTCGTCGAGGTTGGCGAGCAGCCGCGCGATGTCGAGGTCCTCGTTGTTGGCGCCCTGTGCGCGGGCGCCATCAGAACCCGTCATGAAAAGCAAGCACAGCGCCAGGGAACGAAACAGGGAAGGCATGGCAGAAACGTGAGGGAGGTGACGCCCGGGAACAGGAGAAGCTCGAGACAAGGCCTACTTGGCCACGAAGTTTACGATGCGCCCGGGGACATAGATTTCCTTGGTGATGGTTTTGCCTGCAAGAGCGACAGCGACTTTATCCACGGCCTTGGCGGCGGCGAGAATGTCCTCCTTTGGCGCGCCCTTGGCCACCGTAACCTCGCCTTTGACCTTGCCCATGATCTGCACGGGCAGGGTGACGCTGTCCTCCACGAGTAAGGACTCGTCATGACGCGGCCACGGGGCGTTGGCGATGCTGGGGGCTTCGCCGAGGCGCTCCCAAAGCTCCTCGCAGACGTGCGGGGCGAGTGGCGCGAGCAGCTGCAAGAGGGTTTTCAGCGTGGAGCGCGCGTAAGCCTCCTGCTTGGCGAGGTGGTTTTTCAGCACCATCATCGCAGAGACCGCCGTGTTGAAACTCAGCGTTTCGTAGTCGCCGGTCACCTTCTTGATCGCGGTGTGCAGCGCCTTGAGCGTTTCGGCGGTTTCCTCGCCGGCGTGGACTTTTGGATGCGCGCCGCCGTCTTCGCCGACGCATAACCGCCACATGTCACGCAGGAAGCGGGTGACGCCCTTGATGTTCTCGGTGTTCCACGGTTTGCCCTGCTCGAGCGGCCCGAGGAACATAAGGTAAACGCGCAAGGCGTCCGCGCCGTGTTCTTTGATGACGTCATCGGGGTTGATGACATTCCCGCGGCTTTTGGACATTTTTTCGCCGTCCTCGCCGAGGATCAGCCCCTGGTGAAACAGCTTCGGAAAGGGCTCCTTGGTGGTCACCGCGCCGCAGTCGAACAGCACCTGGTGCCAGAAGCGCGCGTACAGCAGGTGCAGCACGGCATGCTCCGCGCCGCCGACATAGAGGTCCGGGCACTGCCAGTATTTTTCCGCCTCGGGGCCGACCGGAGCGGTGTCGCAGGTAGGGTCCATGTAGCGCAGGTAGTACCAGCAGCTGCCCGCCCACTGCGGCATAGTGTTGGTCTCGCGGCGCGCCTCGATCCATGACGGCGGCCCGCTCGCCGGACGCGCCATGTGGTCCTCGACCAGTTCGGTCGGCTCGGTCATGCGCTCGCCGTGGCCCCGGATTTCGCCCGTCTCCGGATTCAAATACACGTGCAGCCAGTCCCCCGCCTTCGCCAGTGGCGATTGGCCGTCCGGCGACGGCTGGTAATCGTTCACCTCCGGCAAAGTCAGCGGCAGCGCATCCTCGCGCAGCGGCACCGCCACCCACGACTCGCCCTCCATGTTGCAGGTGACGGTTTGCGCCTCCGCGCCCAGCAAAAACTCCCGCTGATAGGCAGGCAGCGCGTCGAAGTCCGCTCGCTTCACCCACACGATCGGGAAGGGCTCGCCCCAGTAGCGCTGCCGCGAAAAGAGCCAATCGCGCAGGCGGTAGTTCACCGTCGCCTTCCCACGCCCCTCGGCCTCCAGCCGCGCAATGATTTTCTCCTTCGCCTCCGCGACGCGCAAGCCGTTGAGGTCGCCGGAGTTAATCAGTGGGCCGTCGCCGGTATAGGCCTCCGGAAAATCGCCTGGTGTCAGATCATAGCGAGGAATTCTTTCCTCGACGTGCGGCCCCCAATCAACCTCCCGCAGATTCCTCACCGGTTCTTGCTCCATAATCCAAGTTTCTGGCGGGTCAATCACTGGTCTGATCGACAAGCCAAACTCTAGCGCGAACTCGAAATCCCGCTCGTCGTGGGCCGGAACGGCCATGATGGCGCCGGTGCCGTAGGTCATCAAGACGTAGTCGGCGACCCATACGGGGATCTTTTTGCCGTTGACCGGGTTCACCGCGTAAGCCCCGGTGGCGACGCCCGTTTTCTCCTTGGCCAGCTCGGCGCGCTCGAGATCGCTCTTGGACTTGGCGGCATTTACGTAGGCGGCGACGGCCTCGCGCTGCTCGTCGGATGTAATGAGATCCACATACGGATGCTCGGGCGCGATGACCATGTAGGTCGCGCCGTAGAGGGTGTCCGGCCGGGTGGTGAAGACCGTCAGTGGCAGCGGCGTGCCCGCCGCGCGGGGCTGCTATCGCGGTAAATCGGGCGCCGAGCCGTTGC
>JBHJGW010000192.1:0-5525 GCA_050331415.1 Opitutales bacterium | reverse complement strand
CAAGGCCAGCGTGCTGATGGAAGGCGAGGCCGCGGCTCATGCCCTGGCGATCGCGCATCGAGGCGTTGTTACGCTGCTGGCGGTCACCACGTTCGCGGTCCTGCATTGATCCTTGCATCCGATCCTGGTTACCGGAATCGGCGAGACGCATTTGCTTGAAGCCGTCGAGGGTACCGCTGAAGCGCGCCTGCTGGATCTCGCCACGGGTGTTACGCTGCTGACGATCTTCCATCGTTTGAGCATCGCCGGAGCGCTGCTGGCTGGCTTCCTGGCCGCGGTTCCGACGCTGCTGGTCTTCGCGGGTTTCCATGTTGGCCGGCGTGGCGATCAGGATTACGCCCCACTCTTCCTCGGCGCGCATTTGCTCCATGCGGTCGGTGCCCATCGGGCGGCCGTCTTCGACACCGGAGACGCCAGCTTCGCGGCGGGCGCGTTCGTTTTCACCACGAGCAGACCGAGTGTTCTCGCTGCCACGGGCCTGACGGTCCTGCTGACGATTGGCGGCGTCGTCCGTATTTTCCCAAGCGCTGCCGGAGCGCGCTTCGTTACGGTTTTCGTCACCCATGCCGGCTTGACGGTCACCTTCTAAGTCATCGGTCCAGACTTCGCTGTCCCAATCCGCCTCGTACTCATTTTCGACATCGAGACCATCTTCGTTGGCCTGGTACTCGTCATCGAACCAGTCAGAGGGATCATACCACTCTTCCTCATGGGTGCCTTCGAACGCCTCGTATTCAGTGGCGTCATCGTCGTAGGCATCGCCCTGCGAAAAAGCGGTAGCCGGGGTGATCAGAAGTCCGGCCGAAAGCGCGGAAAGCGCGGCGAGCCGGAGGATTTCTTTGGGATCTTTTTCTTCGTTCATAATTCTTTGGGGTTGGGTTTCCCTGCGTGGTGAAGGGCCTCCACGCCATGGTTCCCCGGAGCGCAGAGCGTGTGCCAATCACGACTCAAGCGCTTCGATTGCGCTTCTGGAGCAGGTTAGAGAGCCTCATCGGTCTTCCAGGCAACTTTGCGCAACGCAAGCAGCGCCACAATCTGCAAGACGGGTTCGGTGCAGGCTGCATCCACCCGGCAACGACAAGGGCTCACGGGCCTGCACCTGGGCCTGCTCCCGTGCTTACTCAACGCGCGCGGCGGGCGAGCATCCACAAACCGAGCCCCTGACAGGCGAGATTGGGGAGCCAAAGAAGCACGTCGGGACGAAGCTGGGGAAATCGCTCCAGCGAACCGACCCCGGTAAACGCCAAAAAATAAACCAGGGCTACGCCGAGCGCGACCGCGAGGTTGGCGTGAGTTTCCGACCTTGCGGACTGAAATCCCAGCGGCACCGCAATAGCCGCCAGCGAGATGACGGCGAAAGAAAAGGTAAAGCGTTTCTGCACCTGCATGCGCAGGGCCGTAGGGCTGGCTTGCAACTCGCCGCCGGACGTGGCCACCGGAACGCCCTCCTCAGCGGCCTCCAGCCGGGCAAACAGCTCCTCGAGCGTCAGATAGTCGATCTTTCGCCGGGGAGACTCCGCCAGCTCGGCCAAAGGCAACCGCAGGTCGAGCTCCTGGAAGTGGGCAACGGGAAAATTGATCTGCAGGGCTTCCGGGTCATCCGTCGCCCGGACTTCGGCACTGCCCTCGCGCAGGTTCAGGCGAATCGCACCGGCGGCTTTGTTAAAGGTGAGAACGCCCTCGCGGGCGTGGAGGTAATTAACGACGCGGCCCGCATCGTCGAGCTCCCACACACGGAAATCCTCGAGGGTGTCACCGGTGCGCGCTTCGGCACGCAGGACAAAACCGGGAAAGTCTGTCACGAAAACGCCGGGCTGCACAAAGCGCAGCGGATCCTCCTGCACGACGCCCGCCAGCGTCTCGCGGAATTGGGTGATCGCCCGCGGCGCATAGAGCGTCAACACGACGAACGCCACGACGGTGCCCGCGAGGGCGACCAGGTAGGCGGGGGCGGCGAGTTGCCAGAGGCTGAAACCAGAAGCCCGCAGCGCGGTGATCTCGTGCTGCGCAGACATCCGCCCGTACACCAGCAGAATGGCAAACAGCAAGCCGAGCGGCAAGGCGTACGGCAGTACAGTCGGGACCAGCAGGGCGACCAGGAAGCCGAACGTGCTCCAGTCGATCCCGCCGCTCGCAACTAGATCGAAAACCTCGCGGAGAGCATTTCCCGCGACCAGCAGCGAGCCAAAGACCGCCACCGCCACTGCGGTGGACCCGAGCAACTGCGCCGTCAGGTAGCGGTGGACGAGCACTACGGGTACAGCGTCCGCGGCTGGTGAATATCGCTGGCCAGCGACTCCACGCTCGCCACGGTGGGGTAGGCGTTGACGCTCGGTGGCACGTCACCCGTCAGGTAAAGGCAAAGGTTGCGTTGCGTTTCCGGCGGCAGGCTTTCGGTGGCCACTTCCACGGTGTCTTCAACAGGAGTGAGAACCTGCGCAGCGATCTCATCGGCGTCCCGTGACAGCGCCCCCACCAGGTAAACGTAGTCACCGGAAGCGAAGACCGCCTCGATTTTCAGCCTGTAACCGGCGTCGGGCGCGGTGAGCTCCATCGTCAGCGGGGTGCCTGGCTCCTCGGCAGGTGGCGGTGGCACAGCGGGGCCGGCATCCACGGCCTCTTCTGCGGTTTCGCCGCCATCGGCTGCTTCGGCTTCGCTGTCCGGCGTTCCGTTGGCCTCGGATTCGGCCTGGTCAGTTCCGCAGCCGGACAACAGGACCAGCGTCCCGAAAAACAAGAAGGTCACGACTTTTATCATGCCGGAAATCGTAGAACGTTTGGGTTCACGCTGACAATACCCCATCGCCCGGCAAAGGCGGTTCAGCCGGGAAGCCACGATCCGACCGCAAACACCCTACTTCCACCCGACTTTGGATGCTGGCGTTTTGCGGCTGGGAGCCGGGCCGTTAAACAGTGACCCCGCCCTTGTGGGCGGTTAATCCTGCAGGCGACCGCACCTTCTGCTTGCCAAGGGGCCGTGGCTCTGCATCGGTTTGGGCAGTGAAAGTTACTGTATACGTTACACCGAAACCCTCCGTCCTCGATCCGCAGGGCGCTGCTGTCGCTCACGCAATGACAACCCTGGGATTCGAGGGGGCTGGCGATGTCCGCGTCGGCAAGACTATTGAATTCGAGGTGGATGGCGGCGATAGCGAGGAATTCCACGAAATTCTCGACGGGCTCTGCCACAAGCTGTTCGCTAACCCGGTCATCGAAGACTACCGCTACGAAATCCACTGAGGTTGATGAAGGTTTACCGCGTGCTCGACCGCCTGGACCATGCCGTCTGGGCTGCTTCGGCCAACGGTGTCGACTTTACGCGGCTTGAAGGGGCCTTTCCGGATTTTCACCCGACCGGACAACTCGTGGAAGCCGTCCGGCTGCTGGCGCCAGTGGAACCGCCGCCGGCCATCTGGTGCGTTGGACTAAACTATCATGAGCATGCCCGCGAGACTGGCTTGCCGCTGCCGGAGCACCCGATCCTGTTTCTCAAGCCTCGCACCTGCCTCTCCGGGCCGGCGGACATTATCGAACTGCCGCGCGGGCTGCACTCCGACAAAGTCGACTACGAGCTGGAGCTGACGGTCGTCATCGGCAAAAGCGGCAAAAACATCCCGAAAGAGCGGGCTTTAGAGCACGTGTTCGGTTACACCATCGGCAACGACGTGTCCGCCCGTGACTGGCAAAAAATCGGTGGTGGCGGTCAATGGGTGCGCGGCAAGAGCTTCGATACGGCCTGCCCGGTCGGCCCTTGTGTGGCGACGCCCGACGAAGTCGCCCCGCTCGAAGGCCGACGCATGCAGTGCTGGATCAACGGCGAACGCCGCCAATCGAGCTCGCCCGGTGACATGGTTTTTGGCGTGGCCGATTTGATCGCGTTTATCAGCCGCAGCAACACGCTCGAAGCCGGCTCGCTGATCCTCACCGGCACCCCGCACGGAGTAGGCTTTGTGATGAAGCCGCGCCAATACCTCCGCCTCGGCGATCACGTCCGCATGGAGATCGAAGGCATCGGCATCCTCGAGAACACCGTGGGTGAGGAGATCCTCGAAGCCGAAAGCCACGACGACTGAAAGCCCAGCTGGCGATCCGGAGGCTGGACCGACTACGGGGCTTCAGCAGTCTCTGCGATATAGGCGTTCTCTATAACTTGCGCCTCCTTTGGCTTGTCGCGGCGGTCGCGGTCGACAGCGGCGATCTGTTCCACGACGTCATAACCCTCGGTCACTTTGCCGAAAATGGTATGGCGATCGTTGAGGTGTGAGGGCGCTGCCGTGGTAATGAAAAACTGGCTACGGTTGGTCATCGGCCCCGCATTCGCCATGGCGAGCAGGCCGGGCTCATCGAAGCGCACGGCGGGGTCAAACTCGTCCGGAAATGCTCGGCCCCAAACGCTTTCACCGCCGCGTCCCGTGCCCTCGGGGTCTCCGCCTTGAATCATAAAGCCGGGAATGACGCGGTGGAAGGTCAGTCCGTCGTAGTAACCCTGCTCGATCAGTTGAACGAAGTTCGCCACGGCAATCGGAGCAACCTCGGGCATCAGCTCGAGGGTGATGTCGCCCTGAGTTGTCTCGAGAACCACCGTCTGCGGCGCCTTGCTTTGCCACTCCTGGGCAATCGGGGCGAAGAAAGCCTCGGCCTCCGCCTGCTGTTGTTGCCTGGCTTGCGCTTCCCGATCAGCCGCTCCCGTCTGCTGCGCGCGGACGAACCGGTTGATAGCCGGCATCTGCGGCGCGAGGCGCTGCTGAACCTCCTCAAAGGTCTCGGCGGAGATAAGGGCATCCTGGATGCCGCTTCGCAGCGCTTTGCTCTGACTTTCATCGAGCTCGAAGCGGAATAAGCCCGTTTGGGCAGCAAAAAACCGACCGAGCCGGTTCAGAGCTGAAGTTGACAGCTCCGGCGCACCGGGCCCGGCCTCCTGAGCACCTTCCATTGTCTGTCGCAGGTCGCGCATGGCGGCGAGCCGCTCGCCCCGCGTCATTGTCAGGTCCGAACCTGCCGCCACCGCGGCCATCACGCCAACGGCGACTTCCCCCGCCTGCGCTTCGCTGAGGCCGAGTTCGTGGAACTTAGCACCTTTGACGGTCAATGCGGCCACGCCGCGTACAACCCCGTTCTCGGCAGGCTGCGAGTGCTGGTTGCCGTCAGAATTCGGCGCGCCCGGAGTACCCTCCTGGGCCGCTGCGATGCCGGCAAACGCGAGGACGCCGATGAGCGTGGCGGTAAAAAGACAAAAGGATTTCATTACTTCCAGGGAAAAGGCCGCAGCTGCTTGGTTCCAGCGCAAAATCCCGGGCGTCCGTTGCCTCTGGACAAACAGCGGCCGCCCGTGGTCGGGCGGCCTCCAAAAGAACGCGGAGCGCGGAGCACTCCCCCAGCCTGCCCGTCACTCGGTCAGGATTTCCTTGGCGCTCTTCTTTTGCGGGATAAAGGGCAAAACGTGCTCCGTGTACGGGACAACAACCTCGAGCACGAACGGCCCCGGTGTCTCGATCATCTCGCGGATAGCCTCGCGAAGTTCTTCG
>JBHJGW010000191.1:0-4551 GCA_050331415.1 Opitutales bacterium | reverse complement strand
CCCCTTGGTCCTAACGTTTTCCTCCGTTTCGGCATTGCCGTGACGCTTGCTTCGAGTGCTCAGGCGGCGGCACCCGATTTTGTTTCCGAGGTACAGCCGCTTCTGCGGCAGTATTGTTACGATTGCCACAACAACACTGAGGCGAAGTCGGACATCAATTTCGAAGCCATGGCCAGCGCCCGGGCTTATCTGGAAAAGCCAGACCTGCTGACCGCACTCGAGTGGGTGGTCGCGGAAGCGGAGATGCCGCCGATCAAGCACCCCGCCCAGCCGACCCAGGCCGAGCGGGACCTTTTCGTTGCCTGGGCAGAACTCCTGCTGGCTGAGGCGCAGAACGCCAGCCCCAATGAGCCCGGCCGCGTCGTCGTGCCCCGGCTCAACCACATCGAATATAATCACGTGGTTCGCGATATCACAGGCTTCGATATCGATGTCGCTGACATCTTCCCGCGCGATGGGGGTGGCGGCGAAGGCTTCGCCAATGTCGGCGAGGCGCAATCGGCGACGCCGATGCAGGTCGAAAAATTTTTGCACGCCGCCAAGGAGGTTGTGGCCCATGCTTCAGTTAGCGACGACGGACGGCTAACCTGGCACCCCGAAGCCTTGTCGGCCATTGGAGGGCCGGCCGCCCGCTTGGACGTCCTCAAAGAGCAGTGGGGCAAGTTCCACGAGACTTTCTACGAGGATCTCCTCGGCGGACTTTCGGAGCTCGAAGGCACCCACAAGTATCGCTTCACGCCGTACATCGAGGTGGCCTGGCGCTACCGTCACCGGGCTGCCTTGGGCAAGCCCAACGCTTCCCTGAATGAGATTGCCGAAAGCCTGAACTTGGAGATTCCGGAGATCATTCTTGAGAAATGGGTATCGCTGATGGCGAAACCGCAGGGCTCCCGGTACCTCGATGTGATCATCAGTCACTTCAACACTCTGCCAGCTCCGGGGCAGAATGGGATGAACGACGAACGGATTCACCACGAGTGCGTCCGGATGGCCAAGTACCTTGAACTTTACGGGCGACAGGAATTGGCCGAGCAATGGTTCCCGGATGTCGAGGTCAAACCGCGCTGGCTCAGCTTCGATCAAGGAATGCGGCGAACGGAAGCCCGCAAGGAACTCGAAGACGAACTCCATGACGGCCTCTACCGTTTCGAGATCGATTTGACCCAGGTCGAGAATCCGGAATTTCTCTACGTCGTCACCTCGCCGGCTGGGGACGGCGGCGAAGGCGACGTCGTCATCTGGACCAAAGGCGAGTGGGATAACGGCCAAAAGAAGATTCCCTGGCGGTGGCATCCATCCGTCACGTTGTACGACGCGAATAAGCAGCCCGTCTATTGGGGCGCGCATCCTTTTTACAAAAAGGTCCCGATCGACAGCTACGGCGTTGGCGCGCCGTCGATGTTTTTGGTAAAAGTACCTCCGGGGGCGAAGACCTTTACGGTTGAGGCACGCCTCGACCCGGCCTTCAGCAAGAACGCCAGCGTGCAGCTGCTCATTGACGTCAAGCCACCCGAACGTATTGACGAACTGCCCGGCCGCTACATTTTTGGACCGCCGGAAAGCGAGCAGCGCCAGCGACTGCTTCAGGCCACCCGTCAAGTGCGGCGTGCCGTCTTCGATCACAATATCGAGAAAAACCGTAATTTTGTATTTCACGACTTTCCCGGGTTGGACCCAACACGGCTGGACGCAACCGAAGCCGAGCCCCCTCAACCGGCGCCCGACCGCCCCTTCAGCCTGACCGTTCGCGAGCTGCGCAGCCTGACCTCTGAAGATCAGCAATCACGGTTGCTTGGTATGGCGAGAGAGATCCAGACCCTGCTTACGCCCCAGGAAACCGCCTCGACATTGGAAGCTGCCCGCAAGGTTATTCAGGATCTTTGCCTGAAGGCATGGCGCCGCCCAGCTTCGGGGGAGGAAGTCGACCGCTTGATGGGGCTCTACGCCGCCCAACGCGAACTCGGTCTCGGCTTCGAAAAGGCCGTCAAGCAAACCATGGTGGGCATCCTGGTGGATCCGAATTTCCTGTACCGCCTGCAGATGAGCCAAAATTCGGAGAAGCCCTATCCGATCAACGATTTCGAGCTGGCAAGCCGGCTATCGTTTACGCTGTGGGGCAGTATTCCGGACGACGAACTCATCCAGCTCGCCTCTAACGGGCGGCTGCGCGCTGACGCCACCCTGCGCGCCCAGATCGCGCGAATGCTCAAGGACGAACGAGCCGAAAGCCTGTCAGAGAGCTTTGCCGGCCATTGGCTGCACTTTATCGGCTTTGAGAAGCACAACGCCGTCGATGTCGAACGATTCGGAATGTACACGCCGGAGCTACGACAGGCCATGGCGGACGAGTTGAAGCTGTTCTTCGCGGACCTCATTCGCAACAGTGGTTCTGTCCGCGACATTCTTTTTGCCGACTACTCCTTCCTGAACGAAACTCTTGCCGAGCACTACGACATCGAAGGAGTGAGTGGCGAATCGATGCGCAAGGTGACGTACCCCGCCGGTACCCCTCGGCGAGGCGTGATCACCATGGGCGCTATTCTAACCGCAACCTCGAAAGCCCTGCGAACGAGCCCGGTCAACCGGGGCGATTTTATCGTCGAAAAGGTCCTCGGCATCGAAATGCCGTCACCACCGGACGAGGTTCCGATGCTTTCGGATGACGAGACGAACGAGGCGGGCCTGTCCCTTCTCGAGCAGCTCGAGCGGCACCGCGCCAGCCCCGCCTGCTCGAGTTGCCATTCCCGTATCGACCCGGTCGGCCTCGCGATGGAAAATTTTGATCCCGTGGGCCGATGGCGCGAGAAGTCGTTTACCGGCCTGCCTCTCGTGACGGCCGGGACCCTGGCTAATGGACGCGAAATTTCCGGTTTCGAGGGTCTTATGAGCTACCTCGAAGACAAGGAGGAGCTGTTCCTCGACCAGCTCTGCCGAAAATTCCTCGGCTACGCGCTTGGCCGCAGAATCCAGATCACCGACCAGCCGTTGATCGATCAGATGAAACTCGCCCTCACCGAGAACGACTACCGCTTTGGCGCTATGGTCGAGGTCGCCCTCACCAGCCAGCAATTCCGCTACCGGCAGGATTTCCGGACGGAAGTTGCGGGAACCTATTAAACTGAGAATTCACCGTTTGCCCCACCCTTCCAGCTATGAGCCAGGTTTACCAGCATCCCCTCTCGCGCCGTCACTTTCTGCGCAGCCTTGCCGGCGTTATTGCCCTGCCCTTCATGCCGAGCCTTTCGTGGGCGCAGGGGAATCGGGCGGAGGCCTATGGTGCGGCGCCACGGCGATTCGTCTCGATGGTTACCGGCGACGGCATCCACCCGGACGTTTGGAGTTACACCAAAGGCTCCAACGGCCTATCGCTCAGCAAAGCGCTTGAACCCCTTGCGAAGCTGTCCGACCAGGTCTCGATCATCGAAGGGCTCAGCCACAGCCGGAAGATGAAGCGCGTGCACGGCTATCACTTCACGAGTTTCCTGAACTGTTCACACGTTGACGCGGAGAACATCAAATCCAACATCAGCATCGACCAGTTGATCGCAACCCGCGTGGGTGAACGCACGGCTATCCCGAGCCTTGTGCTCGGCGTCGAGGAGACCCGCCCGGGTATTGTCAACGGTGCACCGTCGATCTATCAGGCAACAAACTCCTGGAGTACGGAGACAACACCGGTGCCGCCCGAAATCATTCCGGAACAAGCCTACAAGCGGCTCTTTGATTCCAGCGGCCTGCTCTCGGATAAGAGTATCCTGGACTACGTCATGGACTCCACTAAGTCCGTCCGGCGCAAGGTCAGTGCGGACGACCGCGATAAGCTGGACGAATACCTGACCTCCGTCCGCGAGCTGGAGCAGCGTATCCAGAAAAACGGCACAGCTGGCAGCAATGGCTGGGTGCCCAGTTTGCGCGTTCCCAACCTCCCCGAGCCCGAAGAGGGCATGCCAGAAGACAAGGACGCGCATATGAAGATGATGCTGGATATCCTTGTTTTGGCGCTACAGATGGACAAAACGCGGGTCGCAAACTTTGTCCTGCAGCAGGACTTCTCGAATCGGACCTACGAGTTTATCAACGGCGTGTCGAAGGTGGGCTCCCACACCTTGAGCCACTACAATCGGAAAAAGGGCACGAAAAAAGATCTCGAAGATTATCAGCGCGTAAACCGCTACCACCTCGAGAACGTTGCCTACGTGGCGGAAAAAATGAGCCGGATCGATGAAGGTAATGGCACCACCCTGCTCGACAACACCCTGATCGTGTTTGGCAGCTGCTATTTGGATGGCAATGTCCACGACCGGAGCAAGCTGCCAATTGCTCTCGTCGGAGGACGCAGCCATGGTCTCGTTCAGAGCGATATCATGAGCTTCTCGAGCGACCGCGAGAACGCCCTCGGCAACCTCCACATGACCATCGGCGAAACGATGGGGGTGAGCACCGATGAATTTGCCAAGGGGACACGAAAGCACTACGGCTATTTCAGCTAAGAGTAATACAAAATTCCCGAATAGGTCTGTAAATTGATCTAATTAATTTTTGATGAAGGGG
>JBHJGW010000190.1:0-10118 GCA_050331415.1 Opitutales bacterium | reverse complement strand
AGCTGCAGCCGCCCGCGAATACCTGTCGCAATTGGGCGCGGTCGACGCCAAGGAAGCCTTCCGGCAGTTTATCCGCTCGCAGAATTACGAGCTGGAGAGCGGCTCGTTGATGCTGGCACAAGTGGCCGATCCCAAGCTCGACGCTGCCGACACCTACACCTTTCTCGAGGAGGTCGCGGGACGCTGTCGCCAACTCGTGGCACAGCCGGCGACCGGCTGGCAGCAATGCCGGACGATCAACCGCGTGCTCTTCCACGAGTACGGATTTGCCGGTGACCGTACCGACTTCTACAATCCTGCCAACAGCTTTCTCCCGCAAGTGATCGAACGACGCCGGGGTATCCCGATCACGCTGTGCATTCTTTACCTACTCGTGGCCGAGCGCTGCGGCTTGCGGCTCGAGCCCATCGGTCTGCCGGGGCGTTTCATGCTGGGCTGCTTCAGCGATGTGGAGCCCTTCTACATCGATTGTTTCGAAGGCGGGCTCTTCCTGACGCTCGAAGATGTCGAACGGCGTTTCGAGCAACAAGGCCTGACACCGCAGCCGTCGTTTTTCGCGCCCTGCCCGATCAGCGAAGTGCTCCAGCGCTGCTGCCGCAACCTCGTCAACCAGTACCGACGCTACGAGCAGCCGTCCGAAGCGCAGCTCTTCGCCAGCTTCGTCCACGAGTTCGACCTCGTATACCAGCGTGAAGATTGAGAAAAGCGAGGTAGCGCCGAGCTTTTGGTCGTGCATTTCGCGCTCCTGACCGCTACTACTCCGACCTAGCGATGGGCGGGCAGCGCTTTTGTTGGGCGACCCTTGGCGCCGTAGGTCTCGGGGAGCTCTGCCTCGGGCTCGGTCTGGTTCTCGCGCACCTTGAAGCGGAGCCTCGGCAACCGTCATCGAAGGAACCGACGACTTGTCGCGTGCAGCTTCATCAAGCTCGCACGCTGACAAAGAAAAACCCGCGCACCCTTAGACGGTTAACGCCCAAGAGATACGCGGGGTAATTCCTAGCTTGTCATAGCGCCAATCTTGCTGAGATCAGCGCGCTGAAACACTAGACTGCTGCAGGTTTCGCTTTGGCGTTTTCGCGGATGGCCCATTGCTCATCGGGGTACTCGAGGAAGCCGTCTTCCTGCTTTGAGCGGTTGGCTGCGACCATGCCCAGCATCACGCCGTAAATCGCCTTCGAGATGATGTCGGCGAAGGTAAAGATAAACTGCCGCGCGACGCCCGAACCGGCGTCCCACCAGAGCAGCGGCAGAACAATCGCCACCGCGTAGGCGGTCCAGCTGCCGACCAGCACCCACCGAATCGCGCCAAGCATGTTTTTGCTGTCCGCGCTCATGCTGGGGTCCTTTTTGCCATCGCTGATTGTCTTCCAGACAATGGCAACGATCCAGATATAGGCCAGCCAACCGAGGAGGTACCAGATCCAGAACGGTGTAACCGAGACGCCCTCAACCTGAGCGCCGTGCTCGTAAAACTGGGCCGCCCAGGAAGTCCAGATCATGATCAGCCCGGCAATGACGAACTGCCAACCCCGCGACGTCTTCACCTTGTGCGCCAGGGGCAGGATAATGAGCATCTGCACGAGCAATACGGGTACGTCGATGGACCAGTTCATGTACCGGTAGCCATTACTGAACAGTTCGCCGTCCTTGCGCCCGTACATGCCATTGCCCAGCGCTCGGAACGTGCTGTCCCAGTCGAACGCCTGACGGAACAGAATGACCGCGGCGGACACCATGACGACCGCGGAGAGCATATTGGAGAGGCGGAAGCGCGGCGCCACCTGTTTCATCGACGCCAGGAAGTAGACAAGGGCGGCGATAAAGACACCGACGCCGAGCGTGAGGACGTGACTGACGGACTCCCACTGAATGTTGCTGTACTGGAAATAGTTTTCCATATTCCCCAAATCGGCGAGCCCCCCGCCGGTCTGAGCAAGAAAGGTGATTGCGGATAAATCCATACTTGCGATCAAGGTTTCGGGTTACATCGTACGATACCTCGGCCCACCCGAGGCAGGACAGATCATTACGCATTGCCGATGCCAGATGGCGCCGCCCAAGGTCAAAATCCGGCCAGCGTGCTACCATCGCTATTTTGCAATGGGAAGAACGGGAGCACCACAGCGCGGTGTTAATGCATATTGCCCGTTTTGCCGCAAAATGTCCTGCAGAAAACCTGAATCGTCGGCTTCTGAGGGCGCTTGCGGATCCGCCTAGACGCGGGGGGGCTCAGAGCATACCCTGGCGGTTTTTCCATGGAAATCGTTCCCGAAACCAGCCTTTCCGGGCGTGACCCCGTCGGCCTGCGTCAGTTCCTGCAACGCTGCCAGGAGCGGGCAAGCGATGGTCAGCCGGTGTTCGCCTCGATCAGCTTGCGTGTCCCGCATATCGATCCGCTCGCGGTGCTCGAGGCGATCGAAGAGCCCGATGAACCCCACCTCTTCCTCGAGCGCCCGCAGGATGAGGTTGCCCTGGCTGGCGCGGAAGCCGTTACCGCGGCCGAGGCAACCGGACCTGAACGCTTCGCCCGGCTGCGCGCCTTTGCCGAGGCAACCCTGGCGCGTACGGTGGCCGTGGGCGACCTCGACGCACCCCTCGCCGGACCGACGTTCCTTCTCGCCGCTACCTTTGCCGACAGCCCGAACGCGGGCTCGCAGTTTCCGGTTGCGACCGCATTTCTGCCACGCTGGCAAGTCGCCGCTCACCCTGAGGGCTACAGCGCCGTGGCCAACGCCCGAATTACGGCGGACACCGACCTCGACGCGCTCGCCCTCCGCATCCTGACCGCCCACGAGCGCTTCGGCTCTTTCGAGTACGGTGGCGCGGTGGAGCCCGCTCCCTCCCAGGTGCCGCCCGGAGCCCTCAGCAAGGAGGGCGGCAATGACTTTCGCGACGCCGTCGCGCGCGCCCTCACCCACATCGACACCGGACGTTACGAGAAAATCGTACTTGGGCGCGCCCTCGACCTCGACGCGAGCGCACCCGTGCGTGCCCTCCCCTGGCTGACGCGGCTGCGCGAGCGGTTCCCAAGCTGCTGGTCGCTGTCGTTCAAGGCGGCTGCCGACCGGCGCTTTATCGCGGCTACGCCCGAGCGGCTGATCTCGGCACGCGGAGGACGCTGCGAAGTCGACGCGATTGCCGGCTCTACCGGCCGCGGTGCCAACGCCCAGGAGGATGCCCGCCTGGCCGCGGAACTGATCGCAAGCGACAAGAACCAGCGGGAGCACCAGGCGGTAGTCGCCTCGATCCGCTCGCGGCTCGAGCGGCTCGGCGTCACCGTTTCGGGCCCTCCGGAGCCGCGGCTGCTTCGCCTCGGCAATGTCCAGCACTTGCGGACGCCCTTGCGCTGTACCCTAGGCCCATCACAGCATCCCCTCGACCTGGCCGCTGTCCTGCACCCAACCCCGGCCCTCGGCGGCCGGCCACGCGAAGCCGCTGTGCCCGAGATCGCCGAACTCGAAGGCTTTCCGCGCGGCCTCTTCGGCGGCGTGCTTGGCTGGTTCAACCACCGTGGCGATGGCGACCTGCTCGTGGGCATCCGCTGCGCGGAGGTCGAGGGCACCCGTGCCCGGCTCTACGCGGGTGCGGGAGTTGTCGCGGGGAGTGATCCGGAAAAGGAATTT
This sequence comes from Opitutales bacterium, assembly GCA_050331415.1. Lineage (GTDB taxonomy): Bacteria > Verrucomicrobiota > Verrucomicrobiia > Opitutales > Cerasicoccaceae > DAIQNO01. Next base: position 6,495 of record JBHJGW010000190.1, on the reverse strand, counting down.
GCCGAGACCGAGTTAAAGCTGGAAGCGCTGCGCGCGACCCTTTAGAAATCCACCTCGAATTCGCTAACAAGCACCACTCATGAGCCAGTTTTTTCCCTACCAGCGCCTCCGCATCGAATATCACGAACACGGCGATGACCGCCATGCCTACGAAGGCCCCGGCGAATACGTCCGCCCCGTGAATCCCGATGACGAAGACATCCTGCTGCCGGAGAGCAACGAGCCGATGCACTACGTGCGCATCATGCTCGGCAACAACGCTTCGGAGCACATTTTTCCTGAGTCGGCGCTCAGGCCTGCGCCCCAGCGCGATCTTGGCGGGCTGATGGACCGCGTTCACGAAATGCTCGACCAGATCGGCCCCATGATGGTTTACCTTCAGCAACAGCTTGAGGTAAACTCGGAGACGCAGGCCCCGTTCTCAGCCGGGCAGGAGAGTTTTAAGGACCAGCAGGGCGAGTTCGAGAAACTTCGCAGCCGCCTGCGAGATATTGCCCTTGATGCCTGGGCGCCGCCAAAGCAGCCAACCAGCGCCGAGTGAGTTGTACCATCTTACCGAATAGATCGGTAGATTGAACGCCGCATGGCGGCTTCGGATGCTTTGGCATCCCGTTGCGTCGCTAAGACACGGCTTCCGACATGCGTCAGGCTGGACGCTCTTCGGCTGCGTTTCCGGGGCCCCGGGGAAGCCAGAGGCGCAACCGGAAGGTGGATCCCTCGCCTTTGCGGCTTTCAACCCCGATTTCGCCGTCCGTGAGCTGCGCGAGCTTTCGGGAGATCGTCAAGCCAAGGCCCGTGCCCCCAAAGTGCTGGGAGATGCCCTCGTTTTCCTGCGAAAACGAATCGAAGATGGTTTCGAGCTTATCCGCGTCGATACCGATACCGGTATCCCTGACGTCGACTTGGACTTCGGCCCGCTCGGGCTCCACCTGCAAACAGCGGGCCGAGAGATAAACTCCGCCTTCCGAAGTAAACTTGACCGCATTGGCAGCCAGATTCGTCAAGATCTGCAGGAGCTTCGGGCGGTCGCCGTAAAGGTCGCTGGGCAAATCAGTCGGGTAGGCGACCTCGAACGCGATCCCTTTATCGTGGGCGCGGTGGCCGCAGACGGTTTTCACCTGCTCCAGGCACGCCACGAGATCAAGCGGACGCCGGGCGACCTCAACCTTGCCCTGCTCCAGCTTGCTCATGTTCAGAATGTTGTTGATAACTTCGACGATCAGCTGGGTCGAAGTTTGGGTCGCCTGCAGCGCATCCGCCAGCGCCGGATTTTGCGTCTGATCCCGAAGCAGTTCCACACTCGCGGAAACCGTCGTGAGCGGCGTCCGGATATCGTGGGCAAAGGTTGCCAGGGCTTCACTGCGCACCAGTAAGGCATTCTCGGCGGAGGCGGTTTTGCGGGCCTCTTCGGCGAGCTCGCGCTTGGTCCGCGCCAATTCCGCGGGGCTCGGCAGACGCAACAATTTTGGCGTGGCCCAATAAAGCACTCCCGCCGTCGCTATCGAAACGAACCCCGTCGCCAATTTCACATAACCATCGAGATAATACCAGGGCTTCCAAATCGTCACAATGTTGCCAACATGGGTTAACGCACACCCGAAGATGAAGAGGCCGAAAAGAACAAACAGCCGCCGGAAAACCAAGTCCCGGCGTTTGCGCACGAAGTAGAAAAGGCAAAAGGGAATGGCGCAGTACGCCAATACGATCATGCCATTTGCAATGACATGAAGCCAAAGAACCTCGGGAAACCAAAGGTAGCAATAGCCGTGCGGATGAAAAGCGGCGATGCCCTCGCGCCACTCACCTCAAAAACTCAAATGATTCATTTAGATATAAAGCGACCTGAACCCTAAAAACAGCCTCTTGCAGAACTCAAATATGACGCCTTTCGAGGTAAAGGCATCCTCTCAATCCGAGCAAGCAGGCCGGGGTAAGAAAAAGGGTCGGCCTGTCATCAACCGGATTCCGCTGGGCATAATGGGCTGGAGACTCCTTGAAAATAGCCTTGCTGACAAGCAAAAATCCCCCGGAAACCAAAAACGCTCCCGTGCTCCCGGCCAAAAAATTGGGCTCTTTCGGAGTGAAACGATTCGATGGCTCAACAGGCCCGAACGCGGGCAAGCCCAAAGAGCACCCCCACGCCCTTCGGGCAAGGCGAAGCCTACGACTCATGCTTAAACGATTCGAATTTCATCGCTTTTGGCCTCGAGCTCGAATTTCTTGACAGGCCGCGACCGCGTCTTATCTTCAAGCTCATGCGCTAAGCCCACGCCTTTAATAGCGAATCAACTTTGCGTGCCTTATTGTGACCAAAACGATTCACTAAACAACGTGAAAGAATATCATCACTTCCGGCAATACCGAGCGAGCGGATGAGGTTTCTCCATCCGCTTCAATTGTGCTATAGCGGAGTTTTTTACGGAAGGGCTAAGAATACACTTCTGCACCCGCTTGTTTGAACTCCCGGGCTTTTTCGGCCATCCCTTTTTCCAGGGCCTCCTGTTCGGTGACGCCCAGTTTGTCAGCATAATCACGCACGTCCTGTGTGATTTTCATCGAGCAAAAGTTCGGGCCACACATGCTGCAGAAGTGGGCCGTTTTGGCGGCCTCCTGGGGCAGCGTGGCGTCATGGAATTCGCGGGCTTTCTCAGGGTCGAGAGACAGGTTGAACTGGTCTTCCCAGCGAAACTCAAAGCGCGCCTTGCTGATGGCGTTGTCACGGTGCTGGGCGGCCGGGTGCCCTTTTGCGAGGTCTGCGGCATGGGCGGCGAGTTTGTAGGTGATGACGCCTTCACGAACATCATTCTTGTCCGGCAGACCGAGATGTTCCTTCGGCGTGACATAGCAAAGCATGGCCGTGCCGTACCATCCAATCATCGCCGCACCGATGCCGCTGGTGATGTGGTCGTACCCGGGCGCGATGTCGGTCGTCAACGGCCCGAGGGTGTAGAACGGAGCTTCATGGCACCATTCGAGCTGCTTTTCCATGTTCTCCTTAATCAGGTGCATCGGGACGTGCCCAGGCCCTTCGTTCATGACTTGTACGCCGTGCTCCCAGGCGCGCTCGGTCAGCTCACCCTGAACCCTCAATTCACCAAATTGGGATTCGTCATTAGCATCGGCGATGGAACCCGGCCTGAGGCCGTCGCCGATGCTGAAACTGACGTCGTAAGCCGCGCAGATTTCGCAAATCTCGTCCCAGTGGGTATAGAGGAAGTTTTCCTTGTGGTGAGCCAGGCACCATTTCGCCATGATGGAACCTCCTCGAGAAACGATTCCGGTCATCCGTTTTGCGGTCAGGGGAATATACTGCAGCAAGACCCCAGCGTGAATGGTGAAGTAGTCCACTCCCTGCTCCGCTTGTTCGATCAAGGTATCGCGAAACAAATCCCATGTCAGGTCTTCAGCCTTACCGTTCACCTTTTCGAGCGCCTGATAGATCGGTACGGTACCCACCGGTACGGGGCAATTGCGCAAGATCCATTCGCGCGTCTGGTGGATGTTTTTGCCGGTGGAAAGGTCCATCAGCGTATCGCCGCCCCATTTGACCGACCACCGCATCTTCTCAACCTCCTCTTCGATCGACGACGCTACCGCGCTGTTGCCGATGTTGGTGTTGATCTTCACGAGGAAATTGCGGCCGATAATCATCGGCTCCAGCTCCGGATGATTGATGTTCGCCGGAATGATCGCACGGCCGCGCGCGACCTCCGAGCGGACAAACTCCGGCGTAATCTCCTGAGGAATAGCCGCTCCAAAGGGTCGGCCCGGGTGCTGGTGATCCAATGACGAAGAGGCGGGCCTGGCTCCGCTCGCACCGGCCCCGTGGCGGAAGCAAGCAGAGTCCTCAGCTAGCTGATGCCGCTTCAAATTCTCGCGGATAGCGATGAACTCCATCTCTGGAGTGATGATTCCCGCCCGCGCATAAGCGAGCTGGCTGACACTCTTGACGCCCGCCTTTGCACGCAGAATCTTCCTTTCACCGCGGGCAAAGGGCTCAACACCGTTTTTGCCGTTGCGCTGGGCCTTGGCGCGGTGCGCTTCAGAGAGGTAACCATCGTCGATGGGCTGCGGTGCGCGGCCTTCGACTTCTTCGACATCGCCGCGCTGTTCAATCCACCGTGCACGGACCGGCGACAGCCCTTGCCGCACGTCGCCATGAAAGGCCGGATCGCCCCACGGCCCGGACGTGTCGTACACGCGCAAGGGCGCATTCGGCTCGGTGGTGCCGTCTGGCCGCTTGGTTTCGTGCAGCGCGATTTCGCGCATGGGCACACGGATGTCCTCCCGGCTGCCGCTGATGTAGACGCGGGTGGAGGCGGGGAATAGCGAATCGTTTTTCATAAATAGTCAGGCAGCAGCCGGCCGCGGCTTCAGGTCAACTTGGGGAAGGCATTGTTGCGCTTTCGAGCAACTTCGACCGAGAACCTCAACTCGGCAAGGGATGGATTTAATGCTTCGCCGTCTGGTTCTCCATCATCGGCGCAAGCTTCCAGTTGAAGCACCCTCTGCCCGAGGCTGCCGACTAGGGTAAACATTCGGGAGCGGCCGCAAATGAGCGTTTTAACGCCAAAACGCTGCGGGCTTGTGCGCGCCACGCTCAAAGGGATACTGACATCCGCTTTGCTCGATAAAGATTGCGCCAATAATTCGTTTAGCTTGCCCATCGTTCCCTCCGCCGGCATTACCCGGATCAGGTTTCGCGGGTCGGAAGCAGAACGTGCCTCCCTCTCAGCCGCGCGCCCGCAGCTCCCCGAATAAACTAAAAATGGAACAGGCAGGCGCCGTTCTCAACAAAAAAACGCCCCCTGGAAAGGAGGCGCTGTGAGAGGGCTTAGCCGGTAACCCAGAATCAGGCGCGGCGGCGCAGAAGGAAAAGCGCTCCGAGACCCAACAGGGCAGATGCAAACGCCGGCTCAGGGACGGGCGCCACATTGGCCCGCAGCTCGCCTCCAGTAAAGGTCTGCGAGTGGATATTGAGGTAGTACTCGCCATTCAGGAAGCTTTGCTCCTGGGCTGCCGTCAGGTTGATAATCGAGCCGGAAACCGTGCCGCCTGTTGCCCCGTCAGCGATCTGGGTGTTGGTATTCAGAACGTTGTCCGTGCCACTGAAGTTGTTGAGGTTGAAGATGACCGGACCGTTGGTTGCCTGAAAATCAGGACCACCGGCGAGGTGGAAGTGAATGCCTGAATCGCTGGCAAAATTCAGCCCGCCCGAGAGGTCGGAAAAGGCGAAATCGAAGGTGAAGGTGTTGGTGGTCTGGTCCAGTTCCAACGTGGTGAAAAAACCCGATGCGGGCGAGCTGTCAGCTTGAGCCTGGGACAGCGTGCCCGAGGGAACTTCGTTTTGCGGCGAAAGATCATCGACAGCGCCGACGAACGTGAAGGGAACGATCTGGCCAAAAGCTGTCGCAGCGGCCAGAAAGCTAACGGAGAGGAGGGTAATCTTCATAATCAAGGAGTATATGGTTAAGACGATAAGAGATGAGAATCGTAGCGTTAAGATCCATTCGCCGCAAGTGAATTACAGAATTTATTGTAATTTTACAACACCTCCCTCTGGAAGAGTTGTGGGTCAAAACCTGACCGATAGGCTGCTACCCGCCGCAGACTGCCCCTTGCGGGCCCAAGAGTACGACCCCGGCCAACTCCGCCCGAGGGTCTGGCTAGGGCTCTCACGCACCGGACCTTTTCAAAAAACCCGGCGGGCTGCGCCCGCTTTGGCTTTCTGAAGGATGCTTTTTCTCAAAGCCGGTTCAGCAGCACCATTAGCGCCTCGCTGGTGAAAGGCTTTTTCAGAGTGGCGTCGGCGCCGAACACCAGGGCCTCCGCCAGGACGCGATCGCCTCGCCCCGACATGGCAATTATTCGAGCATTGCGATTTTCCGAGCGCAACTGGCGAATGAGGTCGAGGCCGCTGATGCCAGGAAGTTCAATGTCGGTGATCAGGAGCGGAATATCCTCAGATTCGAGAACCGATTTGGCTTCCTCGCCGGTACTGGTTTTGACCACGTCGTAGCCGCGCCGCTTGAGCACCACCTCGAGGACGTCTGTCACCAGCGCATGGTCTTCGACCAGCAGCACACGCTTAGATTGCGTCATTGAGCGGTAGCAAATCGTTGAGCAACCGCGATATGCAACGGCAAACTGAGCGTCAACCCGAGGATTTCTACCTTATTCTAAACTCACGCCGTACGCGAGGGTGGACCGGGTATCTAAATTGAAAAGTCGGCTCGGCCACTCGTTTCATGCAAGCCACACTCGCGTTTTACCCCATGAAACCGGGTCTGCTCCGCGCTCATCCCCGCGGTCAGCGGCGAGCTCGAATGCGTGTCTCCAACCGAAACATAGCCTTCGTCCCAGAGCGGATGATACGGCAAGTCATTGGCTTTCAGGTATTCGTAAATGTCGCGGTCAGTCCAGTCCAGGATCGGGTACAGTTTGAGCAGCCCTTGTTGAGGCTCGACAACGCGGAGGTTGGCCCGGGAGCTCGAC
>JBHJGW010000189.1:0-10223 GCA_050331415.1 Opitutales bacterium | reverse complement strand
GGTTTCACTGCCGATGATCGGTTGCGCCAACGGCGTATCCATCATGCCCGGGGCAACGGCATTGACTCGCAAGCCGCGAGAGGCGTAGCTCGCAGCGGCACTGCGCACCAGACCTTCAACCCCCGCCTTGGCTGCTGCGATCGGCTCATGCGCCGGCAGGCCACCGAACGCCGCACCAGTGCTGACAAACACGAGACTGCCCGCTTTGCGCCTCTGCATGCGCTTGACCGCACTGCGAAGCGCGAAGAACGCGGAGTCGAGGTTTCGGCGGATGGTCCCGTGCCACTCGTCATCGCTGACCTGGTGTGCGCTTTTCACCAGAATCGAGCCAACGCAATGGGCGTAACCTCCCACCGGCCCAACTTGGTCTTCGACTTGAGCGAAGACGTTCTCCACCGATTCGGCGTCTTCGGCGTCACCGGAAAACCATTGCACGCCCGGAGCGGCCTCCTGAAGGGCGCCGACTTTGCCGTCATCGCGCGAATACCCTGCCACGGTGTAGCCGGCTTGTACGAGACGGATTGCCAATGCCGAGCCGAGCCCGCCAGTGATGCCGCCAATCAAAATTGTCTGCGAAGAAAATTCATTTGTCATATTCGATTTAGCCTAGCACGCCTCGCCCAGCGCTCAAGTGGTTGGAGCGGAAAGAGCGGTAGAGGGGCGGTTGATCAGCGATTGCTTTTTTTTCTGCCCTCAATGCCGAGCCGATTAACGGTGGCAGCAGGACTGGCTTGCCCCAAATCCTATCGCGGGTTTCCCGAAGCTGTTGGTCAGGGTGTTCGTCGAAAGCGCGGGCATGGGTTGAACGTCACCCGAAACCCTTTACCCCGGCAACGAGCGAACCCGTGCCAACGTTATCAACAGGTCATTATGCGACCGAGGCTTCCTTCGCGCGCCAAAAATTCAAATGGCGATCGGCGATGTCGCGAAGCTCATCCAGGGTTTGCATGCGGTCCATCTGCGGACGCAGCTTTTTAACGCCGGGCATGCCGGTGGTGAGCGCCTTGAGCTTTGCCCGCATCCACCCGATGCCCCGCTCCGGTGGCCGGTCGGGACGGAAGTGGCGGATGAGGTCGCACAGGCGGAAAACGGTTGCCCAGCGCTCCTCCAGAGCCGGCGGCGAAAGCGTTTCTCCGGTGGCGAGCGCATGCTTGATCTCGCGAAAAATCCACGGGTAACCCATGGCTCCGCGCCCGATCATCAGGCCAGCCACGGGCGTTTCGTCCATCGCCCACTGTGCGCGTTCGACGCTTTCGAGGTTGCCGTTACCGATCACCGGGATCCGCAGGGTACGCGCGACTTCGGCGATAACGCCCCAGTCGGCATCGCCTCGGTAGCCCTGCTGTTTGGTGCGCCCGTGAATGGCCAGTGCCTCCGCACCGGCGGCCTCGACGCGTCTGCCGACCTCGAGTGCGTTGATCGACTGTTCGTCCCATCCGATGCGGATTTTCACCGTCAGCGGCACGCGCTTGAGCGCCTTGCGGGTAGCCGCGACGATGCCTTCCAGCCGAACGGGGTCGCGCAGCAGGGACGACCCCGCGTGCTGATCGGTGACCTTGTCCGCCGGGCAGCCGCAATTGATGTCGAGAAAGTCCGGCGCGAGACGCTCCTCAACGGCCGCGGCGGCCTCGGCCATCCGGGCGGGGTCGCTGCCGAAAAGCTGCACGCCCATGGGCCGCTGCTCTTCGGTGAAGTCGAGGGTACGCCACGCGCTTTCGTTGCCCCGCAGCAGGCTCTCGCACATCACGAACTCCGTGGTCATCACGTCCGCTCCGTTTTCTTTGCACAGCTGCCGGTAGGCCGCGTCGGTATAACGCGCCATCGGAGCCAGAAACAAAGGGCAACGGCCATCGCCGAGCCAGGGAAGGCGGGAATTCATTTTGCGAGAGAGCTTTTTCTAAACCACCGTTTCAATGCCAAAGTCAGGAGATTAAAGCGAGTTTAGGCTTAACCCTCGGCCCAGTCCAAGCTTCGTTCGACGGCGCGTTGCCAGCCGTGCCGGAGCGGTTCGATGTCCGCCGAGCTTTTTTGCGGCTCGAAGCGGGTTTCTTCCTGCCACAGCGCGGCAATCTCGTCATCGCTTTGCCAGAACCCGGTGGCCAGACCGGCGAGGAACGCGGCGCCGAGAGCGGTCGTTTCGATGACCTTGGGGCGGACGACGGGGATCTGCAGGAGGTCAGCCTGAAACTGCAGCAAAAAGTCGCTTCGGGCGGCGCCCCCGTCGGCGCGGAGCTCGCGCAGTGGCGTGCCACAGTCGGCGCTAATACTGTCTCCGAGATCGGCAACCTGGTGTGCGATAGCCTCGAGAGCCGCCCGGCAAAGGTGGGCGCGATTACTGCCCCGCGTCAGCCCTAAGATCGCCGCGCGCGCGTTGGGGTCCCAGTGCGGCGCGCCCAGGCCGGCAAAGGCGGGGACGAGGTAAACCCCGCCGCTATCGGGGACGGTCGCGGCGAGTTGGCCCGACTCCTCGGCACTGCGGATGATCCCAAGCTCGTCGCGCAGCCATTGGACGACGGCACCCGCCGTAAAGATAGAGCCTTCCAACGCGTACGTCGTGCGCCCGTTGCGCTGCGTGGCGACAGTGGTCAACAGGTTGTGCTGACTCGGAACGGCATTCTCACCAGTCGGCATGAGCAGAAAGCAGCCCGTTCCGTAAGTATTTTTGGCGACGCCCGGCTCGGTGCAGTTTTGGCCGAAAAGAGCCGCCTGCTGGTCGCCCGCGGCTCCGGCGATGGGCACGCCCGCCGGGAAAAACTGTTCCGAAACGTGACCATACACTTCGCTGTTGCCGCGTACCTCCGGTAGGAGGCTGCGGGGGATTCCGAGGATGCCGAGCAGCTCGTCATCCCATTTGCGTTCGTGCAGGTTGTACAACAGCGTGCGGGAGGCGTTGGCCGCGTCGGTTACGTGTACCTTGCCGCCGGTGAACTGCCAGATGAGCCAGCTTTCGACGGTGCCGAAAGCAAGCTCGCCGCACTCGGCCCGTTCCCGCGCCTGCGGAAGGTTTTCGAGCATCCAGGCGAGCTTCGTTCCGGCGAAATAAGGGTCGAGCCGCAGGCCTGTCTTCGCGGTAAAGGTCGGCTCGTGGCCTGCCGCTTTCAGCGAGCGACAAGCGGCGGCGGTGCGGCGGTCCTGCCACACGATGGCGCGGCCCACCGGTTTCCCGCTTTCGCGATCCCAAAGCAGCGTCGTCTCGCGCTGATTGACGATCCCGATAGCGGCGATTTGGCTGAGCTTCAGGCCCGCTTTCGAGACGGCCTCGGCTGTCACGGCACTTTGGCTCGACCAGATTTCCCCGGCATCGTGCTCCACCCAACCGGGCTGCGGGTAGTGCTGGGTAAACTCGCGTTGGGCCATCGCGACAATGTTGCCGCCATGGTCGAAAACAATCGCGCGGCTGCTCGTTGTGCCCTGGTCCAGGGCGAGGAGGTATTGGGGCTGGGGCATGTCGGCAGAGTAGGGCACCTTGCGGGGCAATGGCAACGCCGGCAGGACAGAAGCTGCCGACACCCCGAAGCAGACCACGGCTAAGGCGGTCCGAAACAAACATGCGATGCCGATTCGGCAATCTCGCCGTTCTGGCTACCTGCGGATAAAGCTGCTTGGGAAGGTGACCGTCACCTGAATAACCCGTTTGCTGCGGGTCTGGATTTTGAAGGACTTGGGGTCGACGCTGACCGGGACCTCTTCGTGACGGACGTTGACCATCGTCTGGTATCCACGCTCGCTGAAGATGTCGATGAGCATCGCGAGGGCTTCCGGCTGGTGAAACATTTCATCCTCGCTGTTGACGATCGCGCAGCCGCTCAGCGCGTGACGCTGCAGAATCGGAATGAACTTGCGTTCAATGTGCTCGATGACGCCGCGGAAGAGCTCGGCGTGGTGTTCCTGGTAATTGTCGAGCCGTTCGACGAGTTGCTGCCGTGCGTTGGCGGCGAGGTTCTTGGCCAGCGGCAGGTGGGTGATGGCGTCGTAAGTCTGTTGCTCCAGCTCGAGCGAGCTCTGGTACTGCAGCTCCTCGATGATGCGCTCGCGAACTTCCTGAATGGTCCCGTGCGTATTGATGAAGTGAAAGTGAAACACTTCGCGCAGGGTTTTGAGCGCCTCGTAGGTTTGCTCCTTGAAGACCCGGTAGCGCTTGCGGGCGGCGTCGGGATTGGTGTCCGTCTTGCGGATTTCGATATACTCACCAATGCCGCTTTCGGCCACTTCCTCGTTGTGCTCCTGGGCTTTTTGCCCGCGTTCGAGCTGCCGGCGCACGCTTTCCGCCTCATCGACGAAGAGCACGAGGATGTGAAACTGCGGCTTGCGGAAACGCGGCGCGTACAGCGTTTCACGAAAGTCCTGATAAAGCCCCGTCATCTTCTCGTGCAGCAGCTTCAGCGTCTCGACCTGGACTTTCGTGCGCGGAAAGCCATCGACCACGGCGCCGCTCTGGTAGACTGGTTTGAGCAGCTCCCGCAGCAGGATGCCGATGACCTCCTTGTCGCCCACCAGCATGCCTTTGTCGATCAGTTCCCGTGCCTTCGGGCTGTTGAGCAGACTGCTCATGACGATCGGCGGTGCTGTCAGATCACGCAGCCGCATAGCGGTTTGGGTGTGGGTGCCTTTACCCGCACCGGGAGCTCCGTTGATCCAAAAAATTTCGCGCGGCAGCGACAGGTGTTCCCGGCCGATGTCAGCCTCCAGATCCTGCCAGACGGAGCTGAAAATGAGCTGCGCGTCTTTGACTTCGAGGTCGCCAGAATGGCCGTTGGTGGCCGTGCCGGTAGTCGGTTGTGCGGATGCGGTCGCCATGAGGGAAACACGTACAGCTACCACGTGCCGGGCCAACCTGCCAAGCGTTTTACGCGGCGCTCGCAAGGCTGCCCGCCCGCTTCGCTCGGTTCAGGTCCCTTTCGGGTGGCCGATCGCTTCGACAAATCGATCAAGTTGCGCCTCCGGAGACGCCGCGTCCAGCGTAGCCGCCGAAAGATCCGGGGAAGGCGGAGCAACAGCAAATCTGCCGCACCGGGAGACGATGATGGACCCTGGCTTGGCCATTGGCCGAAACCCCGGTAACGCGTTCTCTTTAGTCGTCGGTGCGTCGGCGCGCCCGGAAAAAGGTGACTTCCGGGTTGATCACATCCTGCAGCTCGAAGGTGAGCGTGTCGGCGGGCAGTTGTACCGGCGAGTAGCCCGTCGTCGGCTGGTCGCTGGTTACCAAGACACCGAAAAACCGGAAGCTTTCACCCGCCGTCGAGCGCTCGAGGGATGGGTAAACGACCAGTTGGCGGATGATGCTGTCCTTTTTGTTGATGATATAGATCTCTCCGGGAGTGTTCAGCCCGAACCGGATATCGGCCCGGTTGGTTAAGCGGATCTCGTCCGCTTCCTGCTGAGCCCTCACCTCGTTGAACATGCGGGTTCGCTCAAGATCGAGATCCCTCGGCTGGAGTTCCCGCAGACCATTCTGACCGCCATCCAACGGGTCGTTATCGACATCGAGGACGAATAACGTGCCTGAGGGAAAATCGCCGACCGGGAGGAGTCCGTTGAAAGGATGCCCCGGAGGCCCGCGAAAAACCTCACCCACCGTTGCCGCCCGGCCACCGGTTGCCGCCTCGGGGAAACCGACCACTATGTTTTCATGGTCCCACTCCGCCACCGGGTCGATCATCTCAGGGCTTCGTTCGCCTTCGTGTTCGAAGCTCCCTTCGCGGAGGTCCCAGCCGAAATGGGCTCCGTTGGCCGATCGGTTGCGTCCGGTGCCATCGCCGATGGCTTCGAGCCGAAGCAGGTTCACTTCCTCGGCCAGCGTTTCGCCGATATCGCCGAGAAAAAGGTTACCCGTGGCCCGATCCCAGCTAAACCGTTGTGGATTGCGGAAACCGTAAGCGTAGACGATATCCAGAGTCCGAGGATCTTTGTCTGAGGCGAAAAGGTTGTCAGGCGCCGCACGGAACGGCTCGTTTCCCTGCGGCAGCGGGTCGATCCGCATGAGGCTGCCATAAGGATTGGCGGGGTCTTCTGCGAGCTCGTACGGATCTCCGCCCACAGCACCATCCGCCAAACTGCAGTAGAGCAGACCATAATCGCTGTCGCCGGGATTCGCACACGGGTTAAAAGCGATGTGCCCGCCATTGTGGTGGCCCTGGGGCTGGCGAAACATCGCAAGAATGCGGTAAGGAGCTTCGGGATCTGCCGGGCTAAACGGCACGGCAGCGGGATCATTGGTCCGAAACTCGACAAGGAGGGTGCTCCGGCTGCCTTGGCCCGCGGGGTCGAAGCGCCGGAAGTTTTCTCCAGTTGCCGGTTCACGCGTCACCTGGCCATCGAAGTACACATAAAATCTCCCAAACCCCGGTTGCGCGTCGTCAAAAAAATCCGGGTGAAACGCAAAGCTGTGAAAGCCTCGCTCCCCGCTACTGTCATCAAGAGCGAGCTCCGGGAAGGGTGCATTGAGGCCCTCATCTTCGAGCGTCAGGTACTGGGAGACGGTGGCGCCATCATCCGAAACGAGATACAGGGGCCCGCGCTGGTCGTTAACGAAAAGCCGACCCATCGGATCCCGGATCAGGACGCTCATGCGTGCGGGTGAGTTATCACTGTAGGGAATACGTGCAAAGGGGACCAAACCCATTTCCAGATCCGAATCTAGAGCGATCGGCTCGGGGAATGGATCTTGTGCGAAAAGCGGCACCGAGAGCGCGGCGAAGCCGATTAACAAGCGGATAGTGATCGTCATAGATGCGAGCGACGAGGCTGCAATTGTCCGGTCTGAAGACCTGTTCTCGCTAGATTTGGCGTCGACGCGCAAAGATCAACATGCCGAGCGATGCACCGAGGAAACCCGCCAGATTCGGCTCAGGGATAGCGGTAGCGATGAATCCCGAGGTGTAGCCGCTATGCCGGTCAACGGATCCCGAGGTGGTCCCGTTGTTCATGGTTGCCAGAAAAACCTCAAAGCCGTCGTATTCTGAAGCGGAAAGCGTCGCGAGGCTCCCGGGGCCGGCGTCGACATTTGACGGCAGGGCAAAGCGAAATTCCGTCGATAGCAGAGCCTGGTTGTCGATGGCTCCGCTGACCGGTAGGCCAGTGAGAATAAGGCTGTCGCCCGCAGCACTATGCTCGCTAAAAATGTCACCACTGCCAGAGGCACTGAAACTCAAATCGGGGATTTCGAAGGTGAAACTCGTCAATGCTCCCGTGTAGACGTAACCTCCGCTGTTAAAGACACCCCGTACACCCGTGTCGATGGTAAGCGAAAAATTGACGGTTTGCCCGAGTTCGATGCTCGGCGGCATCCCGTCATTTAGAAAATTAAAGGCATCGGTACCCGAAATTTCCAGGGCACGGGCATTGGCAGCGAGCAGTGTTGCAGCAAGTATCGAAGAGCAGAGCAGCTGAGTCATAGCGCGATTGACGTTGAGAGATTTTCCGTAGGCAAGCGAAAAGCCTGACGGCGGATCATATAAGGAGACCTTCTGCCCTGTTCCAGATTAATAGTCTCAGAAAACGCCGCGTTCGCCGGATTTTAGGCTTTTAACGAAGGCTACGAGCAGCTTAACCGCGTTTTCGATGTCTTCCATGTCCATCACTTCGCTTGGGGTATGCATGTAGCGCAGGGGCAGGCTGATGGCTCCCGTTGCGCAGCCGCCCCGGGCCATCTGGATCACTCGGGCGTCGGTTGGCGTCGGCCGGGGTTCGACCTCGAGTTGGTGGGGGATGCCTTCGGCTTCCGCGCAGGCGACAAGCTTGTCGAAGAGTAGTGGGTTGATGTTCGGCCCTCGTCCCAGGATTGGGCCGCCGCCCAGGGTTTGCTTGCCGTATTTCCGCGCGTCGCAGTCGGGGTGGTCTGTCGCGTGCCCTACGTCGATGGCGATACCCCAGTCTGGCTGTACGGTGTACGCCGAGACGGTCGCGCCGCGCGTGCCGATTTCTTCCTGGGTCGTCGCCACCGAGACCAGCTTCGCCGCCAGTGATCCCTTGTCGGCGGACAGACGTCGCAGGGTTTCCAGTGCAACATACGCCCCCGTTTTGTCGTCAAAGGCGCGCGCGGTATAAATACTGCCGTGGACGTGCTGCAGGCCCATGTCGTAAACAGCGGGGTCTCCGATGCGCACCCGCGAGAGCGCCTCGTCCTTGTTCTTGGCGCCTATGTCGATCCACATTTCGTGCGTCTTTGGCACCTTCTTGCGATCGTCGGCATCCATCAGGTGGACGGCGCGCTTGCCGGTAACGCCTGCGATAGGCCCGTCCTTGGTTAGGATGGTCACGCGGCGACCGCTGATGACGATGTTGTCGTGGCCACCAAGGGTGTCGAAATACACGAAGCCATTGTCGTCGACGTACTTGACGATCAAGCCAAGCTCGTCGATGTGCCCGGCGAGCATGACGCAGGGGTCTCCGTCGGGGTTGAGGGTAGCGATGCGGTTACCGAGCACGTCTTTGGCGTAGGCATCCGCGACCGGCTCGATGGCTTTGTCGACGACGGCCTGCGCCTCAAACTCATGCCCGGTCGGCGACCGCGCTTCCAATAACGACTGCAAGAACTCGGGAGCTTCCATAATTGGCGAGTGAAAGCCAGGGGGAGGCGCTTTTCCAAGCGAAAAGGCCACTTTTGACCCGAACTCGTCGAAATCGTGGTTTCGTTCCCCAAAGGGGCTCGATGCGGAGCGTCCAGTTAGGCGGGCATCGCGAGGGCGGAAGCCGGAACCTATCGAACGTTGGCGTCCATTGTGGCCCGATGTTGGGCGAGGGTGACTTTCGACTAGTAAAACTTTGCGCAGCTGTTCTAGCGTGGCACGATGCCGTCTTCCTCTGCTTTGCCATGGTCGGAAATTGCCCTGTTTGCGTCGATGGGGTTTGTGCTCGGTGCGCTGGTCTTCGGGCTGGTTGGGCTGCTTGCCTCGCGGCGTGCCTCAGCAAGGGCAGTGGCGGAGGCGGACAGCCGCTGGGAACGCGAAACCGGCTGGCTGCGCGAGCAGAAGGCCGCCGCCGAGGAGCGCGCCGAGCAGCTTCGACGCGATTTGACCGAGCAGGCGCAGGCGACCAACGAGGCCCGCATCGAATTGGCGCAGTTGCGGGTCTCGCAGGAAAAGGATGCCGCTGCCGCCGCCGAAAAGATCGCGCTGCTCAAGGAGACGGAGCAGCGGCTGCGCGAAGAGTTTAAAGTCCTCGCCAACGAAGCGCTCACGAGCAGCAACCGAGGGTTTCTCGAGCTCGCCCAACAAAATTTCGCCACGCTGCAGCAGCAGGCGCGCGGTGACCTCGAACAGCGCAAAGCGGCCGTCGAGGGGCTGGTAAAGCCGATTCGCGAGCAGCTCTCGGCCGTCTACAAAGAGCTGGGCGAACTGGAGGCCAAGCGTGAGGGTGCCTACCAGGGCCTTTCCGAGCAGGTCAAAAGCCTCCTGGCCACAGGGCAGCAACTGCAGCGCGAAACGGGTCAGCTGGTTCAGGCGCTGCGGGCGCCGCAAGTCCGTGGCCGCTGGGGCGAGCTGCAACTGCGCCGGGCCGTGGAACTTGCTGGCATGCTGGAACGCTGCGATTTCTTCGAGCAAGTCCATGCCGAGGCCAAAGACGACCAGGCGCGCGTCCAGCGGCCTGACATGATCGTGCGCCTGCCCAACGAACGCTCGCTGGTAGTCGACGCCAAGGCACCGCTCGCGGCCTATCTCGACGCCCTCGAAGCGCCGCTGGAAGAACGCGCGCAGCACTACGCTCGTCACGCCCGGCAACTGCGCGACCACGTCAAGAGTCTGCGGCAAAAGGCTTATTGGGAGCAGTTCGACGACGCGCCCGATTTCGTTGTGCTGTTTATTCCGGGTGAAGTCTTTTTTGCTGCCGCGCTCGAGGCCGATTCGGCGCTTCTCGACGACGCCGTTTCGGAAAAGGTCATCATCGCCAGCCCCACGACGCTCATTGCGCTGCTCAAAGCCGTGGCGTATGGGTGGCAGCAGGCTGCTGTCGAGCGCGAGGCCCGCCACGTGGTTTGGGCCGCGCAGCAGCTTTATGACCGCCTGACGACCGTTCTCGGCACGCACCTTGGGAAGATGCGCAGCGGGCTCGACAGCGCCGTCAAGGCCTACAACAGCGCGGTGGGCTCGATCGAGAGCCGGGTGCTGCCGGCGGCCCGCCGCCTGCGCGACTTCGAAAGTTTGCCCTTGGACCCGCTTCCGGAGGTCAAGCCCGCAGAGGAAACCGCGCTAAAAGAACCCAGTGCCGCCGAACTGCTCGAGGCT
>JBHJGW010000188.1:0-24106 GCA_050331415.1 Opitutales bacterium | reverse complement strand
CCGCCTTGGTGCCGCGCTGTCGTGATCGGCCCAACGCCTCCCAACCCCGTCCCATCAATCACTGACGACTCTGCCTCCGCAGCGCCCTTTGCGCGCCTGACCGAAAACCCGAATCTCAAATATTGCCGTGTCGTCCTGAAGTTCAGTGGCGAGGTGCTCGGTAACCGGCAATCCGGCGAGCCGATTGATGCCGAGGTTCTCCTGAAGGTCTGCCGGGAAATCAAGGCGGTGCACGAGCTCGGCGCGGAGGTGGCGGTGGTCGTCGGCGGGGGGAATATTTTCCGTGGTCTCAAAGGAATAGCGCGCGGCGTCGACCGTACCACCGGCGACCACATGGGCATGCTCGCGACGGTCATCAACGGCCTGGCCATCATGGATTGTCTGGAGCAAATGGGCGTCGATGTTCGTGTGCAAAGCGCCCTTGAAATGAACCGTGTGTGCGAACCGTTTATTCTGCGCCGCGCGCAGCGTCACCTTGAAAAGGGCCGCATTCTCGTTTTCGTCGCCGGCACCGGGAATCCGTATTTCTCCACTGACAGCACCGCCGCGCTCCGTGCCAGCGAAATCAAAGCCGATGTTATCCTGAAGGCAACGAAGGTCGACGGGGTTTACACTGCGGACCCCGTTCTCGATCCCGAAGCGACCAAATATGAAACGCTGACCTTTACCGAAGCCATGAACCGCAATATCGGCGTCATGGACGGTACCGCCTTCGCATTGTGCCGCGACAACAATATCCCGATCCTCGTCTTCAAAATGGACACCCCTGGGGCGATTGAAAGTGCCTTAAAAGGCGAAACGATCGGAACCCTCGTCCACGCCTGAGGTTTTCTTCGGCAGTTTTTCAAGGCACGCTAGCCTGTCTGATAACCTTTGACGTTTCCCAGCCTCATCGATGCTTTGAATCGGGTTTTATTGCGTCATAAAGCATCTTCGTATTATTGGCGCCCTCCTCGGTTTGTAATTATCAAATAAACTTATGACCTCCGAACAAATTATCCCTCACCTGAAGGCTGAATTGAATAAAGCCGTAGATCACACCCTCCACGAGTTCCACAATATCCATACGGGCAAGGCATCGCCTTCTCTGGTGGAAAACGTGACCGTGCAGTGCTATGGCTCGAACATGCAGCTGAAAGCGGTCGCAGCGATCACCACGCCAGACGCGCGAACGATCTCGATCCAGCCTTTCGACAAAGGCACACTTAACGACATCATCAAGGGTATCCAACAGGCCAACCTCGGCTTGAACCCGGTGGCGATGGGCGATAAGGTACATGTGCCGTTGCCGGACTTGACCAAAGAACGCCGCCAGCAGCTCGTCAAAACCTGCCAGGGGCACGCCGAGCAGGGCAAGGTCGGCGTCCGCGCTGCACGTCGCGAGGCCATGGACGCCGTGAAAAAGGCCGAAAAGGATAAGGAAATCTCCGAAGACGACCGCAAGCGACTCGAAAAGGAAATACAGGCCGAACACGACAAGTCCATCAAGCAGATCGACGAAGCGCTGAAGGCAAAAGAAGCAGAATTGCTGCAGGTCTAAGGCCTTGGTCGCTTTGCCGGCGGTCAAAATTCTTAGCCGCTGGCACGTTCGACGAATTCGGCGTGCAGACTCTTCAACCGGTGGGCCTGATCCCTGCGCGCTTTTTCTGCTGACTCCGGACTACCTGCCCCACTCTCTATGCGCATCGTCGTTAAATTGGGCACGAAGGTTTTGACGCGCGGTATCGGAGAACTGGATATTGGGCGCATTGCTTCGCTATGCGCGCAGCTAACAGCCCTTCGTCTTGCCGGGCATGAAGTGCTGGTAGTCAGCTCGGGGGCGGTCGGGCTGGGCATGGGTCGCCTTGGCTGGACAAGCCGCCCACGGCGCCTGGCGCAGCAGCAGCTCTGCGCAGCTGTTGGTCAATCCGTCCTGACTGAAACCTGGCAGCAGGGCTTCGAACCCCACGGGCTGCGTGTTGCGCAAGTGCTGCTGACCCGCGAAGACGTGACCGCGCGGCGGCGTCACATTGCCGTGCGCGACCTGCTCGAGGCGGCGCTCGCTGCCGGCATCGTGCCGATCATCAACGAAAACGACACCATCAGCGCCGACGAGCTGAAATTCGGGGACAACGATGTGCTGTCAGCCCTTGTGGCAAGCTTGGCCAAAGCACAGCTCTTGGTGATTCTCTCGACCGCTGAGGGGCTGATTGACCCTGCCACCGGCCAGCTCGTAACGCATGTCGAGCGCATTACCGACGCCCATCGGGCCATGGCAGGCGGCCCTGGCGACGCTACCAGTACCGGCGGCATGATCACCAAGTTGCAGGCCGCGGAACTTGCCTGCCAGAGCGGTTGTGGCGTTACCATCACCAACGGTGCCCAGCCCGACGTTATCCGGCGCCTCCTGATCGACGGCGAAGCGGTACCCGGCACCCATTTCGCCCCGCAAACCCCGGATTTGAGCGCGCGTCGGCGCTACCTTGCGTTTTTCGAGCCCCCGGGCGGCACGGTAAGGGTCGACGCGGGAGCGGCAGCAGCCGTGTTGGAGGGCACCAATTCGCTCCTCGCCAAGGGCTGTACGGCCGTGGAGGGCACCTTCGCCGCCGGAGTCACTATCAGCGTTTGCGATCCCCAAGGCCGCGAGATTGCGCGAGGGCGCAGTGCTTACGGCAGTGCCGACCTGGCTGCCGCCCTTGGATTGCGCTCGAGCGACCTCGAAACACGCTTCCCGGAGATGACGCGCTGGGAGGTGATTCACCGCGATGACCTCGTAGTCCTGGCGGAAGATGCCGGAGCTGCTTAGCCAAAGACTCCCGCGCACCCGGAAAGTATTCCCGAGTCAACGGGCGAAGCTTGCGGCGAGCCGGGCTTGCAGGCTTGGCTCGAGCGTGTCATGTGGGAAGCTATCGTGAATGTGCTCAACGAATACGCCGGGCTGATTGTCGCTGTGTGCGCACTGGTTCTGACGATCGCAAACATGTGGCTGCTGCGGCGGCACCAGGAACGCTCGACGCGCCCTCTGCTGCTAATTCAGCCCGAACGGCACTCCGGCGGAGACACCTTTAGCTACAAGCTCGCCGTTCGCAATCGGGGCCTCGGCCCGGCCATCATCAGGCGCATCGAAGCCGAGTACGATGGCGACTTCACTACTATCGACGAGCTCGCCCGCGCGCGCGTTGGTGGCCAGTTGCCCGCAGGCGTAACGATCTTTCCGCTGGCCAAGGGCGACGCCATGGCCGCACGCGACGAGCGCCTCATCTTCTCGATCAACACCCAGCTCGACCACCGCGACAGCAAACGCGACGAGCTAAAGCAACGCCTTCAAAAGGTGAAAATCGAGATCATCTACGAAAGTCTTTACGGCTGGCGTAAAAAAGCCGTTTTCCGTGGCGACCAGCAATCCTGACCAAACTAAAACAGATGGTGGGATCACGGAACAATCGACAAGCGATAAAAGCCGACTGCCAAATCTTCTGGCACCACGGCAGTAAGCTGGTTGGTCGACTCGTCCAAAACCAGAGGAACGCCACTCGGCCAAAATTCCAACAAGTCGTCTGAGAATTCGAGCGAAAGGCTCGTCGGGTTCGCCATGGGATCCACCTGCACACGAAATTCGAGCGGGCTATTGCGGGTTAGCTGAACGGGGCTCGGGTCCGCCTGAAACGGGTCGCCCCCCGTCAGAAATTCGAAGGCGTTGGCCAGTCCGTCAGCGTCGGGATCACCTTCAGCGAGGGCATCGGTCGGTGGGTTTTCGAGGTCTTCAAAGGTCGTGACGTTTGGAAAATTGAGTACTTGCCACGCCGAAAAACCGAAGGGTGCTGAGCCCAGTACGGCCTGCGCGTCGATCAAACCGGCGCCGCTGTCGTTGTCGGTTCCCGGTGGACCCATGTCGATGGCTGACCTCCTCAAATGTTCAAGCGTCTCGTCGCGGTTCAGCGAGCCCGCCCGCTGATGCAACAGGGCGGCCACCGCAGCGGCATGGGGCGCGGCCGCACTCGTGCCAAAGAAGTTTGGAAAGCCGTCGCCTTCGACATCGGTGCCAAAAAACGTCGTATTGCCTCCGTCAGCCGCCACGATCTCGGGCTTTTGCCGAAGCTCTGGCGTGACGAGGCGGTTCCCATTTGCATCGAAAAGGATGGGGACGCCGCCTGCCGACGAAAAAGACTCCAAAATCGGAGTGGCGATGCCGAATCGTGGCGTATTGCCGTAAAAGGCCGCGCCCACGGCGATCGCACCCCGGGCGTTGGCGTGACCGTACGAGGTAGGGCTGTCAGTGGCGAATTCATTTACCGAAACCGTGCCACCCGAGGTGAAATAAACATACTTCAAAAGCCCCGGAGAGGCGCCGGCAGCGCGCAGGATCACGAAATTGAAAACCTCATCTGGACCGGCAAGGCCGTCGAGATCAAAACTGCCATCATTGGTGAACGAAAAGATTTCCACAGGATCACCGCCGATATTGAAGGCGGTCGTGCCTGCCACTGCGGCGAATCGCCCGTCACCAGCTCCCGTGATGAAGATATCGAGATCGGACTGGCTTCCCGGAGAGCCGGACACGCTGAAGAACGGCTCGTCCCACTGCAAGACGACGGTTACGGAAGTCCCCACAGTAACGCGGATTTCCTGCCAAACATCTTCGTCCGGGCCAGGATCGAAATCGTGCGGAACCGTCAGCCTGCCGCCGGCGCGAATTTGCGTCGAGGAGGCGCGGAACGCACTCTCGTAGGACTGGCGTGCCGAATTACCTGCGGCTGAAAAATAGACTGCCCCGTCGGCGGTGACCTCGTCAACAGCCTGCGCAACGACGCCATCCTGAAACATGGGTTCAGCGAAATAGAGAATGTCATCGACGATGATGTCGCAGCCCGCTACCCGCAACTGGCGGATCCCGTTGGCGAAGTCCGCCTGACCAAAGAAGGCGGAGTAAAAAGCCTGTTCTGCCTCTGGAGCGAGGTCGCGGACAATCTGGATCATCGCACGGCCCTCATCAATCGAGCCAGCGAAGGGCCCTTCCCGCAGCACTTGAACCGAAGCAGGCACGTCTCCCGTGCTCCGGTCGGCCGCAGCATTATTGAGGGCGCTGGGGGAGTTGTCGTACGTGTCGGAAAGGGTCCCAATTTTAACGCCACGGCCGTCCGTTTGGGGGCTCAGGCCCCGGGCTTCGTCAGCGCGCAGGGCGCGGTCTCCCTGAGACGTTGTGGCCCCAACCTGGCGGAGCGCCATCGCGGGCCGCATACTGTGGATTGCGCCATCCTGAATCAGCGTGGCGAGGTAGACGAACGGGCATTCGAGCGAAACCAAGTGACCCGAGACAGAGGCTTCGTAGCCTGCTTCACGAAGGCGAGCAGCGACCGTTTCGGGATCACGCGCCAGGATCTCGATCATGACGTGGTTGCCGTCGACGAACGCCAGCGAGCCAGCACCACTCATTTTGTCATAGCCGAGGCCCGCGGCCCAGCGATGGGCGAGATAAGTCAAATCCCAACCGGCGCGGTGCCATACCCCGTCGCCACCCTGTAGGTCAGAGCCGTGGTAGGCCTGAAGTGCATCGACATACACGGCAAGTCCGCGATCGCGGAAGGCGTTGACAATGGGACCTTCGAGCTCAGGTTGAGCGCCTAAGGGCACCGCCAACGCAATCGCGAGGAACCCGGTACCGATGGCGCGAAGTCGTTTCATTGCAGGTTAGTCAACGCAACCCCGACAGCCTTTCATCTGTTTCGCACGATTACGAATTTTTCACTAAAGGCGGCGCTACCGCTCTCGCTGCACCTGTACGGCACGGATTGGAGCCTCGAAGGTATCGAAATAAGTCTGCAGGATTTCGCGGGCGATGGGGGCAGCGGTGCGGCCTCCGGCAAAGTGGTCGGTGGCCTGCTGGCCTTCGACGACCACAGCCACCGCGACTTCAGGAGCTTTAGCCGGGGCGAAACCGATTAGCCAGGCCAAAGTCAGGGTTTCGTCGGCGAGTTGCACTTGGGCCGTGCCCGTTTTGGCCGCCACGTTCATGCCAGGCAGCGCGACGGCGGAGGCAGTGCCTCCGGGTGCGGCGGCGGCGGCCATCCCGTCCAAGATGGCATCGATACCGCCCACCGGTAGATTGAGCGGTCCGCCGCCGTGGTCGACCGGAAAGCGCTGGCGCGGGAGCAGGGTTACGTCCGTGCGGGTTTCACCACGCGCAACTGAGGCTGCGAGTGACGCCATCTGCAGCGGGGTCACCCGCAGGTCGCCTTGACCGATGGACACGTTGGCCGTGTCCCCGGGGCGCCAGGGGAAACCGTAGTACTCGCGAAACCAGTCGCGGTCTGGCACCCGCATGCGCCCGGTCTCGTGCGGCTGTTCGATGCCGGTGGGCTCGTCGAGGCCAAACCTGCGGGCTTCGAGCGACAGGCGGTCAATCCCGATATCTTGCCCCACCTGGTAGCAAAAGACATTGCTGCTTTTTTGAAGCATTTTGGGGATATCGACCCAGCCAAAGGCCGCTCGACTGTGCTCCGGGAACCGGCGGTCCGCGATCTCGAAAAACGGCCCGCAGTAAAGCTGCTCCCGCGGGCCGACGACCCCGGAGCGCAATGCGGCGGAAGCAGTGACAACCTTGAAGGTCGACCCTGGCGGGTAGAGCCCCTGCACCGCCCGGTGCAGCCAGGCGCCCTGCGATTCGATCTCCTGGCTGACGGCATAACTGAGCCGTGGGGAAAAGGCATTGAGGTCGTAAGCGGGACTGCTGGCCAGCGCTCGGACTTCCCCGGTGCGCACATTGAGCGCCACGGCCGCTCCGACCCGGTCGCCGAGGGCCGCTTCCGCCGCCTGTTGCACCGGCAGCGACAGCGTGATTTGCAAATCTTCGCCACGCTCTGGCGGGTGGCTCAACTCGTCGATGCGGCGGTAGCGTACCTGATTGCGATCCACGATGCAGACCTCGATGCCGGGCTCACCCTTGAGGGTTTCGTTAAACGTCGCTTCGAGGCCGTTTTTCCCGGCGGAGCCCAGAAAGGCGAAGGTCTTAAGGTCGTCGTCCGGCAAATCCTCGTCGGCGGGAAACGGCTG
Organism: Opitutales bacterium; assembly: GCA_050331415.1. Taxonomy (GTDB): domain Bacteria; phylum Verrucomicrobiota; class Verrucomicrobiia; order Opitutales; family Cerasicoccaceae; genus DAIQNO01. The sequence goes on along the minus strand of JBHJGW010000188.1, from coordinate 17,077 downwards.
AGAAACCACGTAGCCGAGCGTGTGGGCGGCAGTCTCACCGTATGGGTAGTGGCGCGTGGTTTCCGTCAAGATGGCGACCTTCGAGCCAAGGGGCAGCTGCTCGATCAGGCGGGCGTATTCCGGCTCGGCCAGATCCTGAACAAGCGGAAACGGCATCAACAGCCGCTGGTTGAAGTGATTGCGAACGTCCTGCAGCGTGATCGGCTTTTGCGCTCCCAGGATTTCGGCGATTTGGTCGAGGTGCGTCTGGAGCACTTCCAAACGGGCGCGGTTGGTCAGGTTGCCCTCGGGCTCGAGACCAGCGCGTTTGGCCGCCCAGTACTCTTGGCTGAGCCGGACTTCAGCGCGGTTAAACTCCTGCCGCAACTCGTCGAGGTAAACCACGGCGGAAAACCGGGGTCGATTGCCAACGAGTACGTTGCCGTGGATATCGAGGATGCGCCCCCGTGGAGCTGGCTGGACGATCCGCCGCAGGTTTTGCCGGTCCTCCTGCGCTTGGTACACCTGCCGCATGATCAGCTGGCGCCAGACCAGCCCACCCAGCAGCACCAGGAAAGCCAGCACCAGCCAGACGTAGAACCACCGCAGACGCGGGTTGTTAGAGCCGAAATATCGGACAGACATGCCTCAGCCTCCATCAGTAGGCCGAAGTACCGAGAAGTTCCAGCCGCGAATCGCGCCTCCCACCGGGTTGCTATTCGATTTTCGCCAGCGCTGCGCGAGCCTTAGCCGTGCGGGAGGCGCTCGTTTTTCGAGGGACGGCTTCAAATGCGAGCGCGGTCGATCCTGATTCCGGCGTTTTCTTAAAGGGACTGGAGAGCTGCTGCTCGGGACTCTTCCAGGGCCCACCAAGCTTCCAGCGGGAGGGCTTCGGGGCGGGTCGCGGAGCTGGCGCCGAACTGCGGGAGGCACTCCAGCCACGCTGGGAGCCATGAGTGCTCGGACGTCCGCGTCCGGGCAAGGCTGCCGATTTGCTTGCGGCGTTGCGTGAAAAAGTCGCGAATCAGGCGCCGAGCGCCTTCCGAAAAGGTTCGCGCGTCCGGGCGCCGTTCGAGGTGCATCAGGACGCTGTCGACATCGGGCACCGGAAAAAAACACTGCCGGGCGACACGATGCCCCGGGCCTCGACGGTAAGCGTGGCTGAGAAAAACCGAGATCGCGCCCATTTTTTTTGTCCCGGGAGACGCGGTGAAGCGCTCAGCACACTCTTTCTGCAGCATTAGAACCATCACCTTTGGAAGCGGGCCAGCGAGCACGGCCTCGAGCCAAGGCGTGGCAATCGCGTACGGGAGATTGGCGACGATCTTGAAAGGGCCTTTGCCCGGATACTTGGCCAGTGGCTCGTCCAGAGCGTCACCATGGCTCAGGTACAGTCGCCCTGCCCCGCCCGAACCCGTCCCGGAGACGTTTGTTTCAACGGAACGCGCCAGTGCATCGTGAAGGTTCTTGTCGAATTCGATAGCCCACACCTCGGCTTCCGCTTCGAGCAAGGCTTCTGTGAGCGTCCCGAGCCCCGGGCCAATTTCAACGACGTGGTCCCTCGGGAGGACCTCGGCCAACGCGAGCGATTTGGCTACGATGTTGCCATCGACCAGAAAATTCTGGCCGAGCGGCTGACGGGGCGCGTGGCCGAGCTCCGTCAGGCGTTCGCGAGTCTGTGTTGGGTTTAAAGGCACGGCAAAGGCTAGGGTAATTTGAGAGCTCCGCCGGCAACCGGCAATTCCCGAAATGAGGCTCCCTGTCGAGCATCCGCCCACAATTGCTGAGCCTGCGCCGTTCCCTGCACGCTCGGCAAATCGTTCATGGGCCTTGTCCGGGACTTGCCAATGGGGGCTTGTCCGTTCAAAATGCTGTTTTGCCGGTTCGCTTCCCGGACGCTCAATCCTGTATGGCCGATACGACCTCCATCCTTGTGATCGACGATGACGCCGATCTGCGCTATTCTCTAGAGCGTGTGCTTTCGTCGCGCGGTTACCGCGTGCAGGCGGCTGATTCAGGCGAAAGCGGATTGCAGGTGGCAAAGGAGAGGAATCCGCAGGTCATCCTCCTCGACAATCGCATGGGCGGGATGAGTGGCCTGGAAACCCTTCAGAATCTCCGCCACAGCAACCCCGCTGCGATGATCATCCTGATGACCGCCTTTGGGACCACGCAGACGGCGATCGAGGCGATGAAGTTCGGCGCGTTCGACTACATCATCAAGCCCTTCGATACGAAGAAAATCCTGGGCCTGATCCTGAAAGCCGAGGCGGCCGTAAGCGATTTGAGCCGGCACACAGCCCAAGCCGGTCCAGAGCTCAACAGCGAAGACTACCGCGAAGGTATGGTCGGCAATTCCGAGCCCATGCAGGATGTCTTTAAGACCATTGGTCAGGTGGCGGCAAGCGATGTAACGGTGATGATTACCGGTGAAAGCGGCACCGGCAAGGAGCTCGTGGCCCGCTGCCTCTACCAGCACAGCCACCGCGCCGCTGGACCTTTTATTGCGGTCAACTGTGCGGCGATTCCGGACAATCTGATCGAGAGCGAACTCTTCGGCCATGAAAAGGGGGCCTTCACGGGCGCGACCAACCAGCGCAAGGGCAAGTTCGAGCTCTGCGATGGCGGCACGATTTTCCTCGATGAAATCGGGGACATGGTACTGCCCACGCAGACCAAAATCCTGCGCGCCATCCAGGAAGGCGAAATCCAGCGCGTCGGGGGCACCGAAACCATCAAAGTCGATGTCCGCCTGATTGCGGCGACGAACAAGGACCTCGAAAAAATGGTCGAGGAAGGCACCTTCCGCGAGGATCTTTACTACCGCCTCAATGTGGTCCGCGTGCGGTTGCCGGCACTGCGAGAACGGCTCAGCGATGTGCCAGCGCTGGTGGAGTTTGTTCTGCAGCGGCTGGTCAAGGAGCGCAAGGCCCGCGCCCGGCACATTTCCCCGGATGCCATGCGGGCGCTGTGCGCCTATTCATGGCCCGGCAACGTGCGAGAGCTCGAGAATACCATTTATCGCTCGGCTGTCATGGCGCAGGGCGATACGATCCTGCGCAAGGATCTGCCGGCCGACATGCTCGACCATCTTCCGGAACCAGCGGTCGACCCCAATCAGGCTTCGATCACTGAAGCTGAAGATGTCGACGAGGCTTCCGACATGCTTTCCTCAGCCCCTCCGCCTGCGCCTGCGCCTGTCGCATCACCGATACCCCCGCCCGCTTCCACCGGCACAGCCGCGCCGGAGGCTCCGGTAGATTTGGATGCCTTTCCCGCTCCTTCCTTGCCGACAGCCCCTGGCGCAGGGGCTCTCGATGACCGGGCGCTCCTCGACGCGGTCTACGATCGCGCCCGGGCCGAAACTAATGAAAATATCCTCGGCTGGCTCGAACGCGCGATGATCGAACGAACCTTGCGGGAAACCGGTGGCAATCAGTTGCGCTCTGCGGCTATTCTTGGAATCACACGGGCGACCCTGCGTAAACGGATCGAGCAATACGAGCTTGCTATGGAAAAATAAGAAGCCATGCCCGGCGCCGGGCGCTAAGGTTGCTTCTGCCATGGCTGGGCTGCTCGGTGTCTTTTCCTACGGGTCCGAGCAGTCCTTTGGTAAACTCACGCGGAATAGCGCTCTGCGAAAGCCAGCGGTGAAGTCTGCCCGCCCGAGGGTCGATCGACCGCGAGCGGCAAGATCACTGAAAACGTGCTTCCCTGCCCCTCACCGCTAGTTACGTCGAGGCGGCCGCCGTGTGAACGAACAATCTCTGCAGACAACGGCAGCCCAAAGCCCGTCCCGGCTTCCCCGTCAGTGCCGTTGGTCGATATCTTCAGGTGTCGCTCGAAGAGCTTGGGGACTACTTCCGGCGAGATACCGACGCCGGAATCTGAGACGCACAGACGTGCATAATCGCCGTCGCGTTTGGCCGAAAGCTCGATTCGCCCGCCTCGCGGCGTGAACTTGATCGCATTCGTCAATAGATTGTCCAGCACCTGCCCGATACGGCGACCATCGGCCCAGATATGGACGCCCGCTTCGCCGCCACACACGATCTCGAGATCCTTCTTTTCGGCGCGAAGCTTGAGCTGAAGGCGTACCTGCTCAAAAAGGGAGTCGACCTTGATGGCCTTGCGTTCCAGCGAAATCCGGCCCTCCTGTAGTGAGGTGAGGTCGAGCAGGTCGGAAATCAGTTCGATGGCCGTTTTTGCCGAGCTTTCGATCATCGACAGGAATTCACTGCTCGAGGGGTCGTTCTTTAATTGCGGAGCCACTTCATGAAGCATCTCCGCACACATGCTGATGTTGCTGACCGGGCCGCGCAGGTCGTGGGAAACAATCCCGACGAAACGCTCCAGCTCACCATTTATTCGCTTGAGCCGCTGCTCGGAACGGATCCGACCGGTAATGGGCGTGCGGATACTAAGGTATTCTTCGATATTTCCTTTGCGGTCGAGCATTGGCACGATGGTCGTGTCGACCCAATAGGTGTCGCCAGACTTCTTCCGGTTACAGATTTCGCCCCGCCAGACGTGCCCACCGGAAATGGTTGCCCATAAGTCCGCGAAAAATTCATTCGGGTGGTGGTCGGATTTTAGGATGCGGTGATTCGCGCCAATAAGCTCTTTCCGGCGGTAGCCCGATATCTCCGAGCAATAGCGATTGGCGTAGGTAATGGTGCCGCTGCGATCCGCAAAGGTTACGATCGCGTGTTGGTCGAGCGCGCGCTTGATTCGGTTGAGTTCGAGTAGCTTCCGCTCTTCCTTCCGCCGAGTTTCCTGGAGCTCAAGCGTGCGACCGATGGACTGCGCCATGATCTCAATCAACTCGCGATCGTTTTCGTCGAACGGCTCGGAACGGGCGTCTTCAGACGAAAAATTCAGGGTGCCGAAGACCTCGTCGTTAACCCACACCGGCGTGCCGATGTAGCTCTCCAGGCCAAACTGCTGGTATACCGGGTGGCAGCGCATCTCCAACAAATCCCCAACCTGCCGATAAGCGACAGTCCTCTGCTCGGTAACAACCCGTGCGCAATAGGTATCTCCCAGAGAGAACACTTGCGCTTCCTTGAGCGTCTCGAGCGAGGTGCGCACCTTGACAATCTCATAGTCGCTGGAACGGACCCTCGCAACGATTCCCGTAGTGGCGCCGAACATTTCCATCCCCGCCTCGATGTAGGCTTCAAAGAGTTCGCTCGGATCGTCGTAACGACGCAGCGAGATTCGGTGCAGCAGCTTAAGCTGCCGCGAATAAAGGGCCCACCGGTGATCCGCTGAACCCTCGTTTCTCGCTTGCTGTTGCTTCAACTCGGCCATTACCAACCTTGCGACAGGAGTCTACAAGAGGGGTTCTTGCCGTAAACCCTGAATGGGCGCTTTACCCGTTCTTTTCCTCACAAATCGGGGCATTTGCGGGGGTACCTGAAGGGATCCTGGGGCGGCAATAAGGAATTACGCAAGGACGACCCAATTATATGAAGCTCGTGGCGCCTATCGTGACAGGGCGTATTGCGTGACGGAATTTTTTGGGGTGCGGGTATTTCGCCACTCTGACGGTGGCAGTTGGAGCCATTCATGCTCGAGGGTGGCCAAGCGAGCCCTCGGATAATGCTCGACAGGCTGGCACGTCTCCGGCTATCCGCAGTGCATGACTGCAATTGACGTACCGGAATATGTTGATGGCGTTCCCAACCTGAGCGGCGCCGAAGACGCCGTAGCCGAAACCGTCGCCTCCGGCGCAAAAAAACGGCTTTGGCTGCCCGAGGGCGCCGAACCTTTCGGCAATGTCCGCGCAGTGTGCGCCATTGCACTGCACCAGCACCAACCATTGATTCCTGCTGGCGGAGATGATATCCGAAGCGCGGCCATCATCAGCAACCTCCAGCACATGATGGAGAATCAGGGCGTTGGCGACAACCACAACGCGCCAGCCTTTGCCTGGTGCTACAAGCGCATGGGCGAATTTGTTCCCGAACTCGTTGGGGCCGGTAAGAACCCGCGCTGCATGCTGGAATACTCTGGCACGCTTTTGCACGGCTTACGCCACATGGGCCGGGGAGATGTCGTCGACTCTTTAAAGCACATCACAACTGCGGACAAGTACAAACACTGCTGCGAATGGCTCGGAGCTCCCTGGGGCCATGCTGTCGCGCCGTCGACGCCGATTCAGGACTTCCGCCTGCACGTGCGCGCCTTTCAGCACCATTTTGCAGCCATCTTTGGGTTTGAGGCGCTCGAGCGCGTTCGCGGCTTTTCTCCCAGCGAAATGGCACTCCCGAACAATCCGGAAATCGCCTACGAATACGTCAAAACGCTCGTCGACTGCGGTTACCAGTGGTTGCTCGTGCAGGAGCACACGGTGGAACATCCGGAGGACGGCCACAGCCCGAAAAATCCGTACATTCCGCATCGCCTAAAATGCTACCATCCTAACGGCGAAAGTGTGGAAATCCTCGCGCTGGTGAAGACCCAGGGCTCGGATACCAAACTCGTCGCGCAGATGCAGCCCTATTACGAGGCGCAATCCATGCAGCGCACCGAGATCAGGGGCGTTAGCGTTCCACCGATCGTTGCCCAGATCGCCGACGGCGAAAACGGCGGCGTGATGATGAACGAGTTCCCGGACAAGTTCAAAGAATGCGTCCACCAGGCCAGCTGGAGCGAAACCCCGCTGATGAATGGCAGTGAGTACTTCGAGCACCTCTTCGCCGCTGGGGTGAAACCCGAAGACTTGCCCGTCATCCAGCCCGCAATGCAGAAGCGCATCTGGGATAAAGTGGAGCCCGGGGTCGGCACCGAGAAAGTTAACGCGGCCATCGAAGCGCTCAAAAAAGAAGATGACCGCTTCAATATGGAAGGCGGCTCGTGGACTAACGACATTTCCTGGGTAAAGGGCTACGAAGACGTCCTCATGCCCATGGACCGCGCCAGCAGCCTGTTCCACGAAAAAGTGATCAAACCCGGCGTGCCTACTGACGACCCTCGCTACCGCAAGGCCCTTTACCACCTGCTCGCCAGCCAAACCAGCTGCTACCGCTACTGGGGGCAAGGCGTCTGGACCGAATACGGCAAGGAAATCCCCAGACGAGTCGAAGAAATCGTTAATAACGATTTCTGATAAGCTTCCCCGCATCTGAAAAACTCCGGAAGCGCCTTAGTAACGCTTCCGGAGTTTTTCAGCTCCCCGCCTACTGTCGCTGGCAGAGAGAACGTCTCGAACACGATGGAGCACGGTGAATTTACTTTTGTTTCTTGGAGATCCGTTAGTAACGCTGAAGGGCAGAACCGCCCAGATGCTCGTTGCTGCCATCCGTATCCGGACCACGCCAACGAAGCCGGAGCTCCTCAGTCTGGAATTCGTCGAAATACCGGACCTCAATCGGGTAACGCCCAGCCGGCAGTTCAAGCGTTGCCGTCTTCGAGTGTCGTGCGCTGTGGATCCCATCGTGGTCGATGACTTTTTCGCCATTCACCCAAAGGATCGAACCATCGTTGCTGACCAACTCAAACTGATAGGTACCACCGGTCTCAATGAGGAGGAAACCATGATAACGAGCCGCAAAAAGATCATCGGGACGCCCGTCGTAAAACGGGAAAAGCATATCATACACGGTTATCGTATGATCCGGCTCCGCGTTGAAATTAATATCCGTGAGGGTTTGCGGGGGGGTATCGAGGACGAAAAACTCTGCATTTAGTCCCTCAATCGGATCCCGAACCTGTACGATGACTTCAGCTGTAGCTGAGTTACCTTGGTCATCAGTTACTGTATAGCTAAATCGATCTTCACCTGTAAAATCTGCTGGCGGTTCATACCGTACTGGACCGAAGCGAGTTGTCCAGGCTTGACCGAACAGTGGGGTCGTGACAGACGTCAGCTCGATCGGATCATTGTTGAGATCGCTGTCGTTGCTCAGAACGTCGAGCAGCACAGCCTCGTTGCCAACGACATCGAACGTATTCTGAACAGCGGAAGGCGGCAGTTGCCCGACCGCGGGGGCGTAATGAAGGGCGTCGGGCGAAATCGGCTCGGAGACGCCACCGGTATCCGGACCTGACCAGCGAAGAATGAGGCGCCCCGGTCCCCCATTAGAAAAGAAATCTACTCGGGCATGGTGGACTCCTGCCGGCAAATACACCAAGTCACGGGCCCCAAGGTGGTTGCTGGAAAGCGTAGCAAGTTCGCCGTTAAGATAAAGGCCTGCGCCCTCGCCGACCTCCCAGTTAAACTCATACAGCCCACCCTCTGAAACAGTCAAAAAGCCTTCGAAACGAGCTGAGAAGTATCCATAAGATCCACCTTCGTATAGCGGATGTCCTGTCAAGTGATAATCGAGATTTGGAGCGACTTCCTGGTGCTCGGGTTGCAAAGAAAGAAAAAGCTCATTGAAATCAAAGTCCGCCCAGGTTTGACGGCCCCCATGAGAGTCGATGTACGTAGCTTTTAAACCTGGCGCAAAACCGGATCGGACATAAATAGCACCTTCTCCCTTAGCTTCATTACCGAACGAGTCGGCTATGGTGTAGCTAAACCTTTCATCGCCCATGAATCCCGGATCACCCTGGTAGACAAATTCGCCTGCATCGTTAAACCAAAAGGTGCCATTTTTGATCCCTTCAACGCTGGTTACAGTCAGTCCGTCGCCGTCAAAGTCGTCATCATTGGCGCGTAAATCAAAGGTTATGGCCTCGCCTTGCGTTGCGGCCAGGAAGTCGTTCCGGGCAAACAAAAGATTGTGACGCCTCAGCGAGTCCCCGTCGATGATCTCGAGGTTACCGCCAGTATCCGGGCCGCTCCACCGCAGTCCGAGGGACTCTCCCTTAAAGCCCTCGAAATAGTAAATTTCGATCGGGTGCAATCCCCGCTCGAGCACGAGTTCCACATTTACATGACGAGGGCCGCCTTCGGTGATAATCTCTTTGCCGTTAACCCGAAGGGTCGCGCTATCGTCGCGCTCAAGCTGCAAGGTGTAACTCCCGGCGTTCTTCACGTAAAGCATACCGGTGATGTGCGCCCCAAAATTGTTCGGGGATCCGAATGGAAAGAAAGGCGCAGATGGAAAATCTACTGCGGGTATCACGCAGCGGTGCACGGGTTCAGCATCAAACGGGAGGTCTGAAAGCTCGTCAGGATGATTCCCGTTGACGACAAAAAACTCCGCAAACAGACCTTCACTCAATTGCGTTGAATCGTTAGGCAGCACCTCGACTGTCAGCGTGCCAGTGGTAGACATTCCCGATTCATCGGCCACAACGTAGGCCACCTCGCTGATCCCGAAAGCATCGGAATACGGCTCAAAGCGAATCATTCCCCCACCGAGAAGGGTAAAAGTGCCCAGCGTCGAAGATTCAATGGAGACGAGCGTCAACTGCTCCAACTCCGCGTCGAAGTCGTTTTCAAGCAGGTTCACCTGAATGCTTTCGCCCTGAGGAGTGAAAACGTAGTCATCACGAGCAAACGGGGGACGCGCCTGGTTCGGGTCGATGGGACCGCTCACCACAGGGGTTTGCTCAAAGTAGGTATCCGGCCCTGACCAAAGCAGTTTAACCCGCTGGCCTCCAGTAGCTTCGTAATAATCGAGCACCACGTAATGTGGTCCTGCCTCCAGCTCGACGGAGGCGTCCGGCGTGCGTCCGTGGGCGCTCGGGCCTTCATTGAGAGTCAAGATAATTCCATCCACGGTCAGCGAAGCGCCATCATCGCTTTTTGTCATGAATGTATAGGTCCCACTGTTTCTGACATCGATCCAGCCCTCGAATCGCGCCGCAAAATTGTCTTCCGGGACGCTTTCCGGAAAGTCCTGCTCGCCCAGATCGATTGCATTGAAAGTTGCCGACACAAGGGGCGGCACGGAATAGTCGATACCGGCAAAAGCGTCCGGGGTGAAGTTGAGCGCAAAAAAGGAGCCAGCGAACCCTTCACCAAAAGGTACCGATTGCGCTGGGGAATCATCGACCTGAACGGAAAGTTGCGCTTCGGCCCGCCGTCCTTGCGCATCGAGAACGGAATAGCTGAACGCATCAATCCCGGTAAAATTGGCGGGTGGCTGGTAAAGCACCAAATCCCCTGTGACCTCCACCGTGCCCTGGCTCCCAGTCACGGACTCGAGGGTAAGCAATCCACCCGTGACGGCAGAATCATTGCCAAGCGGGTTAAGCGTCAGCGGCTGACCCGCTTCAGTTTGCGCAAAGTCATCCTCTGCGATCGGTAACAGAGCGTGAATCTCAGCTTCAGTCGCCGTGAACGGGTCCTCACCGCGAAGGCGTTCTTCGTAATCCGTCATGCCTCCCCCGTCGGAGTCGAGATCGAAAGGCCGAAGACGAATGAAGGTTGGGCTTTCTGAAGGGATTCTGACCAGACGCCACTGATCATCTCCCAGAAACGAACAAAGAGGACCCCATGAGCTCAAATTCGAGCTCGCAAGGACCTCGTAGCCCTTTCCTCGGACTCCCCAAACCAAGACACGCGACGAAGTTAGCCCACCCGGTATTCTCATAGGTGGCTTCGTTTTGAAGAGGTTCGTGCCCCACAGTTCCTCTTCACGATTAGAAAGTCCGTCGCCATCTAGATCAGATAATTCATCTAGATTATCGCCGTTGAATCCGTAGAAAGACTCGTAGGCATCTGACCAACCGTTACCGTCAGTATCTATGTAGATCGAAGGGGCTAAAGGTAAGGCTTCCGGATCGGTTAACGGCTCCTGGACATAGTTCGCTTCTATACGAAGGTCAGTCGACACTCTATCGAAAGACTCCGACCATCCAGTGAATCTCCATCCGAGCTCCACCGCAACTGTTGGAGGGTCTGCAGCCGCTCCTGGAGCGACCAATTGCACCTTTTCGCCGTCGACGATGGCCCCGTACTGCCCGGCATCAAAGACGATTTGAAGCGGCTCTTCCGCCCATAATGAGGCGGGAATCAGCGAAGCAGTGAAAATGAGTAATAAATAACAATCCGGCAAAGCTTTCATTGAGGAAGGAGAAACGAGTTCGAGCACTGAGAAATTTTATTTTTGACCCGAATTGCGTGTATCAGCCTAAAAATCGATAGCGCAAGTAAAATACGAATTTATATACGATACACTAGGTTTATTTTAGGTCCGTAGGGAATTAGCTTTACCGAGCGGCATCCCATGTTCTTCGTTTCGTCACGACGCCGACCCCAAGCTTCTCTCAGGCTCTTTTGGCAAAGGGTTCATAGTTGTCGGTCTTCCAGAGGTTAGTTTGTACCCTAGGTTTTGAGGGTGTTTCCAAGAAGATGTGGAATTTGTTACCCTAATGTAACATAACCTGACCTCAAAGCTCGGTTCCGTAAGCGCTTTTACTAGTGTATTTACCTCTACTGAAGCTTTAGAAATTGACCGATGCCGTTTCTAAGCGTTTTTTCAGACCAAAAGCCGTACTTGCACTGAGCCAAGCTCGGCAATATTACCCCAAATGGGTACTGGAATCTAACGACTATCTGATGCTGAGGAGTGGCCCTCAGCCAATGGCGGCAGCGTCTCACGGACATCGGTTTAACCTTAGGCTCTGAGCCAAAACGAGTTACGAGAGCCCCTAGTTGACGAGGTCACCTCCTTTATCAGCGCTTCACAATCCGGCTGCCGAAAATCCGGGAGTGCTTGGCGAAAACCCTTCGCAGATTCAGGCCATACAAACGCTGAGTAGCGACTTCAGGAAGATATCGTTTCAACGTACACCGGTTATCTCACCGATCTACTCATCGACTCGTCAGATGAAGCCAACTTCGACTACCGTGATTGTGCCAACCTATAATGCGGCGCGCTTTATTGCCGATTGTGTGGGGACACTCAAACGCCAGACGCTTTCTCCCTCGGAAGTGATCTTTGTCGACGATGCCAGCCGCGACGACACGGTAATCCAGTTGAAGTCTCTCACTGCGGACCTCGACTTTCCGAGCCACATCCTCGCGCTGGAACGCAACGGGGGGCCATCTCGAGCGCGCAATGTAGGCATGGAGGCAGCAAAGGGAGATTGGGTCGCCTTTCTCGATGCCGACGACCTTTGGGAGCCTCACCACTTGGCTGATCTTAGGGAAACTGCAACCGCAACCGGCGCGTCGTTCGTGTACTCGACGCTTAGAGTGGTAAATCTGGAGACAGGTGAGGTGCTAGATCAGGGCGACCTAAAGGAGCAGCCGAAGCTGCCGCACGACCTTTATCTGCGCAGTTTCATCATGCCCTCGCAGGTTGCCTTCGATCGTCAGCTTCTGCAGCGGGGATGCCGCTTTGACGAGCGACTCCGGCACGGGGAGGACGCGGACTTCTGGATCGCCTTGTACCACGCGGGCGCCTCCTTTGCCTGCACGGGTAAAGCAAGTTTCGTCTATCGCAAGCATGGCCAAACGCCCTCGCAAAACGCGGAAAAATGCGCCTCCGCAACCGCTTACCGGATGGCCAAGTATGACCGGTACCGCGATTTTGCTCCGGCTCAGCTGAGCCGCTGGGCTCGGCAGCACCGCGTCATCGCAGCGCGCCTGGCATGGCGCAGGGACCCGCTCCGCGCTTTCGGCCATCTGCTCTGCGCTGGCACGGGGATCCACCGATTCCTCTAGAGCTTCTTACTGCTACCACCGCCATGAGGTTACTACGCAAAATGACCGTCCGCCCAGTTTGGTATTGGGAACGGGCGAGGCCCTACCCGGTCAAGCGAGCTTGGAAAAAGCTGCCGACGGTATCCACCCAGGCTGCCGAGCCGTCCGTACTCGCGGTTTTGACTACCCCGGCCATGCTGGATGAGGCTGCCTGGGTAGCCTGGAGCTGGTCTCGCCACCTGTCCGATTTGGTTTCGCCGCGTATTATTGTCGACGGTAAGGTCCCGTCGGCTTTTGTCCGTCAGGTCTCCCGCATTCTTCCTCAGGTCGAGTGTATTTCTATGTCCGAGGTCCTTGCTGGTCATCTCTCGGCATTCGACTGCTTGCGGTATTTCTGTCACGCTCATCCCTTGGGTCGTAAGCTGGCGATGATTCTCAGTCTTCAGGAGGTCGCCGATGTGCTCTACTGCGATTCGGACGTGCTTGCCTTCCAGGAGCCGCAAGAGCTTGTCGGTTGCATGCACGCTGGCCATGCCTGCTATAACCAGGAAGACGGGGTGGCCTCTTACGATCCCGATATGCTGGCAGCTGGCCAGCAGGAGGGGCTCACCCCCGAGCTCCGCCTCAACAGCGGCCTGCTCTTTTTGCCGAAACAATCTATCGACCTTCAGCAGGCGAACCGCCTCCTGAGCCATTGGGAACCCCGCTCGCTGAACTGGTTCAGCGAGCAAACCGCTATGGCCTTGCTGATGAATTCTGCCGGTGCCATCGGGCTGACCTCTGAAAATTACGTCGTCAGTAACGCCAGACAATTTTACTGGCAGCCGGATATTGACTACACGCGCGTCCAAAGCCGGCACTTCACCGGGACGACCCGCCACCTCATGTACCTCAAAGGCCTCCCGTACTTGCTGCGTGCGACGCAGGCTCCGCGCACCTTGCCCCTGCGTAAAGGCCAGGCCCTCAATGCCGCCAAAGCTGCCGTTAGCTGAAGGCGGTTAAAGAAACGCACAATTCGCGCTGGCCCCGTGGCTTAGATCCGTTCCGCTGCCCAGACACTCGTTCGAACCCGGAATAGCCCGCTCCCTCCTCGAGAGCCTTTTTCTGATATCACGGGCCCCCGCTACCCCACCAGCACAACAATCTCGAACCGGCATCATGTCTGAACAAGCCATCTACCTAGTAGCCAACCGCCGAAGCGAGGAGGAGTGCGGCAATCTGGTCCACTCGATCCGCCTGGCGGGTTGCCAGCTACCGATTGTGTTGCTGCCGTTCGGAGGTGAACCGGTAACAGACGCCCGCTTGCTGCGCGAGGTCGCCCTCATGGATCCGGCTGAATTTTCGCCGGAGGCCCACGATTTCGTCGACGAGGCTTCCAAAACGCTGACTGTTTGCCCGCCGGGCTTTCTGCGCCGCTTTTACGCATTTTTCGGCCCCTACCCCCAGTTCCTCTATTCGGATAACGACATCGTTGCCCTGATGGATTGGAGCGAGCTTTTCGCCTTGCTCGGCGAAAACGACCTTCTCCACGCCGACGAAGAGTACACCACGGATGGTCGTTTTAATTATCACCAGCCGACTGTTATCCTTGAAACCTTTGGCGAAGATTCGCTGCAGACAGCGATGACCGCGGGACATTTTCTCGCGCGCCCCACGCCTCAAATGATCGAAGACATGCGGGCGGCGATGCAGTGGATGCGCGCGCACCCCGGCGTGTGCAAGGCTCACGATCAGACTATGTTGCACCTCGCGTCTCTACTGGGGAACTGGAGGATGCTCAACCTCTGCAAACCACCCCAAAGTTGGCTGAGCAGCTGGGCTGGAGACTACGAAAACCAGCTCGACTTGATCCAGGTGGGCCAGCGCGGCCTTCGCATCTCGCACCTGCATTACTCTGGGGGCAGCCCCCGAAAGCTTAACCGTCCCGTAGAAGAATTGATCCTGAGCTACCTCGATACCTCCCAACGACGCAGAGCACTCTTCACCTCTCACCTGCTCCACTTCAGCGGTTTCAATGCGCTCGCTTGGGTGTGGAAGCGGGGCCGGGCAAAGCTCAAGCGCCACCCCTTCTTCCTAAATCGAGCCTGAACCTATGAACCACAACCCTACTCTCAAATCTCGTTCTTCGGCAAGACGCCTATCCTCTGTGTCCGCCTTCAGCAACACTGGGATACCGCCGCTAGCTGATGGTTCTGAAAACATTCAACGTTATAAGATGCCACAGCCCGGCGGAGAAGTGAGCCATATCGAAGTCCCGACTCAACAACCGAAGGGGAAATCGTTGGCCCTGATTACGGGGCCGTTGTTTGGGCTCTCGGAATGGGTCGCCAACATCCTCGCCGCCCATCGTTCAGTAGAGGCGATCCAGGGTATCGCCCGGACCGGTCTCCCGTATGCGCGAAACGACTCCGTGGGCCACTCTTTCTATCTTCCCCTACCTTCAGGCTCCCGACTCGGCCGCTTCCCCTTGCGCTCCGCGGAGCAGGAGCCCGCTAGCGAATTTGCGGTTTCATTCATTGCCGACCCCTTAGCGCTTTTTGTCGCTCGGGAACTTACCTTGTATTATGACTTCAAGATTCTCCTCCTCCGTCAGCCGCTTCTCGAAATTGCGAAGCGCCTATGCGACCTTCATGTTCGGATTCACGGCTTCTGTCTCGCGTCTGAGCTCAAGCAGTTCTCGTGTTTCGACGAAATCGGCGCTGTAGAACGGGTGTTGCAGCATCCGCCTCTGCGTCTGGAGCAACACATTGCCGCTTATGTGGCCATCATGAGTGAGTTGATGGATATGCTCAGCACGGAACCCGGGGTTCTTGCCATCAATACCTCGACCGTGCGCCAAAGCCCCCTCCCGGTCTTTGGCTCGATCCTCGAATTTTTCGACCTGCAGCTCGATTCGAAATTCGAACATCAGGTGAATGCTCAGACCGAACTCGACCCGGCTCTCGAACAGCGCAAGCAAGAGGAACATGCCTATGCATGGCCTGCCGATCGTGAGGATGGAGTAAGGCGCGCGCTTTCCCGCTACTTTGCCGGAGACTTTTGAACGCCGATGAGCTCTGTAGTCTGTACGCTCTTCGAAGGGCACTACCACTATGGGTTGGCTGCTCTGGTCAACTCGTTGTGCCGCTCCGGCTTTTCTGGGACTATCTTCGCTGGTTTCCGCGGAACTCCGCCTGCCTGGGCAAAGCGGGAACAACCTGGCTTTCTCGGCCCCTACGAAACCTTCCGGCTAAAAGTAGGCTCCACGGCGGACATCATTTTTGTACGCCTGACGACCGACGCCCACCTGACCAACTTCAAGCCCGACTTTATGCTTGAAGTTTTGGATAACCTGCCCAAGCAGCCGCGCGAGATATTCTATCTCGATCCGGATATCTGCGTAGCCGAAGACTGGACGTTCTTTCGGGATTGGGCCGATTGCGGAGTGGCCTTGTGCGAGGATATCAACTCGCCTTTGGCGAAAAACCATCCTCGGCGAATAGGTTGGCGGAAAAGCTTCCCGGAGGCCAATCTGGGCTTTCAGGGTGCCGAATATGTCAACGGCGGCTGCGTCGGGCTTCAGCCTCAATACCGTGAGTTTCTGGCCATCTGGAAAAAGCTCTCCGAAACGATGGGGCAAATACTAGGGGGTCGCGACGTCGCAAAGGTCGAAGGCGGCTCCGCGATGGCTTCCAAAGGGTTCGCAAATTGCTTCGATTGTACCGATCAGGACGCTCTCAACGCAGCCCGGGAAGCTTTCGCTGGCCCGACAAGCATCCTTGGACAGGAAGCGATGGGGTTCAAATCTGGCAAAGCCATTCTACCGCATGCGTTGGGCGCGCCGAAACCGTGGCGGCGTTTCTACCTTCGTGACGCGCTGGCGGGTCGCCCCCCACGCCTCGTCGACAAGCTCTACCTCGCCGCCAGCCAACCCATCGCGGTCCGCTCACCCCTTCACACCCTGATCAGGCAGGCCGACTGTGGGGCAGCCACGCTTTTGGGCCGTTTTATTCGCCGGGCATGACTCCACCATTCGTAAATTTTTCTGACGTGTCTTCGGACCTTGCGATCCTCTTCATCTGCGGCTGCCTCGAGCCCGGCGCCGATGGTGTCGGCGACTATACCCGGCGTCTCGCGGCCGAAGCTGCACGCAATGGCTTCAGCGTTGGCTGCCTCGCCCTGAACGACCGCAAGCAGCCGCGAGCGCCTCTCGCCATCGAACCGATCGTGGATCAGGAGCAGGACACCTCGTTCTTCCTCTGGCGTTTCTCCAGCCAAGTACCCTGGCAACAGCGTTCGGAGGCCGCCAGAAAGCTTGTCGAGGAATTCAAACCCCAGCGAATCAGCCTTCAGTTCGTGCCGACTTCCTTCGATCTGAAAGGCCTGCCATTTCGCCTGCTCGAGTGCGTCCGCCATCTGCTAAAAGCATGCCCAGCCGAGCGCTGGCAGATTATGTTTCACGAGCTGTGGCTGGGGGTTGAAGGCAGTGACACGTTCAAGCGACGCGTTGGCGGACGGCTTCAACAATCGCTCCTCCTGAGCCTGCTCCGCATGCTTCGCGGCGCGGTC